>NC_022663.1:4800000-5126455 GCF_000157895.3 Mycobacterium kansasii ATCC 12478 | reverse complement strand
GACATCGGAGCCGTGCATGCCGTCGTCCTTGAGGTGGACGGCCTTGTCGGCGCCCATGGACAACGCCTTGCGAATCGCCTCGGTGGCACGCTCGGGGCCCGCGGTCAGCACGGTCACCGACCCTTCCCCGCCTTCTCGCTCCCGGATCTGCAGCGCTTCTTCCACAGCGCGCTCGTTGATCTCGTCCAGGACCGCGTCGGCGGCCTCCCGGTCGAGCGTCCAGTCACCCTCGGTCAGCTTGCGCTCCGACCAGGTATCCGGGACCTGCTTGATCAGGACCACGATGTTTGTCATGAGTGTGGCTCGTCCTCCTCGAAGGCGTCCGGCAGCGCTCGTCAGCCGGACTCGGTCACGCGGTTCGCAACCGCACAGGCATGTTACTAGGCGGTAACTTTTTGCGGTCTGCCCTCACACCATAGCGGGTCGTACTTGCCGGATTGCCCGGTCACCCCGGCAAACGGGGGGCCCTCGGCTCGCTGGTCGGCACCTGCCGCATCCTTGCCGGGCCGCCGGTAGCCGGTGCGCGGTTCGCGAATCGGGCGCTACGGGTTAGCCTGCCTTAACAATGAGCGCATTCGTCCCCGGCCATCCCCGAAACACCCCGACCGGCCCGCCGCCGGCGGTGCTGACCCTCACGGGTGAACGCACCATCCCCGACCTGGACGTCGAGAATTACTGGTTCCGCCGCCACGAGGTCGTCTATCAGCGGCTGGCGCCGCGCTGCGCGGGCCGTGACGTGCTGGAAGCCGGATGCGGCGAGGGCTACGGCGCCGACCTGATCGCCGAGGTGGCCCGCCGGGTGGTCGCAATCGATTACGACGAGGCCGCCGTGGCACACGTCCGCAGCCGTTACCCCCGGGTCGACGTGATGCAAGCGAACCTGGCCGCGCTGCCGCTGCCCGACGCCTCGGTGGACGTTGTGGTCAACTTCCAGGTCATCGAGCACCTCTGGGACCAGGGGCAGTTCGTTCGCGAATGCGCCCGGGTGCTGCGGCCGTCGGGCCTGCTGCTGGTGTCCACCCCGAACCGGATCACCTTCTCCCCCGGCCGCGACACCCCGATCAACCCCTTCCACACCCGCGAGCTCAACGCCGACGAACTCACCGAGCTGCTGGTCGACGCTGGCTTCGCCGAGGTCGTCATGTACGGGCTGTTTCACGGGCCGCGGTTGCGCGAGATGGACGCCCGCCACGGCGGCTCGATCATCGACGCCCAGATCGCGCGGGCGGTTGCCGACGCGCCGTGGCCCGCCGAGCTGGCCGCCGATGTCGCCGCGGTCACCACGGCCGACTTCGATGTGGTGAGCCGCGACGAGCGCGACATCAACCACGACATTCAAGACAGCCTGGATCTGATCGCGATCGCGGTGCGGCCGTGAACGCAACCGTAAGCCGGGTGCCCGGAATGTTCACCCTGGTCTTGCACACCCACCTGCCCTGGCTGGCCCATCACGGCCGCTGGCCGGTCGGCGAGGAGTGGCTGTACCAGTCTTGGTCGGCTGCCTACCTGCCGCTGTTTCGGGTGCTGCGCGCACTGGCCGGCGAAGACCGCCGCGGGTTGGTCACGCTGGGCATGACGCCGGTGGTCAACGCCCAGCTGGACGACCCGTATTGCCTCGACGGCATGCACCACTGGCTGGCCAACTGGCGACTGCGCGCCACCGAAGCCGCCAGCGTGCGGTGCCTGCCACGCTCGAAATCGGCGAGCTACCAGTCGTGCACGCCGGAAGCGTTGCGGGCGTTCGGGACTCGTGAGTGCGTTGAGGCCGACCAAGCGCTGCAGGACTTCGCGACACTGTGGCGTCACGGCGGCAGCCCGCTGCTGCGCGGCTTGATCGACGCCGGCGCGGTGGAGCTGCTCGGCGGCCCGTTGGCGCACCCTTTCCAGCCGTTGCTCAATCCCCGGCTGCGTGAGTTCGCGCTGCGCGAAGGCCTGGCCGACGCGTGGTTGCGGATGGCGGCCCGCCCGACCGGCATCTGGGCGCCCGAATGCGCCTACGCCCCCGGCCTCGAGCACGACTATGCCGCCGCGGGAGTCAGCCACTTCATGGTGGACGGCCCGTCACTGCACGGTGACACGGCGCTGGGCCGGCCGGTCGGCGACACCGACGTGGTCGCGTTCGGGCGTGACCTGCAGGTCAGCTATCGGGTGTGGTCGCCGAAATCCGGCTATCCCGGACATGCCGCCTACCGCGACTTCCACACCTACGACCATCTGACCGGTCTCAAGCCGGCCCGGGTCACCGGCCGCAATGTGTCCTCGGAGGCCAAGGCGCCCTACGACCCCGAACGGGCCGACCGCGCGGTGGACATCCACGTCGCCGACTTCGTCGACCTGGTGCGCGGCCGGCTGATCGCCGAGTCGGAGCGCATCGGGCGCCCCGCCCACGTGGTCGCCGCCTTCGACACCGAGTTGTTCGGTCACTGGTGGTATGAGGGGCCGACCTGGCTGGCGCGGGTGCTGCGGGCATTGCCGGCCGCCGGGGTGCGAGTCGGCACCCTGCGGGACGCACTGACCGACGGGTTCGTCGGCGAGGCCGTCGAATTGCCGCCCAGCTCTTGGGGTTCCGGCAAGGACTGGCAGGTGTGGAACGGCGAGAAGGTGGCCGACCTGGTCCAGCTCAACTCCGAAGTCGTCGACACCGCGTTGACCACCGTCGACAAGGCTCTGGCGCAGACGGCGTCGCTGGATGGGCCGATCCCCCGCGATCACGTCGCCGACCAGATCCTGCGCGAAACGCTGCTGACCGTCTCCAGCGACTGGCCCTTCATGGTGAGCAAGGACTCGGCCGCCGACTATGCCCGCTATCGGGCGCATCTGCACGCCCATGCGACCCGCGAGATCGCCGGGGCGCTGGCGTCGGGCCGGCGTGACAACGCGCAGCGGCTGGCCGATGGATGGAACCGCGCCGACGGTCTCTTCGGCGCTCTGGATGCCCGAAGGCTGCCCCGATGACCGCCTCGCCGGGGCCGCCGGGCCGCCGAGACTGCGCTGGCCGCATCCATCCTGCGCTCAGCGTCTATTCGGCGGTCGAATCCGCACTGTGGTTGCAGTTTCGGCGACGGAACGGGGGGCCGCTTCGGTGAAAATCCTGATGGTGTCGTGGGAGTACCCGCCGGTGGTGATCGGCGGGCTCGGCCGCCACGTGCACCACCTGTCGACCGCATTGGCGGCGGCCGGTCACGACGTCGTCGTGCTGTCGCGGCGGCCCGCCGGCACCGATCCCAGCACCCACCCGTCGTCCGACGTGGTCAGCGAAGGGGTGCGGGTGATCGCGGCCGCACAGGATCCGCACGAATTCAGCTTCGGCACCGACATGATGGCCTGGACCCTGGCGATGGGTCATGCGATGATCCGGGCCGGCCTGTCGCTCAAGAGGCACGGCACCGACCGGCCGTGGCGTCCCGACGTCGTGCACGCCCACGACTGGCTGGTGGCGCATCCGGCCATCGCGCTCGCCCAGTTCTACGATGTGCCAATGGTTTCCACGATTCACGCGACCGAAGCCGGACGGCATTCCGGCTGGGTCGCCGGAACAATCAGTCGTCAGGTACACGCGGTCGAGTCGTGGCTGGTCCGCGAATCCGATTCGCTCATCACGTGTTCCGCGTCGATGAGCGACGAGATCACCGAGCTGTTCGGTCCGGGCCTGGCCGAAACCACGGTGATCCGCAACGGTATTGACGCGGCGCGCTGGCCATTTGCGGCGCGGCGCGAGCACACCGGACCACCCGAGCTGCTGTATGTCGGCCGGCTGGAATATGAGAAGGGCGTGCACGACGCCATCGCCGCACTGCCGCGGATCAGGCGCGCCCACCCGGGTACCACACTGACCATCGCCGGCGAAGGCACCCAACGGGATTGGCTGGTCGAGCAAGCCCGTAAACACCGGGTACTCAAGGCAACCAAGTTCGTGGGGCACCTCGGCCACACCGAACTACTGGCGGTGCTACATCGAGCCGACGCGGCGGTATTCCCCAGTCACTACGAGCCGTTCGGGCTGGTCGCGCTGGAGGCCGCCGCCGCCGGCACCCCGCTGGTGACGTCGAACATCGGCGGCCTGGGCGAAGCGGTGATCAACGGCGTGACCGGCATATCGTGCCCGCCCCGTGATGTGACCGCGCTCGCCGCCGCGGTGTGCGCGGTGCTCGCCGACCCGGCCGCCGCGCAGCACCGGGCCCGCGCCGCCCGTGACCGGCTGACGTCCGACTTCGATTGGCGGACAGTCGCCGACGAGACCGCTCAGGTGTATCTGGCGGCCAAACGCCGCGAACGGCAGCCACTGCCCCGGCTGCCCATCGTCGAGCACGCCCTGCCAGACCGCTAAGAGGCCGCCAAGCCGATCGCGGTGGCGCAATACCGCCACAGCAAGTCGCGATCGTGGTCATTGGACCGGGTCCACGGCAGGTAGTGCTCTGGTCGGGGTCGACGATCGTGCCAAAAGGTGCCGGTCGGTGGTGCGGGACTGGTCGCGGCGAGCCATACGGCGGTGTCGGCGCCCTCTTGCAGGGTGCGCAGCAGCGGCCCGGTGACGGCGCGAAAACCCGGAAGTGACGCCGCTACGCCGGGGGTATCGGCCCAACCCGGATGCATGGAATACACGCGGATGCGGCGGTCGGCCCAGCGGCGGGCCAGGATCGGGGTGAATGCCACCTGCATCCGTTTGGTGCGGGCATACGCCACGGCACCGCGGTAGCGACCGGTGCGGTATTCGGGGTCCTCGACGGGCAGCGACTGAGTGTACATACCGCCGGAGGACATCAGGATCACCCGCGGGTCGTCGGATTCGGCCAGTATCGGAGTCAGTAGCTCGGTCAGCAGAATCGGCCCCAAAACATGTGTGGCCAGGGTGATTTCGTGACCATCGTCGGTCTCGTCACGGGTGGCGGGCAGCAATCCGGCATTGTGGATCAGCACGTCCAGCCGCGGCACCCGGGTGCGCAGGTCGGCGGCGAAGGTGCGAACGGCGCCCAGGCTGGACACATCGCACACCTCCACCCGCACGTCGGCGCCCGATTCGGCGACGATCTCGTCACGAGCTTGTTCGCCACTGTTGCGGTCGCGAACGGTCAGCAGGACGGTCGCGCCCAGCCCGGCCAGCCCCGCGGCGATGGCCTTGCCCAGGCCCCGGTTGGCGCCGGTGACCAGCGCCGTGCGGCCCCGCAAGGCGCCCGGCGGCGGGTCGCCTGCCCAGCTCGATCGGCGAAGCTGATAACCGATGCGGGTGTAACCGGGCACGACCGCCCGGTCGAGGGCCGTGTCGAGCAGCGGGCGCAGCCGGCCGAAAACGCTCATACCGCCCCATACTTCCCTATCCGGGGGCGCCAGCGGCACCCCCGCCGGCGGCTCAGCCGGCATCTCGGCCGCCACGGCTGCGCGCGTAGGCACGACCCCGCAGATCCGCCAGCCATCCCGGAAAAGCCGCAACCCGCGCGCGGTGTTGGTCACCGGATCGAACGACACGTCGTTACCCGTCCCCGGACTGACGACGCGGGTCAGCCTCAGGTGAGCCACCTTTCTCGAAATTTGCTCTGCCGCAAAACCTGGTCGAGGGCCACTTCGACGCCACCGTCGTTGACTCGTTCCCGAAGCTTGCCGAGAGACAGGCCGAATCCACCAGCACTTTGCCCGGTAGCGCAACGGCCTGGGGTGGTCATGGGTTGGCCCGTCCACGATGTGACCGGCCGGCCGCAGCGCCAGCGCCAGCGTCCGGCTCAGGACACCAGATCCCGCGGTGACCAACAGGATGCCCCACGGCGTCGCATCCACCTGCGGGGGCGCGACCCGCGGGTTCCCCTTCTCGGCAGCGCGACCAGCATCGGGTAGCACCGGTTATCGACGCTGCCGCGCAGCTGCTTTCGGGTCTGTCCCCGTTCGAATTCCGTCGTTCACCGGCCGATCGTGTGTCCCAAGGGCGGCTGTATTGGGCCAGCCGACCGTGCGTCGATGTAGAGCTGCCGCATGACCGCCTGCCACGACTGGGCCCATAGCGTTGAGCCGCGCGCCTCGTCGAGCAGTCCGACGATGACGGCGCGGTTGTCGTCGGTCAGCGTATATACCGGCCCGCCCAGGTCGCGTTGGTCTGCAGTCATGCCGGCAATGGCAAACCCGTCGTTGTCGACCGAGCTGACCCGGCCGCAGACTTGCCCGGAGGATATTCCGGCATGGCACACCGGCAGCGCCGGTTGCACGCCGAATCCCGGGATGGACTGCAATTGACGCCCGCTGGGCAATAGCTCGATGGCGATCACCTCGGGGGCCAGTGTGATGACTTCGTATTCGACGCCCGCTGCGGAGTCGGCTGCCGCGGGTTCGTTGGCGGTGCCGCGCCGGGCGAGCATCACGGTACCGACCACGTTCTCCTTGCTGTCGGTCACGGTGGACCCCTCGTCACAGCGGCCGGCGCTCACCGCGATCCGCAGCCGCGTTTCGACGAACCCCACGGTGCACACCATGGCGCCCTGATGAATTTCCATGCCCGGAAATACCGTGACACCGGGTTTGGCCGCAGCCGGCGCCGGTGCAGTGAGCACCACCAACGCGATCGCTATAGCTACCGCGGAATGGCGAAATCCGTACAACACGGTTTCCATTCAGCCGCTACCATTCCTCGCCTCCAAAGGGCAACTTCCACAGCCGTCAATTACCACGCTGTACAAGCCGCCCAGCGGGCTCAGATTACCCCTTTTCCGGCGCGGTGAAACCCAAATTGCGCAGAAGCACGCAGGCAGTGCTGAGCACATTTTCGGCGGCGATCTGGTCGCAGAGCGGTCGGCCACGGGCCTGCGATCGAAGGTCGGCAAGCGAAGTGGGATTGGGTGCGTGGTAGCCGAAAAGCGAAGACTCGCCGTCGTTCCCCCGCATCGGTTGCCGGGCCGAAATCTGTTGTGCCGCTGGCATTAAGTGCCGCTCCGGGCTCCGCGGCGGGGCCACGTGCGGCCACCGCCCCGCGGCTGCCGGCGTTAGGCTCTTCGACGAGGTTGAGTTCACAGCTGACCACCGCGGGGGCGGTGTCCCAAAGGCTGTAGCTCCCGCGCCCACCACCACACTCGATGGGCTCCAAGAATATGACTGCTTTAGGGGCTATCAGCCCACCAGAACAACCCCGCTGCCGCTATGTGGTCGACTGCGCCGGGGCCCGACTGTGCGTTTACGCGCGCAGCCTGGCCACCATTGTGCGTATCGACGGAGAGATCGACGCTTCGAACGCCGAGCGCATTGCCCACGAAATTCGGCGCTTCGCGCGGGTGAAGGCGCCGTTGATACTCGACTTGAGCCATCTCGATTTCCTCAGCGTTGACGGTTTTCGGGCTCTTCTGGTGCTCAACCACGAACACCACAAAGCCGGCCTGCACTGCAGCGTGATCGCGGGTCCTGCGATTCGACCGCTATTGCGCATTGTCATCAATCACGGTCTGCCTGTCGCCGATTCGATTGCCGAGGCTCTGCAGTTGGTCGAGGACGTCATCAGCTCGCGCCGTCAGTTCCTTGCCGGACTGGTCAAACAACGCGAACCGCAGCGCCGGACCCCACTCGCGCAAGTTTCCGGAGATCGTCGCTAAGCCCGTAGCGGGTCACCGCCTCGTCACCGGAACGGCAACTTCGTTGCGGCGCAAGCATGGCACAGTCCATGGTGGGTCATAAAACCACGCCACCGGAGCACCGGCCGGCGCGTACTCGGTGCCGTCGAGCAGCCGGAGCAATTCGTCGGTGTGTGAAGCGACGGCGCCGGGTCCGCGGTCACCGCTGAAACGCAGCACGGCGTACTCCTGCGCCGGTAGCGAGACGAGTTCGACGGATTCGTCGTCTGGCGTGGGTAGGGTATCCAGCGTCCACTTGGCCGGCATGAAAAACCGGATCACCCAGGTGCCGTCGCCGCCCGCTTGCTGTGCTACCGGGGCCGTCATGGCGATGCGCTTTCCTGCGCCGGCTGCTCCGAGGGCCCGTTGCTGACTGACCGGAGCCGTCATCGCGATTTTCGAATTCGCGTGATTCGCACCAAAAATGTAGCCCGCCAGTGCACGGAATCCGCGATTGCGGGCGCCTTCCTCGGTATCGCCTACGACGACTTCGGCCGCGATTCGGGAGCCGTAACGGCGGATCTGTAGTCCGCCGTGGAGCTGCTCTACGGTATGGGGCGGTTTCTCGGTCCCCGCCCGTACCCCGACGACCGAGCCGGCCGCCTCGACGAGCTGGGTCAGCAGTGGCGCGACACATCCCAGCATCTGCGGACCTACCTTTCGTGTGCTTCGTGGCCTGCGGCGCGGACCAGCCCGACGTGTCGGCTCTGAAAATATCGAATAGCCGTCTCTTTTTGCAGCAATCTCATTTTCCGGCGAAAACGCCGCGCACCGCGCCGTACCACGCTGCAGCCGGTGCCGACCGCGATCCCACGGCCAGTAGCCTCGATACGAACAGCTGTGGCGCGAAGGCGCAAGACGGGAGAACGTGCAATGAAACCGCAGAACCGGGGTCGGCACTTTCCCTATCGCTACGATCCTCGACTGGCTGCGATGTGGCTACCGTTTCGGTGGCCGGGAGGCCAGGGCGTGACGCTGACGGACGACGGCCGGTTTGTGGCTCGCTACGGGCCGTTTCGTGTCGAAGCGCCGTTGTCGAGCGTCCGCGACGCGCATGTCACCGGCCCGTATCGATGGTGGACCGCGGTCGGCCCCCGACTGTCGATGGTCGATGACGGACTCACCTTCGGCACGAACGCGCACGCCGGGGTGTGCGTCCACTTCGAACCGCCTGTTCACCGGGTGCTGGGACTCCGGGACCACTCGGCCTTGACGGTGACCGTCGCAGACCCTGAAGCGCTGGTGGCCGCGCTCAAGGGCGTTCAGTAGCCGCAGCGGCGACCGGGGCGGGCCGGACCGCGGCGGAAGGGCTTTCAGACCGACGCTGACGAGACGCCCGTTGCCACATCGTCCATGCCGCAACGGATACCACGATTGCCGTCGTGATCGCAGCCGCCGGCAGAACCAGCTGCGCCAACCACAGTCGCCGTTGCGCCCGCAGCACCATACGCTCTGCGCGCCGGGCTGGTCCTCTCGCGTTCACCCCACCCACATACCCGATGGCAGGTCCGCGAAACTCCGGCCGGAGCACCGCGTTCACCGGCGGGCGGCCAGTCGCGGTCTTTCAGGTCGCGCCGGAGACGACGGTCACTCTGCCGTACCCGGCTGCGGAGCTCAGCCGGCATTTCGATGGCCTCGGCGCGCGGCCTTGGGATCTGCGGAGGTTTCCTTTCGAGGCTTAACGGGAAATTCAGGTCGAGGGCGGGGTAATGCCGCCGAATCGAGAAATCAGCGGGAGGCAGATATGGCAAGCAGAAGTGGACCCCTGGAAGCCGTCAGCGGCATAGTGGAGGGCTTCAAGGGCGCGATCAAGCAAGTCATCGGTTTGGTGACCGGCAATGATCGGCTCGCGCAGGAAGCAAAGGCCCAGCAGGACAAGGCCGACGCCCAACGCCAGGCCGCCAAAAAAGAGGCCGCCGCCGAATCGGCCCGTGCCGGCGCGAAAGCCGCAAGAGAACGTCAGCAGGCCAACCAATAGTTCGTCGACGCGGTGGGCCTGGCCGGAATTCCGGCCGGGCCCACCGTCGGTTATCACCTACTCGTATTGGCGTACAAGGTATTCGAACGTCATTCTGCGGTCGCCGCCGCGCGGCCGGACGCAGACCGCCCCGGTGGTTGGGTTTGCTTAATACTTAAATAACTGAAATGCTTGCGGCGTGGTGTGGGACGGGCTCGCGGCTGCGGTGACCGGCAGGCGGTCGTGGCTGATCACGTTGGGCGTTGTCCTGTTCGGCGTCGGCTTCATGGTGTTGATCGGCCCCAATGCCGCGGCGGGTCAGGCACCGCAATCGGTGCCGAGCAACTCCGCGTCGGCCGAAGTCGAGGCGTTGTCGGCACAGTTCCCCGGCGGCGAACGCGCTCCGTTGCTGGTGGTCCTCACCCGCGCCGACGGCGCCGTCCTGGACGGAGCCGATCTCAAAGCCGCCGAACAAGTTCGAGATCGGATGGCGGCGGCTGCCCAGCCGGGCGCGCCGCCGGCACCGCTACCCGTGCAGGTGTCGGACGACGGCAAAGCGGCCATCGGGGTGGTGCCGATCAGCACCGGTCTTTCCGGGTTGGAACTCACCGACGCGGTCACGTCGCTGCGTGCCGCCGCGCACCGCGGGCTGCCGGCGGATCTGGATGCCCACGTCACCGGAGGCCCGGCGTTCGGCGCCGACATCGCCAACGCGTTCTCCGGCGCCAACGTCACCCTGCTGGCTGTCACGGGAACCGTGGTCGCGCTGCTGTTGATCGCGACCTACCGATCACCGGTGTTGTGGCTGCTGCCGCTGCTGGTGATCGGGTTCGCCGACCGACTTGCCGCGGCGGCCGGAACCGCGGTCGCCTCGGTGACCGGCCTCAGCTTCGACGGGGCTACCTCGGGGATCACCAGCGTGCTGGTCTTCGGCGCCGGCACCAACTATGCGCTGTTGTTGATTTCGCGTTACCGCCAGGAACTTCGGCGACACGCGGAACACCGCGGCGCCCTGCGCCGCGCGGTGCGAATGGCCGCGCCGGCGATCGTCGCCAGCAACGCCACCGTGGTGCTGGCGCTGCTCACGCTACTTTTTGCCGCTACTCCCAGCACCCGCAGCCTGGGTGCGCTGGCGGCATGCGGACTGCTCGTCGCGGCGGTGTCGGTGCTGGTGGTGCTGCCGCCGCTGCTGGCGTTGAGCGGCCGGCGACTGTTTTGGCCCTTCATCCCGGAGCCGGATGCCGGCGCGACCCTCGAATCGGGACTGTGGCACAGCGTCGCCGAACGGGTTGCCCGCCGTCCCGCCCTGGTCGCCGCGGCCACGATCGCAATACTGGCCCTGCTGGCCACCGGGTTACTCGGCACCCGCACCGGTTTGTCGCAGACCGAGCAGTTCCGGGTCAAGGCCGATTCGGTGACCGGGTTCGACATCGTGGACCGGCATTTTCCGGCCGGACTGGCCAGCCCGACGATCGTCGTGGCCCCTGCCGCACGGGTGCGGCAGGTGCAGCAGGCGATCAGCGCTACACCCGGAGTGGTATCGGCGACCGAGTCGGGTAGGTCGACGACCGGTCTGGCGAAATGGTCGGTGGTGATCGATGCGCCGCCGGCATCCAAGAAGGCGTTCGGTATCGTTGCAGCACTGCGCAATTCGACCGTTGCAGCATCCCCCGGCGCGTTGGTGGGCGGCGCCGATGCCCAAGCCCTCGACGTCGGCAACGCGGCGGCACACGACCGGAGGGTGCTGATTCCGGCGATCCTCATGGTCATCCTGCTCGTTCTGTACGCGCTCCTGCGAGCCGCGTTGGCGCCGCCTACCTTGCTGGCCGCGACCATTCTCGGCGCGCTGGCAGCACTGGGACTGGGTGGCTGGGCCAGCATCCACGTCTTCGGATTCCCGGCGCTGGACAACAGCACGCCGTTGTTCGCTTTCCTGTTCCTGGCCGCGCTCGGGGTCGACTACACCATCTTCTTGGTCGCCCGCGCCCGAGAGGAAGCCGCACACCACGGCGCCCGCAACGGCATGATCCGCGCGGTGTCGGCCACCGGCGGCGTCATCACCAGCGCGGGAATCGTTTTGGCCGCTGTTTTCTGTGTCTTGGGCGTGCTGCCGCTGATTGCGCTGACCCAGATAGGGATCATCGTGGGCCTGGGGATTCTGTTGGACACCTTTGTCGTGCGCACGCTGGTGATCCCGGCTTTGTTCACCCTGATCGGTGACCGTATCTGGTGGCCCACTTTCCCGAATATCGCTAGATATCAACCTGATCCGGCCTATGCACCGGCGAACGGAGGATTGGATGAATAAGTCGACACTGGCCGCTACCGGGCTGGCCGTCACTGTGGCGGCGGGTGCCGGAAGCATCGCCAGCCCGGGATCCACCGCCGGGTGGTACGCGCGGCTTCGCAAGCCCGCGTACCAGCCGCCAAGCATCGCCTTCCCGATGGTCTGGACCACCCTCTATGGCGACATCGCCACCAGCTCCGCGGTGGCGCTCGACCGGTTGCGCGCAGCCGGACACCACGACAAGGCACGCCGCTACGCGGCCGCGCTGGGCGTCAACCTGGTGCTCAACGGCGCATGGAGTTGGCTGTTCTTCCGGTTCCACAAACTCGGCGCGTCCGCGCTGGGCGCCGCGGTCTTGGCAACCAGCAGCGCCGACCTGGTGCGCCGGACCGCCCAAGCCGATCGGCGCGCCGGACTGGCGATGCTTCCCTACGCGGTGTGGACCGCGTTCGCCACCGCACTGGCCACCCACATCTGGCGGCTCAACCGCTGACCGCCCGATGGCGCGGGCGCTCTTGTGGTTTCGTCGCGACCTGCGGTTGCGCGACCATCCGGCGCTGGCCGCTGCCGCCGCCGACGATGAGGTGCTCGCCTGCTTTGTTCTCGATCCGCGGCTGGAGGCTTCGTCCGGCCGGCGCCGCCTCCAGTATTTGGGCGATTCGCTGCGGCAACTGCGCTCCGATCTGGGCGGCCGGCTGCTGGTGACCCGCGGGCGGCCCGAAGAACGAATTGCCAGAATTGCCAAGGAAATCGAGGCCTCGACGGTACATATCTCCGAGGATTTCGCACCATTCGGCCGGCGCCGCGACGAGCGGGTCCGCGCGGCGCTGGGCTCGGTTCCGTTGGTGGCGACCGGATCGTCGTATCTGCTGTCACCCGGACGCGTCGCCAAAGACGACGGGACCCCATATCGGGTATTCACCCCGTTCTTCCGCCGGTGGAGCGAGCTGGGTTGGCCGTCGCCGGCGCGTACCGGCCGCGACTGCGCGCGCTGGCTGGATCCGGCCCAGGTGCCCGTCGAACACTGCGAAATCCCCGACCCCGGTGTGCCGCTTGATTTGGCTGCGGGCGAGGCCGCGGCTCTTCGGGAATGGGGAGCCTTCGTCGACGACGGACTGGAACGCTACGCCCAGGATCGCGACCGGCCTGACCTCGACGGCACCAGCCGGATGTCGGCGCACCTGAGGTTCGGCACCATTCACCCCCGGACCATGGTCGCCGCCCTGGACTTCAGCGGTGCCGGTGCCCGGAGTTACCTGCGCGAGCTGGCTTTTCGCGACTTTTATGCCGCGGTTCTGTACGACCACCCGGCCAGCGCCTGGCGCAACTGGAACAGCGACTACGACCGCATCCGGACCGATACGGGAAGCCGGGCGGAACACCTCTTCGAGGCCTGGAAGGCCGGCGAAACCGGGTTTCCACTGATCGACGCGGGGATGCGCCAACTTCGCCAGACCGGGTTCATGCACAACCGGGTTCGGATGATAGCGGCATCGTTCTTGGTCAAGGACCTGCATCTGCCCTGGCAGTGGGGGGCGGCCTGGTTCCTGGATCAGCTCACCGACGGCGACGTGGCCAGCAACCAGCACGGGTGGCAGTGGTGCGCGGGATGCGGAACTGACGCCGCGCCGTATTTCCGGGTGTTCAACCCGACCACGCAGGGCCAGAAGTTCGATCCCTCAGGCGATTACATTCGCCGCTGGGTGCCTGAGCTGAGCGCCGCCACCGACGCCCACCTCCGGACAGGCAAACGCCCGTCCGGGTATCCGCCGCCGATCGTGGACCACGGCACCGAGCGCGCCGAGGCGCTGCGCCGCTACCGTGGCATGCGCTGACCGGCGCGCGGTAATTCCCGGATTCACTTTCGGAGAAGCTGTTTGGCATGTAATCATCAGCCGATTCACAGTTGTCCCAGTGTTCCCAAGCAGGGAGGCGATATGGCTTACTCGATCGTTCGCGCGTTGCTGATCTCAGGCGCTGCCTTGGGGCTGATGGCCAGCGCCGGAGCCTGCTCATGTTCGATCGGATCGTCGTCGCATTCGGTGAGCAAGAGCGAGGTCGCCAACCAGATCAGAGCCAAGATGACCGACGCCGCCGGCAACAAGCCCGAATCCGTGACCTGCCCGGCCGACCTGCCGGCAAAGGTAGGCGCGCAGCTCAACTGCGAGATGAAAGTCAAAGACTCGACCTACAACGTCAACGTCACCGTGACCAGTGTCGAAGGCAAGGACGTCAAGTTCGACATGGTGGAGACAGTCGACAAGAACCAGGTCGCCTCCATCATCAGCAACAAGCTGACCCAGCAGGTGGGCCGACGGCCTGATTCGGTGACCTGCCCCGACAACCTGAAGGGGGTAGAGGGCGCCACACTTCGTTGCCAACTCACCGACGGCAGCGACAAGTACGGCGTCAACGTGACCGTCACCAGCGTCGACGCCGGCGATGTCAACTTCGACTTCAAGGTCGACGACCACCCCGAATAGGTCGGCTTGGTCACGGCACAGTCAGGGTTTCCGGAGCGCTGAATCACCCGGGCTCCGCGACCCGCGACCACCCGCCGGCGGAAGCTAATCACACTGCCAGCAGACCTAGGAGTATCGATGGGTGGTTCCACATGGCGCACCACAGCACCTTGAGGTCTGAACATCTCCGGGGGCGGCGGGTGCTGGGGATCTTCACTCGCCCCGATGACGAAACACTGTGTGCCGGAGGGACCCTCGCCAAGTACGCGAGCGCTGGTGCCGATGTCAGGGTGGTCTCGATGACCAGGGGTGGCGCGGGCCAGATCAGGGATGCGAGCGTCGCGACGAGGACAAACCTCATGGCCGTTCGGAAGAGCGAATTGCGAGCCGCCGGCCAGGAGTTGGGGCTGCACGAGACAAGGTGCTTCGACTACCCCGATGGCGGGCTCCACGCACTCGACGCCGACGTCCTTGCGGGGCTCGCTATCGACCTGATCAACGAGATCGAGCCCGACGTCGTCGTGACCTTTGGTCCCGACGGCTTCAGCGGCCATCCCGACCACATCGCCGTGGGAGCCGTCGTCACCAGGGCCTGCCATGCGCGGCGATCCGATGCATCGATTCGTCTGTTTCACTGTCACATGCCCCAGAACCGGATGCTGTTGCGCGACCGTCTCGCTGCGTGGGTGGTCGAACTGAATTCCCGCTTCAAGGGGACCGCCGAATTCGTCAGGGCGCTTTCGGTGTTCTCCCGTGGCCCACGTCGTCGCCCTCGACGACGTCACGTGCCTGTCGTTCTCCGCAGCCGAGCCGACTGGCTTCGAGGGCCGCGGCGAGCAGACGCAACCCCTCCGGACACGGTCGCTGTCCTCGGGCGATCAGATCGACCCCAGAGTCACCACCTGTATCGACATCAGCGACTTCGTTGGCCACAAGATAAGGGCGACGGCCGCGCACCGCTCGCAATACCCGATCGACCCGACGATGTTCCCCGACCGCATCCTGCGAGAGATGTTCGGCGTCGAATACTTCATCCAGGTCCTGCCCGAGCCAGAACTCGCGACGTCGCTATTCGACGTGTAACGCGGGCGAGACTTGGCACACGTCGCATCCGACGATCATGTCGACCGAAGCCACCAGCCGAGCATGACCACCAGGTACTTACCGCACGGCAGGCGCCCATCGGACGGCTCGGCGGGGTCCAGCAGCCTCGGGCCGGTCAGCGTCCGACGCGCCGTCAAGCGGCTCACCCGGTGGTGGCCCCGACCCGATCCGGGATCGTGCTCTTGTCCGCCTGAGATGCTCTGCGGTAGGGGCCCGCCGCTGGTTGGCTAGCCTTGCGGACGGGTTCTCAGCGGGCCGCCTTCTTCCGCTCGATGTCGGCCAGGGCAGCGGCCAGTTCTGCCCGCTGAGCGGCCGACGCATCCCAGGCCACCTGCCGATTCTTGACCACCTTGGCCGGAGCGCCGACGGCGATCGAATAGTCGGGGACGACGCCGCGAACCACGGCGTGCGATCCCAGCACACAGCCGCGCCCGATCGAAGTGCCCCGCAACACCGTCACCTTCACACCGACCCAGGTGTCGGGCCCGATGCGGACCGGCGACTTCACGATGCCCTGGTCCTTGATCGGGACCGTGATGTCGTCCATGCGGTGGTCGAAATCACAGATGTAGCACCAGTCCGCCATCAGCACCGACGCCCCGATCTCGATGTCGAGATAGCAGTTGATGACGTTGTCCCGGCCGAGAACCACCTTGTCGCCGAAACGCAGGGAGCCCTCGTGGGCGCGGATGGTGTTCTTGTCCCCGATGTGCACCCAGCGGCCGATCTCCAGTTGGGCCAGCTCCGGCGTCGCATGAATCTCCACACCCTTACCGAGGAACACCATGCCCCGGGTGATGATGTGCGGGTTGGCCAGCTTGAACTTCAGCAGCCGCCAGTAGCGCACCAGGTACCACGGGGTATAGGCACGGTTGGCTATTACCCATTTCAGCGATGCCAGCGTGAGGAACCTGGCCTGGCGCGGGTCTCGCAGTTGCGCACCACGCCAGCGGCGATGCAGCGGCGCACCCCACATGGTCGTCATGGCGGGAAGCCTAGCCTGATTCCTTCTCGGGACGCACAGCGTCCCGTGGGGGTCAGGCACCCGCGTGCCGCCACGCGTTACCCTCACCTGTACCCGATGGCTGCTGTGCCGAAGGGCCCGACTCGCTTGCCGGCGACCGACGTTGCGGAAGGATTGGGGAACCCTGCGAAAGGACTGCGAAAGGTCGAGGTGCTTGCGCGACGTCTGCTGACCGCCATGTGCGCTGCCGTACTCACGATCACACTCGACGGTTGCGGCAACACGGATTCCTGGGTCGACGCCGCGCCGGCACTGGGCTGGCCCGCGCAATACGGCGATGCCGCCAACAGCAGCTACACCGCCACGAGCGGCGCCAGCCAGCTCAAGCTGGCGTGGACGCGTTCGGTCAAGGGCAGCCTGGCGGCCGGGCCGGCGCTGAGTGCCCGCGGCTACCTGGCGATCAACGCGCAGACCCCGGCCGGTTGTTCGCTGATGGAGTGGGAGAACAACAACAACGGCCGCCAGCGCTGGTGTGTCCGGCTGGTGCAGGGTGGCGGCTTCGCCGGCCCCTTACTGGACGGCTTCGACAACCTCTACGTCGGACAGCCCGGAGCGATGGTGGCCTTTCCCGTCACCCAGTGGACACGCTGGCGCCAACCCGTGATCGGGATGCCGACCACTCCGCGATTCGTCGGGCACGGCCACCTGCTCGTCGCAACCCACCTCGGGCAGGTGTTGGTTTTCGATACGCACCGCGGCAGGGTGGTCGGCAGCCCGGTGGATCTGGTCGACGGCGTCGATCCGGCCGATCCGATGCGCGGATTGGCCGACTGCGCGCCGGCACGGATGGGTTGTCCGGTGGCAGACGCCCCGGCTTTCTCAGCGGTCAACGGGACGGTAGTGCTTGGTGTCTGGCAGCCGGGGGCGCCGGGGGCGGGGCTGGTGGGCCTGAAATTGCGAGACCAACAGTTGGTCCGTGAATGGGCCAGTGACGCCGTCAAAGACGGGGTGCTCGCCAGTCCGGTGCTGTCCGCCGACGGAACGACGGTCTACGTCAACGGCCGCGACCAACAACTGTGGGCCCTGCACGCCGCCGATGGCAAGGTCAAATGGTCGGTGCCGCTGGGATTTCTGGCGCAAACTCCGCCCACGGTCACCCCGGATGGCCTGATCGTGTCCGGCGGTGGTCCCGACGCCCAGCTGGTGGCCTTCCACGACGCCGGCGACCATGCCGACCAGGCCTGGCGACGCGACGACGTCATGCCGTTGTCGACGTCCAGCCTGGGCGGGGGCGAGGTCGGCTACACGGTGGTTGCGGGTCCGCCGCACGACGGCGGGCCGGGTTTGTCGTTGCTGGTTTTCAATCCGGCCAACGGTCATACGATCAACAGCTATCCACTGCCGGCGGCCACCGGATATCCGGTCGGGGTGTCGATCGGGTATGACCGCCGGGTGGTAACCGCCACCAGCGACGGCCAGGTCTACAGCTTCGCGCCGGCTTAGCGGCCATACTTAGTCGATGTCTACCGATGATGCGGCCACGGCGACCGCGGCTGTGTCCAGCCGCCGCAGCCCCGCCCACCGAGCGCTGGATGTCACCGTCGCGATCCTGCTGCTGGGGGTGCACGCGCTGCTGTTCGTGGCGACGATGCTGGTGCTGGGCATACTCGTGATGGGCACCGACCCGTGCGGTGGGCAGCCGTGTGGTGATCCGGCCTGGGTCGACCGCGCCATCAGGTTGGGCTTGTGGGCCGGCATCGCGATCTTCGTCGCCGACCTCGTGGTCACCGTGTCACGTCTCGCGCGGCGCACAGTGGCCTTCTTCGTACCGATCATCGGGTGCGTGGCGCAGCTGGCGTTAGGCGGTGCCGCGGCAGCCATGGAATCGCTGGCCGGCCCGGTGTAAGGCTTAGATGGCCAACGGCGGGATAGCGTTGCGCGGCACCTGGACTTGAGTTGCTCCGGCATACGACGGCAGCAGCTCGCCCTGGGCGAAGTAGAAAATCAAGTCGTCGTCGGTGATGGCGAAGTTCTGGTAGTGGCTCGGATCGAGCCCGTTGGAGGGCAGTATCACCACTCCGAGGCCGGTCTGGTGTTCCAGGTCTCGTTGCACGATCGGAAAGATCGCGTCCAGCGGCGTGGTGCCGGGCGCAAACAGCGCGTCGAAGGTGATGGGTTGTTTGGTCCCGAGGTTGTAGTTGAAGGCCTTGTACCAGGTGAACGGATGTGCGCCACCGAGATCCTGGAAGAACTTGAGCACTACGCTGCGGGTGTTGTGTGGTGGCTGGCCGGCGCTGTGTTGTTCGGCGGTGGCGTCCATCTGGTACGGCCGGTCGCGTCGTGGCGACCCTTGCGCCACGTTGACGAATCCGTCGCGGTTCTGCGTGATGTAGTCGGTCAGTGCCTGCTGGTCGGGGTAGTCGACGGGGTAGGTCATGTCCAGTGTGTAGCTGGAGCCGGTCGCATGGATGTGGCACATCTGCGCTGCCTCGACCGAACCGCCGAGGCTGGCACAGGACGGCGGCGCGGCGCCCGCCGGGCAAGCCAACAGGACCGCAGCAGCCAGCACTGCGGCCGCTATCAGATGACGCATTGTCGAATATTCCTCGCAGACCTTCGGGCAGTGGCGCCGCCAAGGGTGATCGCCGCCAGCGTACCCGGCCACTACCGGGACGGGCAGCATACGAAGGCGGTCCCGCGGCCGGCAGCCGCCGAACCGATCCGGGCGATGACCACCGACAGTGGTCGGCTGCCACGCAACCGCAGCCGTCGCCGCAGCGCGTCGGGATCCACCTGCACGCCGCGGACCAGGATCTCCAGCGCCCCGCAATCCAGCGCAGTCAGTGCCTGGCGCAACCGGCGCTCGTCGAACGCCAGCTGCTCAAGCACCTCGAAACCGCGCACCCCCGCGGGCAGCCGGTCACCGGACAGGTAGGCAATTTCGGGATCGAGCTGCCACAGCCCGTGCCGGGCGCCGTAGTGGCGGACCAGGCCGGCCCGGACGACGGCCCCGTCGGGATCGATGATCCACCGCCCGGCGCGCCGCACCCCGCAGTCGTCGGGCCCGGTATCGGTGATCTGTTCGCCGCTGTCGAGGATGCTGGCCCGCCGGCGCACCCCCGGTTCGGCCAATCCGGCCGACCACAGGCACGCCTCCCGAACCGAGCCACGGTATGCCGTCACTTCGACTTCGCCCTCGAAGCCGAGCCGGCTTACCTGCTCGAAATCGATTCCGGGAGCGCACTTTACGACGAGCTCACGGCCACGGTAGGTCGTCAGCAACGGGCCCAGCGGCGGTTGATAGTCGGCTGGGCGCAGGCGCCGCCGCCCACCCCGGCGACGCGCCGGGTCGACGACGACGACGGCATCCCGGGTCACGGGGTGCAGGGCGTCGGCGCGACACAGGTCGGCATCGGGTCCCAGGTTGTGGCGCGCCATCGCCAACCGGACGGAGTCGATGTCGCTGCCCACCGCCCGTGCCGACGTTCGGCGCAGCGCGGCCAGCTCGGTGCCGACGGAACACGTCGCGTCGTGCACCACCCGACCGGCCAGCCGCCGGGCTCGATGCAGCGCCACCGCCGCGACCGTGGCCTGCTGCAGCGCCTCATCCGTGAACAGCCAATTCGAGACGTCGCCCAGATCGGCCAGTTTGTCCGTAGCGCGCCGCCGTAACAGCGTGGTCTCGACCAGGATGGGCGCCTGGCTGCCGAACCGCGCGCGCACCGCGGCAATGTCGGCGACCCGCGTCGCGTCGCTCAACTCGAAGTCGGTGACCGCGGCCAACGCAGCAGCACCCGCGTCCGAGCGGAGGTATTCGACGTCGTCCGCGCTGAACGCGAGGCCGCTCAGGACGGCTTGACCCCGGTGACCATCACGTTGTAGAACCAGCCCTTCGGCGCCAGGTGCCGCCACACGTTGGCGTCCACCCAGCTCAGCGTCTTCCAACCGGTGAATGCGAACTTCGCCCAGCCCCAGCCCAGTCGGCCGGGCGGCAGCGAGGCCTCGAACGTCCGGACCGGCCAGCCGAACATGGCGGCGGTGAACTCCTCGCTAACGGTCTGGACCTCTACCGCGCCGGCGCCGCTGGCCATCCGCTCGAGGTCGGCCGGGGTGAACGTGTGCAGGTCGACGATGGCCTCCAGCGCCGCGGCGCGTGAGGATTCGTCGAGCTCGGCCTGTGGACGTCGCCAGCTGCCCAGCCCGGGCAACCTGGTGACGTTGGTCGCGACGCGCCAGGTCAGAGTGGACAGGGCACGGGCGTATCCGTTGCCGACGGTGGTCGGCTCGCCCGCGAACACGAAGCGGCCGCCCGGCTTCAATACTCGGATCACTTCGCGCAGCGACAGCTCCACATCGGGGATGTGGTGCAGCACGGCATGCCCGACCACCAGGTCGAAGGTGTTGTCGTCGTACGGGATGCCCTCGGCGTCTGCCACCCGGCCGTCGATCTCCAGCCCCAGGGACTGCCCGTTACGGACGGCGACCTTGACCATGCCCGGTGAGAGGTCGGTGACCGACCCGCGCCGGGCGACCCCCGCCTGGATCAGGTTGAGCAGAAAGAACCCGGTGCCGCAGCCCAGTTCCAGCGCTCGGTCGTACGGCAGCTCGCTCAGGACCTCGTCGGGCACGATGGCGTCGAACCGTCCCCGGGCGTACTCGACGCAGCGCTGGTCGTAGGAAATCGACCATTTCTCGTCGTAGTTCTCGGCTTCCCAGTCGTGGTAGAGGACCTGGGCGAGCTTGCTGTCATGCCGGGCGGCTTCCACCTGTTCGGCGGTGGCGTGCGGGTTGGGCACGACGTCGGTCGAACTGCTCGTCATACCGGGAAGCCTAACGGCCGGCGTCGTCGCCCTTGCCGCCGCCGCCTTGACATTCGGCGAACACCTCGACGTAACGACGCCGTTCTGCGGCGGGTCGCAGCGCCGGTTCCAGTTCGAGGACGTCGTTGATGACGGCCTTGGCGGCGGCGAGCGCGCGGGGCGGGCCGTCGACGAAGCGGCGCGCCCACCCGACCGCGGAGTCGTAGACGTCGTCGGGCGCCACCATGTCGTCGATCAGCCCGAGCTCCAACGCCTCCTCGGCGTCGAAGAAGCGCCCGCTGAACACCAGCTCCTTGGCCCTGCTGGGACCGGTGACCTGGGTCAGGCGCGCCATGCCACCTCCGCCGGGTATCAGCCCGGCCAAGATCTCCGTCGCGCCGAACTTCACGTTGTCGCCGCTGACCCGCCAGTCGGCGGCCAGCGCCAGGGTGAAGCCGGCGCCCAACGCGTATCCGGTGATCGCGGCCACGGTCGGCTTGGGGATCGCCGCCACGGCGTCGATGGCATCGCGCCGCACCCGTGCGGCGGTATCGGCCTCGGTCGCGGTCAGCGTGCGCAACTCGGGCATATCGTCGCCGGCGGAAAAGATCTCGTGGCCGCCGAACAGGATGACCGCTGCGACGTCCTCGCGGCGGCCCAAATCGTCTGCCGCGGAAACGATTTCCCGGTAGACCTGGCGAGTCATCGCGTTGGTCGGCGGTCGCGACACCACCAGCGTGGCCAGGCCCTCGTTGGCGACGACGCCGACGAACTCCCTCATAGCGGCCACGCGGTGAATCCGCCGGAGCGGCGCGCCTGGTTGTAGCGGTCGGAGTCGAAGAATTCGATCTCCCAGTTGTCCCCCTGCAGCGCGAGGTTGGGTTGCACCGGCACAATCGTGCGCTCCACGGCCAGCACGTCGGCCACCGTCCGGCCCGCCAGCGCATCGAGTTGGGTCCAGGTGGGCGGCAGCAAGATGTTTCGCCCGGCAGCGAAGTCGTCGATGGCGTCCTGGGGCAGCGTCCAGTCGGCCCGGTCGGACTCGGTGTTCTCACCGTCGGCACGCTGACCTTCCGGCAGGGCTCCGACGAAGAAATAGGTGTCGTAACGACGGGTGAGCTCAGCCTCCGGGGTGACCCAATTGGCCCAGGGGCGCAGCAGGTCGGAGCGCAGCACCAGATCTTCGCGGCCCAGGAAGTCCGCGAAGGACAGCGTGCGGTCGGCCAGGGCCGCGCGGTACTCGCGGTACACGGAGGCGTCACGCACGATGCTGTTCGGGTCGTGCGCCGGTCCGGCGAACAGCACCCCCGATTCCTCGAACGTCTCGCGAGCAGCGGCGCACACCAACGCCTCGGCGAGGTCGGGTTCGGTGCCGAAGCGCTGTGCCCACCACAGCGGCGGCGGGCCCGCCCACGCGATATCGGCATTGCGGTCCCGGTCGTCGACGCCGCCGCCGGGAAACACCATCACCCCGGCTGCGAAATCCATGGCGGAGTGGCGCCGCATCAGGAAAACGGACAAGCCGGCCCCGGAATCGGGCTCCGCGTCCCGGACCAGCATCACGGTCGCTGCGGGCCGTGGCACCAGGGGCACCTGCTCCGGCGGTGAGTTCATGGCTGCCTCCGATGAGCTGCGCGGGTGCGGACCCGCCTGGCGAAGTATCGCCCGTCGACGACGTCCACGGCGATCTGCTGGCCGAACGCGGTGGACAGGTTTTCCGCGGTCAGCACGTCTGGCAGCAGGCCGGCCGCGACGACCTGGCCTTCGGCCAGCAGCAGGCAGTGGCTGAACCCGGGCGGCACTTCCTCCACATGGTGGGTGACCAGCACCAGCGCGGGCGCATCCGGGTCGGCGGCGAGGTCGGCCAGCCGCGCCACCAGCTCCTCGCGGCCGCCGAGGTCCAGGCCCGCGGCGGGTTCGTCGAGCAGCAGCAGTTCCGGGTCTGTCATCAGGGCCCGGGCGATCAGCACCCGCTTGCGCTCGCCTTCGGACAGCGTTCCGTAGGTGCGGTCGGCCAGGTGTTCGGCCCCCAGGCTTTCGAGCATGTCGACGGCACGCCGGTAGTCGACGTCGTCATACTGCTCCCGCCACCGGCCGAACACGGCATATCCGGCTGAGACGACAAGGTCGCGCACCACTTCGTCGATGGGCACCCGCTGCGCCAGGGCCGACGAGCTCAGTCCGATCCGGGCACGCAACTCCGACACATCGACTCGGCCGAGCCGTTCACCGAGCACGAATGCGACTCCGGTCGACGGGTGCTCGGCTGCCGCGGCGATGCGCAGCAGCGACGTCTTGCCGGCCCCGTTGGGACCGATGATCACCCAGCGTTCGTCGAGTTCGACAGCCCAATCCAGCGGCCCCACCAAGCTGCGCCCGTTGCGGCGCAGCGAGACATTCCTGAAGTCGATCAGCAGGTCTGGATCGGCTGTCTCCTGGTCAGCTGGTGAGCCGGATTCGGGCACCCGCCAATCGTGCCGCACCGCCCTCGTGCGGTAGCTGTCGGGTCGACCCCGTCCGCTCAGCAGACGCGGAATCGCATCGAAATCGCTGATTTCGTGCGATTCTGCGTCTGCTCGGCCAGTCTGCTCGGCAGCTAGAGGTCATTGCCCGCATAGGACAGGTTGAAGCTCTTGTTGGCAAGCGGAAAGTCCGGGACGATCGTGTCGGCCATGGCGACCGGCAACGCGGGCCAGTTGAACCAGGAAGGGTCGACGATCTTGCATCGGGTGATGCGCCCCGACTCGTCGACTTCCACCCGGTGTACGACCGTGCCGCGCCAGCCTTCGACGATGCCCACCCCGGAGTTGCCGGGTGTCGCCGTCAGTGACGCGTTGGATCGCAACGAGCCGCGGTGATCCTCGATCAGGGTGCACGCCAGCGCGACCGATGCGGCGAATTCGTCACGCCGAATTGTGTAGCGGGCCAGTACGTCACCGCCGCTGCCGGGTACCGCGGTGACCGGCAGTGTGGTGGTCGGGTGATCGAGGCGCGAATCGGTGGCGATGCCGCTGGCCCGAGCGACATACCCGAGACAACCGACGGTATGCGCGTCGTCACGCGTCAGCACAGCGGTATCGGCAAACCGGTCATAGACCACCGTGTTGCGCAGTGTCAGGTCGCTGATTTCGGCGACCTCGTGTGCCAGCGCACGCAATTCGTCAGGTTCGGGAAGCTCTTGCAGCACCACGCCGCCGGGGCGGATCGCGCCACGCAGCAGGCGATGTCCGGTCACCCGCCGGTTGATCCGCAGCAGCCGTTCGCGAACGCGCTGGGCATGGGCGTTGGCCAGCGCAAAGCCGACGTCGTTGGCCAGCGCACCCAGATCGGTGGCGTGGTTGTAGAGCCGTTCCAGTTCAACAAGCAGGGCCCGCAGCCGGTGCACATGTTCGGGCGCGGTCAATCCCAAGGCCTCCTCGACGGCCAGGCTGTACGCCAGGGAATGGGCAGCCGCGCTGTCACCGCTGATCCGCTCGGCAAGTTCGACCGACCCCATGGCGCCGAGCGCGTTTCGTCCCTCGAAGAGTTTCTCGATACCGCGGTGGACGAACCACAATCGAGCCTTGAGCCGCAACACCGATTCGCCGATGACGGAGAACCGGAAATGCCCGGGCTCGATCAGGCCGGCGTGCACCGGCCCGACCGGTATTTCGTAAACGCCCGGCCCGTCGACGGTCAGGAACGGGAACCGGCCGGCATTCGGAAACGGTGGCGGCTGACCGGCGTTACGGCGCATCGGATACCACTCCTGGGGCCAATGCCCATGCCGCACCAGCCGCCGCGGTTGCGGATGCCCTTGTGGCACAACCCCGTACAAGTCCATCATCTCCCGCTCGAAACGACCCGCGGGAATCGACAGATGCCCCAGGGACGGAACCGACGGAGTCGCCGCGTCGGTGGTCAAGGTTAGCTCCACGCGGCGGTCCGGCTGTCCCGCCAGCAGCAGGTAGACGATCCTCAGGGTCTCGCCGTCGTCATGCGCGGCAACCAGGGCCAGACGATAGCCGGCCGCCAGCAACTCGCTCACCGACCTGGCGAGTTCATCACCGGATACCTTTCGCCGCACCATGTTTCGCTCCATCAACCCGCCCCGAACTGGCCGGCGGCCGCATTGAACAACCCGGCGAGCGGGCCCGCCGTAGCACCCAGCGCGACCGACGCGATGACGCCGGTCGTCACTGCGGCCGCCACCGTGGCGGGCACGGCGATCCGCGGAGCTCCGGCGCTCGGCACCCCGAGCAGGATCCGCTGCGCGTTGCCCGCCACAGCGGCGAAAGCCACCACCATCAACACCAGCGCGACGCCGAGTACCCAGGAAAGCCCGGCACTGGCGAGCGATCGAGCGATCGCCACCTCGCTGGCGAACATGGCGAAAGGCGGCAACCCGAGCAAGGCAATGACGCCGACGGCGAACGACCACCCGACCAACCGGGACCGCGACAGCACCGCGGTGATCTCGCCGATCGCCGTAGAGTCGTGCGCGGCCTGCAACTGTCCCCCGGCCAGGAACAGCACCGTCTTGCCGATGCCGTGCGCAAGCACATGCAGCAGCAAAGCCGCGATCGCCAGCTTGGTGCCCGCGGCCGCCGCGATCGCGATCAACCCCATGTTCTCCATCGACGAGTATGCCAGCATACGCTTGAGATCCGTTGTGACAGTGAGCAATAACGCTGCGATAAGGACCGTCGCGAGGCCGGCCGTCAGGAGTCCGGAGCGCAGGAAGCCCGGCCCCACCGCCGCGTCGATGATCGGCCGCAGCCGGATCAGCACCGAAAAAGCCACCGAGAGCAACACCCCACTCATCAGCGCCGACACCGGTGCCGGCGCCTGGCTGTGCGCGTCGGCCAGCCATCCGTGAAACGGAACCAGCCCGACTTTGGCGCCATATCCGATCAGCAGCAGCCCGCCGGCCAGCCGGGTAACGGCCGGGTCGAGGTGGGCGGCGTGCGCAGTCAAGACATCGAGATCCAGCGCCGTCGCGCCGACGGCGCCGGCGTGCCGGGCCGCGAAATACAACATGGCGGTACCGAGAAACGCCACGGCGATACCGACCGAGCAGATCACCACGTACTTCCAGGTGGCCTCCAAGGCGGTGCGGGTACGACGGTGTCCGACCAGAAAGGCCGTGATCACGGTGGTGGCTTCCACCGCGACCCAGATCACGCCAATATTGTTGGCGCACACGGCGACCGCCATCGCCGACAGGAACGCCGGCGTCAGCGCACCGTACCGCCGCGCGTCACGGAGGTCGGTGTGATCGTCCTCGAGTTCTGAGTCGAGGTATCCGATGCTTGCCCAGGTGGCCAAGCTGCCGACCACGCCGATGACGATGAGCATGGTCACCGACAGCGCATCGACGCGCAGCATCCCCGCCAGCAGGACACGCGGTCGGGCTGCGGTCTGGACACCAAGCGCCACGCCCGAGGCGAGCACGGCCACCGCGGACAACACGGTCAGTGTCGCCGTCCACCGGCGCCAGCCGCCGGCCATCGCGACGACGGCCGCGATCAGCGGCGCGAGTATCGGCACCAGCATCAGAACGGTCATCAGTCTCGCAATCTCTGCAGCCGGTCCAGATCGGTGCCGCCGAACATCCGGCGCAGTCGTCCGGTCAACACGCCGAGCACGATCAACGCGAACAGCACATCCAGTGAGGCGCCCAATTCGACGATCAGCGGCACCCCGGCGGTCAGCAAAAATGTGGTAGCCGCAATCCCGTTGTCCAGCATGAGAAATCCGGCGGCCTGCGAGATGGCGTGCCGTCGGGTCACCATCACGAACAAGGCGATCAACACCACCGCCAGGCCTGCCGGGGCGGCGCTGACCGCCGCATCGGGGTCCAGTGCCACCAACGGTCGAGTGACTGCCAGCGCGACCACCGTCAGGCCCGCCGCAATCAGTAGCGACGCAGTGGTGTTGATCAGCGGAGTCGCCTCGCGCGGCGCATCTTCGGCGCCCAGCGCGTGGGCAAGTAGCGCCGGCAGCACCGCCCCGCGCAGCACGAGCAGCGCGACCCCGACCCCGACCGGCTCCCAGTCATGGGAGTGGCCGCCGACGATGATCGGAATCGCTGCCAGTGCGACGCCCTGGGCCGCCAGCAGCCGCACGATGGAGCGCAGGTCACGCCGCCATACGAGCAGCACCGCGGTCAGTATCAGCCCACCCGGCGCGAGTTCCAGCACGCCCGCATAGTTGAGCTCCGTCATGCCGTCACGCCTGGGCCGTAAAGAAGTTGGCCGATGTCACGGCCAACAGGGCCAACAGGAACGAGCCGGCGAGCAGCTCGGGCACCCGGAATAGTCGTAGCTTGGCGATGAAGACCTCCGCGCCGGCCAGGACGACCGCGGCCACGGCGACCTTGATGGCGACCGCCGCGACGCCTATCCCCACACCGACCAAGCTCGGCCTGTCACCCGCGATTCCCCACGGGAAAAAAAGGTTGGCCAGCAGGGCCAGCAGCACGGTGAGGCGCATGCCGCTGGCCCACTCGACCAGCGCAAGCTTGGGTCCCGCGTATTCGAGCACCATCGCCTCGTGCACCATGGTCAGTTCCAGGTGGGTGGCGGGATTGTCCACCGGGAGGCGTCCGGTTTCGGCGATGACGACGATCACCAGGGCCACGAACGCCAGAATTCCGGCCAGCGACACCATTTCCGCGGGATTCTCGAGGCTGAACGCGACGACCGCGCCGAGGTTGGCCGACCCGGCGGGGATGGACAGCGCGAAGACGGCAAGCAGAATGGTCGGTTCCACCAGGGCCGCGATCGTGATCTCCCGGCTGGCGCCCATACCGCCGAACGAGGTACCGGTGTCGATTCCCGCCAACGTCAATGCGACGGTGCCGAGGAACAACAGGCCCACGACCACGAACAGATCAGCGACCGAGTCCAGCGGTGAACCGGTCGCGGCCAGCGGCGCAATCGCAGCTATCAGCAATGTGGTGGCCGCGACCACCACCGGTGCCGCCGCGAACACCAGTGTGGTGCCGTCCGGGGTGACCTGCTGCTTGCGCAACTGCTTACGCAGATCCCGCCAGGGCTGCAAAACACCTGCACCGCAACGCCCCTCGGATCGGGCCCGGACTTGCCGCATCAATCCCACGACCAGTGGTGCGCCGGTCATGACCGCACCGATCTGCGCTGCGCCGGCAACCGCGGAAAGAACATTCATCGCGCAACCACCAAGATGATCAGGACTCCCAGCGCTCCGTAGCCGAGGTAGAGGTGCACGCTTCCGTTGTGCGCGCACCGAATGGCTTGTGCGCTCCAGGCGACGGCCCGCAGGACCGGCATGTAGACGTGATCCTCGATGGCGTCGGCCAACTCGGCACGGTAGGCGATCTTTTCCACGTGATAGCGGGTGTGCTCCAGATGAGTCACCTCGATGCCGGTGTCGGGCCGCAACACGTCGTCGAAGACCCGCTGCAGTGGCTGGGCGAACGACGTCGCCGTGTATTCCATGCGGGAACTGAGTTCGTCGGCGCCGCAGGCCCACAACGGCGACCTCACGGAGTCCGGGCGGTGACGCGACCCCCAGCGGGCCAGGGCCAGCACAACCAAGACGGCGAGGACCAGGGCCACGGCCAGCGGGCCGGGCGCGATCGAGGCGTCAATACCCGGCAGCCGCAGCATCGGACCCAGGCCGGTGAGATCGGCGTGCCGGGATGAAGGCAGGGTGTCGAGCACCGACTGCAGGGTCTCGGCGATGATGAACGGCAGCACCCCAACCACCACACAGCCGACCGCGGCGACTGCCATGCCGGCGAGCATGCTGGCCGGCGCCTCGCGCGCGTGAGCCGCGGCCTCCGAACGCGGTCGCGCCAAAAATCCGGTGCCGAACGCCTTCACCATCGCGGCCACACCCAAACCGGTGGTCAGGGCCACCGCGCCGACGCCCAGCGGAGTCACCAGCCCCACGACGGTGTTGTGCTCGGGACGTGCGTGGATCAACGACTGCACCAGCAGCCATTCACTGACGAACCCGGCGCCCAACGGCAGCCCCGAGGCACCCAATGCGGCGATGCCGAAAAATACTGCGGTGTAAGGCATTTTCCGGGCCAGACCGCCCAGCTTGTCGAGGTCACGCAGTCCTGTTGTCAGCAGCACCGACCCGGCCGCCAAGAACCCGAGACTTTTGAATGCGGCGTGGGCGACCAGGTGCAACAGCGCCGCTGTCATCGCGATCATGGCCGCCGCAGCGGCCCCGGCCGCCGACAGCAGCATGGCCGCCCCGAGCGCAAGGGTGACCAGTCCCATGTTTTCGATCGTCGAAAACCCAAGCAGGCGTTTGAGATCTGCGGCTACCGAGGCCTGCAGCACCCCGTACAACGCGGTGACAGCGCCGACCGCCAGCAGGGCCACGCCCCACCACCTGGGGCCGGGCCCCAACACCTGCACATCGACGCGGATCAGACCGTAGATGCCGAGGTTGACCATGGCGGCGCTCATCAATGCCGATGCGGGGCTGGGCGCTTCCGGGTGCGCTCTCGGCAGCCAGGCATGCAGCGGCAGCAGGCCGGCTTTGGAACCGAAGCCCACCAGCGTCAGCAAGAATACGGTAGTGCGTACTCCGTCCGGGATCTCGGCCATGTCGGCGAACCGATCCGTTCCGGCCGCCGCCGTCAGCACCATCAAAGCCAGCAGGATCGCGGCGAAGCCCAACTGGGTCATCACCGCGTAGTACATTGCGGCGCAGCGAACTTCGCTACGGCGATGATTCGTAAGCAGCAGGACGAGCGAACTGAGCGCCATCAATTCCCACGCCAGGAGGAAGGTGGTCACCGAGCCGGCGGCCGGAACGAGCAGCATCGCACCGACGAAAACGGGAAGCGTCGTGAGCGCGACGGCGCCGGCCCGTTCCAGGCGTGCGTATCCGATGCTGTAAACGCCGACGACGACGGCTACCGCACCGGTCAGCGCCATAAAGAACGCGCCCAACCGGCTCAGATCCAGGTCGACGCCGATCATCGGCACCAGCCACTCGACCCGCGCTCGTGGCAGCGCACCGAACACGCCGTTGAGCCCCAACGCAATTCCCAATATACCGAGACCCGTCGTTACGGCGCCCGCGGCTAAGGCACCTATTGTGTTGCGGCGCAACGTAACCGAGTGTTCGGGCGGCGCGTCCGCGAAAGTCGCGGTCACCTGCGCGTCACCGACCGCAGGGCCATGACCACCTGGTCGGGCGAGGGTGGACATCCCGGGATCTCGACGTCGACCGGGATGACCTCACCGACGGAACCGACCACGCCGTACGCGTCGCCGAACACACCGCGGTTGAGTGCGCAGTCACCGCAGGCGATGACCAGGCGCGGCGCGGGCGTCGCCGCGAGGGTGTTCCGCAGCGGCTGGGCCATATTCCGCGTCACCACCCCGGTGACGAGCAGCGCATCGGCATGCCGCGGCGAAGCCACCAACCGGGCGCCGAACCGCTCGGCGTCATAGACCGGTCCGAATGCCCCCGAGATTTCCACCTCGCAGCCGTTGCACGAGCCCGCGTCGACATGGCGCACCTGAAGGGAGCCGCGCACCCCGGCTGGCGGGCCGACGGTCGGCTCAGGCGCCGGTCCCGTGTTTTCGGCCACGCGGCCGAGTCGCATGATTCTGCCGATCCAACCCATGCCCGGACCTACTTCCGGTCCGCCGCCGGGCCGCCCGCTCGCAGGTCTTCGAGCATTGCCACTTGGCCGCTGAGCATCCCGGTCAACACCCGGCGGGCCACGGCCATCAGTTCAGCGATCAGCGGTGAGGTGATCGAGTAGATGACCGTGTTGCCGTCCTTGCGTGCCGTCACCACCCCCGTCCGGCGCAGCACGCCCAGCTGCTGAGAAAGGTTGGACGACTCCAGACCCACTTCGAGCAACAGCTCCGCCACGGTGTGGTCTCGTTCGGAAAGCAGTTCCAAAATCCTGACCCGAGCCGGATGTCCCAGCGTCTTGAAGAACTCGGCTTTCAACTTGTAGAGCGGCTCCGACACCTGACCTCACATCGATAGTTCTGCAATTCATATATGCGTCAATTTAACAATTGAAAACTTTATCAACTATTGGGCAGCACCGCAGTGTTGCCTCGGCCTCGCCCGCCGAGCAGACGCAGAATCGCATCGAAATCACTGATTTCGTGCGATTCCGCGTCTGCTCGCCAGCACCTAGTCCGGCGGAATCTCGACGCGGCGCAGCACGCCGTCGAGCGCGTCGGCGGCTTCGATCTCACCGCGGGTCACACCCAGCAGAAACAGCACCGTGTCCAGGTAGGGGTGGCTCAACGAGGCGTCGGCCACCTCCCGCAGCGCCGGCTTGGCGTTGAACGCAATGCCCAGCCCGGCGGCGGCCAGCATGTCGATGTCGTTGGCGCCGTCGCCGACGGCGACGGTCTGCTCCATCGGCACCCCAAACTGCTCGGCGAAGTCGCGAAGTGCCGTGGCCTTGCCCGGACGATCGACGATGGGGCCGACCACCCGCCCGGTGAGTATCCCGTCGACGATCTCCAGCTCGTTGGCCGCCATGAAGTCCAGGTTCAGCTCCCTGGCCAGTGGCTCGATGATCCGCCGGAAACCGCCGGAGACCACGCCACAGCGAAAACCCAACCGCTGCAACGTGCGCAACGTGGTCCGCGCACCGGGCATCAGCTGCAGCTGCGCGCCGACGTCGTCGATCACCGACGCCGGCAATCCTGCCAACGTGGCCACCCGCTGGTGCAGCGACTGTGCGAAATCCAACTCGCCGCGCATGGCGGCCTCGGTGATAGCCGCCACCGCTCCCTCGGCACCGGCGCGGGCCGCCAGCATCTCGATGACCTCGCCTTGGACCAGCGTGGAATCGACGTCGAAAACGATGAGCCGCTTGGTGCGCCAGGCCAGCCCGTAGTCCTCGACCGCCACGTCGACGCCCTCTTCGGCGGCCACCCTCGTCAGGGCACTCTGCAGCGGACCATAGGCTCCGGGCGGCACCGAGACCCGCAACTCCAGCCCGGTGACCGGATAGTCGGAGATGCCGCGGATGAAGTCGATGTTGACGCCCAGTGCGGCCACTTCCCGGGCCACCGCGCCGAACGCCCCGGCGGTAACCGGGCGGCCCAGCACGAAGATCACGTGGGTTGACGGTTCCCGGATGATCGGCACGTCATCGCTGCGCTCGACCGTCACGTCCAGGCCTACCCGGTGAATGGCGGCTTCGACGTCACCGCGCAACGCCGCATTGTCGGCGACTTCCGGTGCGCAGGAAACCAGGACGCCCAGGGTGAGCCGGCCGCGGATCACCACCTGTTCGACGTTGAGCAGCTCAACACCGTGCTTGGCCAACACCTCGAAGAGCGCAGATGTCACACCGGGCTGATCGTGGCCGGTGACCGTGATCAGCACCGACACTTTGGGCGACGTGATCACCCGTCGCGGCCGCCGGTGCCGCGCATCAGGACCGGACGCTGACGTCGTCTGTTCTGGTGACGTCGCCGTCCGCCGGGCCGTGGGCGCGTCCGACATGCGCTTCGGCCCGAAGCCGTTCCACCATGTGCGGGTAGTGCAACTCGAACGCCGGACGCTCGGAGCGGATACGGGGCAGTTCGGTGAAGTTGTGCCGCGGTGGCGGGCAGCTGGTCGCCCACTCCAACGAGTTGCCGTATCCCCATGGGTCGTCGACGGTGACTACCTCGCCGTATCGCCAGCTCCTGAAGACGTTCCAGACGAACGGGAACATCGACGCGCCCAGGATGAAAGCCCCGATCGTCGAAACGATGTTCAGGCTGGTAAACCCGTCGGTGGACAGGTAGTCGGCGTAACGGCGGGGCATGCCCATGTCACCGAGCCAGTGCTGCACCAGAAATGTGGTGTGGAACCCGATGAACGTCAACCAGAAGTGCAACTTGCCCAGCCGCTCGTCGAGTAGCCGGCCCGTCATCTTCGGGAACCAGAAGTAGATACCGGCGAAGGTGGAGAACACGATGGTGCCGAACAGCACGTAGTGGAAGTGCGCGACTACAAAATAGGTGTCGCTGACGTGGAAGTCCAGCGGCGGGCTGGCCAGCAGCACTCCCGTCAGACCGCCGGCCAGGAAGGTGACCGCGAAGCCCACGGAGAACAGCATCGGCGTCTCGAAGGTCAGCTGCCCCTTCCACATGGTGCCGATCCAGTTGAAGAACTTGATCCCGGTCGGCACCGCGATCAGGTACGTCATGAAGGAGAAGAACGGCAGCAGCACGGCCCCGGTGACGAACATGTGATGCGCCCACACGGCCACCGACAATCCCGCGATCGACAGCGTCGCGTAGATCAGCGTGGTGTAGCCGAAGATCGGTTTGCGGGAAAACACCGGGAAGATTTCGCTCACGATCCCGAAGAACGGCAGCGCGATGATGTACACCTCGGGGTGGCCGAAGAACCAGAACAGATGCTGCCACAACATGACTCCGCCGTTAGCCGCGTCGTAGACATGCGCCCCCAGGTGACGGTCGGCGGCCAGCCCGAACAGCGCCGCGGTGAGCAGCGGGAACACGATCAGCACCAAGATGGACGTCACCAGGATGTTCCAGGTGAAGATCGGCATCCGGAACATCGTCATCCCCGGTGCACGCATGCAGACCACCGTGGTGATCATGTTGACCGCACCCAGGATGGTGCCCAGACCGGCTACCCCCAAGCCCAGGATCCACAGGTCGCCGCCGGCGCCGGGTGAGTGGACGGCGTCACTCAACGGGGTGTAGGCGGTCCAGCCGAAGTCGGCCGCCCCGCCGGGTGTGATGAATCCGGCCATCGCGATCGTGGCGCCGAACACGAACAACCAGAACGAAAGGGCGTTCAGCCGCGGGAATGCCACGTCGGGCGCGCCGATCTGCAGCGGCAGCACCAGGTTGGCGAAGCCGAACACGATCGGCGTGGCATAGAACAGCAACATGATCGTGCCGTGCATGGTGAACAGCTGGTTGAATTGCTCGTTGGACAGGAACTGCAGACCGGGCACCGCCAACTCGGTACGCATCAGCAGCGCCAGCAGACCGCCGATGAAGAAGAAGACGAAGCACGCGACGCAGTACATGATGCCGATCAACTTATGATCGGTGGTGGTTACCAGCTTGTAGACCAGGTTCCCTTTGGGGCCGGTCCGAGCCGGATATGGACGGATGGCCTCGAGTTGTCCCAAGGGCGGCGCTTCGGCAGTCAACTGCTCCTCCAAGAATCCCGGCGCGGATAGGGTCTCAATACCTCACTTTGACAGGAATCTTAGCCCGCCACCGCGCCGTCGGCAGGCCTGGTCCTACAAACTGTCGTAATCGGTGTCCGGGTGCATCGGAGGCGCTTGGACAGACCCCTCCCGACTGGCCGGGTGTTAACGTCGGACGCGTGCAATTCGGCGGGGTGCGAGGGGGTCTGGCCGCTGCATCATTGGCGGCGCTGGTTGCGACGTGCACCGGTTGCGGCGCCGATCAGGCCCCCACCGCAGCGTCGCGATCGATGGTCACACCCACGACCCAGATCGCGGGCGCCGGGGTGCTGGGAAACGCTCGAAAACCCGACGAATCGTGTGCACGGGAAGCGGCCGCAACCGATCCCGGGCCGCCGACCCGGCAGGCCCACAACGCTGCCGGCGTGAACCCGGACGTGGCCCAGGTTCCCGCCGAGCCGCAGCGCATCGTGGTGCTCTCCGGCGACCAGCTCGACGCGCTGTGTGCGCTGGGACTGCAATCCCGGGTGGTGGGTGCCGCGTTGCCGGACGGCTCCTCGAGCCAGCCGTCCTATTTGGGCAAGACGGTGCACGACCTGCCCGGCGTGGGCACCCGCAATTCCCCGGATCTGCGAGCTGTCGCCGCGGCCCGGCCGGACCTGATTTTGGGCTCGGTGGCGGTGACGCCGAACTTGTACCCGCAGCTGGCAGCCATCGCCCCGACCGTGTTCACGGCAGCGCCGGGCGCCGCCTGGGAGGACAACCTGCGCGGCGTCGGGGCTGCCACGGCCCGCAGCGCGGCGGTGGAGGCGCTGCTCAGTGCATTCACCCAGCGGGCCCGGGAGGTCGGGGCCAAGCATGATGCGACTCACTTCCAGGCGTCGATTGTCCAGCTAACCGCCAGCACGATGCGGGTATACGGCGCCCGCAACTTTCCGGCCAGCGTGCTGAGCGCGGTCGGCGTGGACCGGCCGGCGGCGCAACGGTTCACCGACAAGGCTTACCTCGAGATCGGCACCACCGATGCCGACCTGGCCAGGGGGACGGACTTCTCCGCTGCCGACGCCGACATCGTCTACGTCTCGTGTGCGTCGCCGAAGGCCACCGAACGCGCGTGGACCATCCTCGACAGTGACTCCTGGCGCAAGCTGTCCGCCAATCGCGACAACCGGGTCTTCGTCGTCGACGACGAGATATGGCAGACGGGCGAGGGCCTGGTGGCAGCCCGTGGCATCGTCGACGACCTGCGCTGGATCAACGCCCCGATCAACTGAAGCTTCTCACCCGCTGGACGTGATCGCCGTCACCTGGCCCGAAAACCTTAACTTAGCTAAGCTTTTTACGGCCCCAGCTAGACCCTTAAAGGATGTCGTATGAGCACTGTCTCCGCATATGCCGCCTTCTCGGCGACCGAACCGCTGACCAAGACCACGATCGACCGTCGGAAGCCAGGCCCGCACGACGTGGTGATCGACATCAAGTTCGCCGGTATCTGCCACTCCGACATCCACACCGTCAAGGCCGAGTGGGGCCAGCCGAATTACCCGGTGGTTCCCGGGCATGAGATCGCCGGCGTGGTGACCGAGGTGGGGTCCGAGGTGTCCAAATACCAGGTGGGCGACCGCGTCGGCGTCGGCTGCATGGTCGACTCCTGCGGCCAGTGCAGCAGCTGCCTGGCCGGCCTCGAGCAGTACTGCAAACCCGGAGCGACCTTCACCTACAACTCGATCGGCAAAGACGGCCAGTCCACACAGGGCGGCTACAGCGAGGCGATCGTCGTCGACGAAAACTTCGTGGTCCGCATCCCTGATGCGCTGCCGCTGGACGCAGCGGCGCCGCTGCTGTGCGCGGGTATCACGCTGTATTCGCCGCTACGGCACTGGAACGCGGGGCGCAACACCCGGCTGGCCATTATCGGATTGGGCGGACTCGGCCATATGGGCGTCAAGCTGGGCGCGGCCATGGGCGCCGAGGTGACGGTGCTGTCGCAATCCCTGAAGAAGATGGAAGACGGGTTGCGGCTGGGCGCGGGACACTACTACGCCACTTCCGACCCCGACACCTTCCGCGGGTTGCGCGGCAGCTTCGATCTGATCCTGAACACCGTCTCGGCGAACCTGAACCTCGGCGACTACCTGAACCTCCTCGACGTCGACGGAACCATGGTCGAGCTGGGCATCCCCGAACACCCCATGCCGGTGCCGGCATTTGCGCTGGCGCTGATGCGGCGCAGCCTGTCCGGGTCGAACATCGGCGGGATCGCCGAGACCCAGGAGATGCTGAATTTCTGCGCCGAACACGGCGTCACGCCCGAGATCGAACTCATCGAGCCCAGTTACGTCAACGAAGCCTACGGGCGCGTGCTGGCCAGCGACGTCCGCTACCGCTTCGTCATCGACATCTCACGCCTGTGACGCAACCTCTTCGGCCGCGCGAGCATCCTCATCCTCCGGAATAACCTGGCTTACCTCGATGCCGGCCAGCGGCCAGCCCGCAGCGGCGAGCCGTCCGGCGACCCGTTGAATGTTCTCCGGCCCCGCGTCATGGTGCGTCACGCCGGAGATGAATTCGGCGATCTCGTCGCGGTTGATCACGCCGTCGGCGGTGGCCGGTGATCCCTCGGCGGTGATGTCGCGCACCACTTCCTTGACCTGCTCCTCGGTTAGCGGCGTACCGCGCAGCAGCGCCAGCAGCGCCACCCGATCAGGCCCAGGTACACCATTGGGGTAACCGACCTGCAGCCACCGAATGACCGACCGGAGGAAATGGGGATGGGCACGCGAGGTTTTCGTCACCCAAACAGTGTCACGGCAGGTGCATCACCGCGCCACCGTCAGGTGGTGCCGTGCCGACAATTCATCCGCCGTTCACGGCCGGCACATGTGCGGCTAGAAGTTCCAGTCCTCGTCCTCGGTGACGACGGCCTTGCCGATGACGTAGCTGGAACCCGAGCCGGAGAAGAAGTCGTGGTTCTCGTCGGCGTTGGGTGACAGCGCCGACAGGATCGCCGGATTCACGTCGGTCTCGTCACGCGGGAACAACGCCTCGTAACCCAGATTCATCAGCGCCTTATTGGCGTTGTAGCGCAAGAACTTCTTGACGTCTTCGGTCAGCCCGACCTCGTCGTAGAGATCCTGGGTGTATTCGACCTCGTTGTCGTAGAGCTCAAACAGCAGCTCATAGGTGTAGTCCTTGAGCTCTGCGCGCTTGACCTCGTCGACCAACGCCAGACCGCGCTGGAACTTATAGCCGATGTAGTAGCCGTGGACCGCCTCGTCGCGGATGATCAGCCGGATCATGTCGGCGGTGTTGGTCAGCTTGGCCCGGCTCGACCAGTACATCGGCAAGTAGAAGCCCGAGTAGAACAGGAAGCTCTCCAACAGGGTGGAGGCCACCTTGCGCTTGAGCGGTTCGTCCCCGCGGTAGTACTGCAGCACGATCTCCGCTTTGCGCTGCAGGTTGGGGTTTTCCTCCGACCAGCGGAAGGCGTCGTCGATCTCTGCCGTCGAGCACAAGGTGGAGAAGATCTGGCTGTAGCTCTTGGCGTGCACCGATTCCATGAACGCGATGTTGGTAAGCACCGCCTCCTCGTGGGGGGTCAGCGCGTCCGGGATCAGGCTGACCGCACCCACGGTGCCCTGGATGGTGTCCAGCATGGTCAGACCGGTAAAGACCCGCATGGTGAGCTGCTTCTCATTGGCGGTCAGCGTGCCCCAAGAAGGGATGTCATTGGACACCGGCACCTTCTCGGGCAACCAGAAGTTTCCGGTCAGCCGGTCCCAGACCTCGGCGTCCTTTTCGTCTTGCAGCCGGTTCCAGTTGATCGCTGAGACCCGGTCGATAACCTTCATTTTCGCCTCCCAGAACGGCTGCCGGCCTTAGGCCTCAAACACTACCCCTGGGGTCCGACAAGCCGGCGCAACACAAGAGGTTGTGTTTGCGTGTCGCACGGCGTGCCGGCGCGATGGCCAGGCCGCGCCCATCCGAGTAGCTATTTCGCCGGCGCCGCGACAGTCTGCCGGTTCTCCGACGATCCGTTACCGACCCCCAAAAATTGGTATTCGTCGGTCTTGACCGAGCGGGTGGCCCGCCAATACTGCCAGGTGTAGCCACCCCAGAGCACGGTGTTCTTGCCATGCTCGTCGAGATACCAGCTGCTGCAGCCGCCGCTGTTCCACACCGAGCTGGCCAACTTGCGTTGCAACTCGTCGTTGAAACGGTCCTGGGCGGCGCGGGTGGGCGCCAGCGCCTGCGCGCCCCGTTTGTCACACTTGGCGATCGCGTCGGCCACGTAGTGGATCTGGGACTCGATCATGAATACCACCGAGTTGTGCCCCAGCCCCGTATTCGGGCCCAGCAGGAAAAACAGATTGGGCATCTCAGCCACGGTGATGCCGCGGTGGGCCGCGATCCCCTCACGGTTCCACCGATCGACCAGATCCTCACCGTGCCGCCCTTTGATCTGCACGTAGGTGTAGGAGTCGGTCACGTGGAAGCCGGTGGCGTACACGATCACGTCGACGGGGCGCTCAGTGCCGTCGGCGGTGACGATCCCGTTTCGCGTGATCCGGGTGATGCCGTCGGTGATCAGATTCGTCTTCGGGTTCGCGACAGCGCGGTAATAGGTGGTGGAGTTCAGAATCCGCTTGCACCCGATGCGATAGTGCGGGGTCAGCTTGCGGCGTAGCTCGCGGTCTTTCACCGAGCGGCGAATGTTGTATTTGGCGTAGGCCTCGATGAACCTCAGCGCGTTCGGCCGCTTAGTCATGCCGAAGGCCAGCGCCTCCTGCGCCCAGTACAAACCCAGGCGTGCCAGCGCACGCAGCCCGGGAATGTTCTCCATAGCCTGGCGTAGCGCCGGCGGGATCTCCGGGTTGGAACGCGGCACCACCCACGGCGGAGTGCGTTGGTAGAGCTGAAGCTCGGCGACCTGGTCGACGATCTCCGGCACGATCTGGATCGCGCTGGCGCCGGTCCCGATGATGGCCACCCGCTTGCCGGTGAGGTCGACGCTGTGGTCCCACTCCGCGGAATGGAAAGCGGGGCCGGTGAATTCATGACGCCCGTCGATGTCGGGGAAGGACGGGATGTGCAGCGCTCCGGCTCCCGAGATCAAGAACTGGGCAACATACTCGCGGCCGTCGGTGGTGAAGACGTGCCAGCGGTATTCCTCGTCGTCCCAGTAACCGCGGTCGACCAGAGAATTGAACTGGATGTAGCGGCGCAGCCCGTACTTCTCGGTGACGCCCTTGAGGTAGTCCCAGATCTCGGGCTGATAGGAGAACGGGTTCCTCCAGTCTGGCTTGGGCTCGAACGAAAACGAGTACAGGTGTGACGGGATGTCGCAGGCGCAGCCGGGATAGCTGTTGTCGCGCCAGGTGCCCCCGACGTCGTCGGCCTTCTCCAAGATGATGAAGTCCTGTGGGGAGAAGCCCTGCTTCTGCAGCGCGATGGCCATGCCCAGACCGGAGAATCCGGTCCCGATGATGACCGCGCGGGTGTGCACCGGCGGCTGGTCGGACTGCGGCGCCGGGCCGGCTTCTGTGACGGCATTGGTCATGGTGGATCGGTCTTTCCTAGTGAGGCGAGCTTTGGGCCGCGCGGCCCAAATACCCAGTACCCAGGGTATCGGTTAGAACGAGTGTTGACGATCCTCGCGGCGATGTCAACGCGGCCGGCACTCAGCTGACAGCGCGATTGCTGGGTACCGCGTCGTGGATCGGCTTGTCGGGGTCCATGGTGATACCCAGCGCCTCGGCGGTGCCGACGATGACGCCCATCATGATCGTGGTCAGATGCGCGACGAACTGCTCGCGTGGCATCCGTCGCGGGCTGTCGGGCTCGGGACCCAGCCACCATTCGGTGGCCGAGGCGGCTGCTCCGAACGCGCTGTGCGCGGCAAGTTCGAGCGCCGCACGATTCAGATCTATCTCACGCAGTTCGTTGTTGAACAGCTCGGCGAAGGTCAAAGTGATCTCCCGGCCTTCATTGAGCGTGCGCACCGTCGCCTCGGACTGCTTTGCAGAACGGCCCTGAATGAAGACCCGCAGCACGTTGGGGTGCTTGTCGACGAGGATGACGTACTCCTCGACACTGCGCCGGATGACCTCGCGGGCCGAGTCGGTGGCGAGGTTGATCGACGGGAAGATCGCCGCCCACAACATGTCGCGCAGCCGCTCCCCGATCGCGACGAACAGGTCGGACTTATCGGCGAAATGCCGGTAAATCTTGGGTTTGGCGGTGCCGGCTTCCTCGGCGATTTCCCGCACACTCAGCTCGGGCCCCAAGCGGTCGATCGCACGGAATGCCGCTTCGACGATTTCGCTGCGCACCTTCTTGCGGTGTTCGCGCCAACGTTCACTGCGCGCGTCGACTTTGACCCCGGGCTTCACGCTGGAGTGGGGCCGGCTGATTCTCACCACGTCAAGCACCTTACCCCGTTGCGGCCGCTGACCTGGGCAGACTCCTCGCCGAGTGGGAATCTGGCGACGCTCTTACTACGCTGCGAAGCCGTCGCCAAGATACACACTCGGCTTGCGCGCCTACAGCATGCAGGACACGCAACCCTCCACTTCGGTTCCTTCCAGGGCCATCTGCCGCAGCCGGATGTAGTAGAGCGTCTTGATCCCCTTGCGCCAGGCGTAGATCTGCGCCTTGTTCACCTCACGGGTGGTGGCGGTGTCCATGAAGAACAACGTCAGCGAAAGCCCTTGATCCACATGCTGAGTGGCCGCGGCATAGGTGTCGATGATCTTCTCGTAGCCGATCTCGTAGGCGTCCTGGTAATACTCCAGGTTGTCATTGGTCATATACGGCGCCGGGTAGTAAACCCGGCCGATCTTGCCTTCCTTGCGGATCTCGACCTTGGACACAATCGGGTGGATCGACGACGTCGAGTGGTTGATGTAGGAAATCGACCCGGTGGGTGGCACTGCCTGCAGGTTCTGGTTGTAGATGCCGTGCGCCTGCACCGATTCCTTGAGCCGCCGCCAATCGTCCTGAGTCGGGATGTGAATGTCGGCGGCGGCGAACAGCCGGCGAACCTTCTCGGTTTTCGGCTCCCAAATCTGTTCGGTGTACTTGTCGAAGAACTCCCCCGACGCGTACTTGGACCGCTCGAAACCCTTGAAGTGCGTACCTCTTTCTATCGAGATCCGATTCGACGCGCGCAGCGCGTGGTAGAGCACCGTGTAGAAGTAGATATTGGTGAAGTCGATGCCCTCCTCGGACCCGTAGAAGATGCGCTCACGCGCCAGGTAGCCGTGCAGGTTCATCTGACCCAACCCGATTGCGTGGGATTCGTTGTTGCCCTGCTCAATTGAGGGAACCGACGTGATGTGTGTCTGGTCGCTCACCGCGGTCAGCGCGCGGATGGCCACCTCGATCGTCTGGGCGAAGTTCGGCGAATCCATCGTCTTGGCGATGTTCAGCGACCCCAGGTTGCACGAAATGTCTTTGCCCACTTTGGCATACGACAAGTCTTCGTTGAAGTATGACGGCGTGGACACCTGCAGGATCTCCGAGCACAGGTTCGAGTGGGTGATCTTGCCGTCAATAGGATTAGCGCGATTGACGGTGTCCTCGAACATGATGTAGGGGTAGCCGGACTCGAACTGCAGCTCGGCCAGCGTCTGGAAGAACTCCCGGGCCTTGATCTTGGTCTTGCGGATCCGCGGGTTGTCAACCATCTCGTAGTACTTCTCGGTGACCGAGATGTCGGCGAACGGCACCCCGTAGACCCGCTCGACGTCGTAGGGCGAGAACAGGTACATGTCGTCGTTGCGCTTGGCCAACTCGAAGGTGATGTCGGGGATCACCACGCCCAGGCTCAGCGTCTTGATGCGGATCTTCTCGTCGGCGTTTTCCCGTTTGGTGTCCAGGAATCGGTAGATATCGGGGTGATGCGCATGCAGGTACACCGCGCCGGCGCCCTGCCGAGCGCCCAGCTGGTTGGCATAAGAGAACGAATCCTCGAGTAGCTTCATGATCGGGATGACGCCCGAGCTTTGGTTCTCGATGTTCTTGATCGGCGCGCCGTGCTCGCGAATGTTGGTCAGCAGCAACGCAACTCCGCCGCCACGCTTGGACAGCTGCAGTGCGGAGTTGATCGATCGCCCGATCGACTCCATGTTGTCCTCAATGCGCAACAGAAAGCAACTCACCGGCTCACCGCGCTGTTTCTTGCCTGAGTTCAAAAACGTCGGGGTGGCCGGCTGGAAGCGGCCTTCGATGATCTCGTCGACCAGCTGCTCGGCCAGCGTGGTGTCGCCGCCCGCCAACGTGAGCGAAACCATGACCACCCGGTCCTCGAAGCGCTCCAGATACCGCTTCCCGTCGAAAGTCTTCAGAGTGTAGGACGTGTAGTACTTGAAGGCGCCCAAAAACGTCGGGAACCGGAACTTTTTGGCGTAGGCACGGTCCAGCAGCGACTTGACGAAGTTACGCGAGTACTGGTCGAGAACCTCACGCTCGTAATAGTTCTCGCGGATCAGGTAATCGAGCTTCTCATCCTGGTTGTGGAAGAAGACGGTGTTCTGGTTGACGTGCTGCAGGAAGTACTGGCGCGCCGCGAGTACGTCCTTGTCGAACTGGATCTTGCCGTCAGCGTCGTACAGGTTCAGCATCGCGTTCAGCGCGTGATAATCCAGCTCCGCCTGGCCCCCCGAAAGGTGCGAGTGCGCACCGGAGGTTACAGGCTCTGCAGTGACGGTTGGTGACACGTCTGCTCCTTCCAAAATTCAGCCAGGCCCGCACGGACGGCGGCCACGTCGTCCTCGGTGCCCATCAATTCGAAGCGGTAAAGGTAGGGAACGTCGCATTTGCGCGCGACGACGTCACCGGCGTAACCGAACTCCGGACCAAAGTTGGTGTTGCCGGCCGCAATGACCCCGCGCAGCAGCGCTCGATTGCGCTCGTTGTTCAAAAAGGCGATGACCTGTTTGGGGACATAGCCGCCGGCATTCAGTTTGGGTGTGACCCGGCCGCCGCCGTAGGTGGGCAGTATCAATACGTAGGGCTCGTCGACCTCGATGCTGCCGTGCAAGGGTATCCGCGTGGCGGGCAAACCCAGCTTCTGCACGAAGCGGTGGGTGTTCTCCGACACGCTGGAGAAATAGACCAGGTTGCACGGCCTGATGTCCATGGCACCGCTGCCTCCTTACCTACCGCCTGCCCGTGCTATGCGCTCAGCGCAGCCAGGGCGAGCGCCTTGATGCGGTCGGGCCGGAAGCCGGACCAGTGGTCGTCCCCGGCCACCACGACCGGTGCCTGCAGATAGCCCAACGCCATCACGTAGTCCCGCGCCTCGGAATCCAGACTGATGTCGACCTTCTCGTAGGCGATGCCGTTCTTGTCCAGCGCCTTGTAGGTGGCGCTGCACTGCACACATGCGGGCTTGGTGTAGACGGTGATGGTCATGGGCGTACCGCTCCTTTGCGGGAATCGGGGAACAGGAACTGGCAACGACTCAGGTGGTGCATCTTCGCTATGTTCAGCGGCCCGGCACGCTCTCAGATTCCCGTCGTGGGCCACCATGCTGATCGGACATGGCGATGCCGATTCCGGGAAGTTCAGCGGGCCCCGTGAACCTGGTGGGACCCGGTGAACCTGGGATCTGCCGGTGCCCGAAACACTACACCTAGGGGGTCGGGACGAGAAGAGATACAAGATGTTCTGAATGACATTCTTGAAATTCGCAGGTCGTGGGCGTGCGTCCGAGCCGGCGTCGGCGTGTCGCAGATCACACAACCCGGCCGTGGTATCCATGTCGCCCGGTATATCAGCGACCACCGACATCGCCCGCGTTGGATCTTGCCGGGCAGGCTGATAGCAAAGCCTCCAACAAGCAGCTCGGCCGGTTCGCCCACTGTCGAGGAGCCGTGAGCCAAGAGCGACGGCAGGGCTATGCCGCTATGCCACGTCACCACGTGTCATAGAAAAGAGCGCCTACCCACCACCCCGACGCGACTCCGGTCGGCCCTATATCGAGTACTGCCGGAGTGTCGGCGTCAACCGCAAAACGATGAGCCGTGTCGGGGACCGCGCCGAAGCCGGCTTTTCCCAGCAGCGTGTGCGTTTGCCTCCATGTCAGGCCGCCAAAGCACCGACGCACCGTGAGAGCGCCGCGCAAACCCAACTGATACTTCCGTCGGCCGCCACGACGTGATCAGTTATGGCCTGGTCCCCGTGAAGAACAAACCCGAAAGTTTGCCACCGACGTTTGCGACGCCGGAGATGAAGGCCGGCGTCACCACACCCGTGTTACCCGAGCCCGAGATCGTGCTGCCCAAGTTCCGGATCCCGGACTGCAGTGCGCCGAAGTTCAGCAGGCCAGAGTTGCCGGAGATCGCAGAAGAGTAGTTCAGGAGGCCCGAGTTGCCGGTACCGCGGTTTCCGACTCCGGAATCACTGCCACTACCAGCGTTGAGAAGGCCTGAAGATGGATTTGTGGTGGAGTTGAACAAGCCTGGGGACCCATCGATCAGGCCTTGGTAGTCGTCCTGCCAGAAGAGACCATTGCTGTAGCTGCCGGAGATGAACGCACCCGTGTCGACGTCGCCGGTGTTTGCGGCGCCGGTGTTGTAGTTGCCCGGGTTGAGGTAGCCGGTGTTGTGGCTGCCCGCATTGAAACCGCCGGTGTTGGTGCTGCCCGCATTGAAGCTGCCCGAGTTGTAATTGCCCGTATTGCCGATGCCGGTGTTGACGATGCCGGCGTTGAACCAGCCGGTGTTGGTGCCGCCGGCGTTCGCGATACCGGTGTTGTAATTGCCCGAGTTCCCGATACCGAAGTTGCCAGTGCCTGAGTTGAAGAACCCGATATTGCCCGTACCCGAGTTGAACAACCCGATATTGCCGCTGCCCGAGTTCAGCGCCCCGAACCCGACCTGGCCGTCGCCCGTTAGCCCGATCCCGATATTGTTGCTACCGGTATTGGCAAACCCGAAGTTGTTACTGCCGGTATTGGCAAAACCGACGTTGTGACTGCCCGCGTTCCCGAAGCCCACGCTGTCGTGACCCAGGTTACCGAAGCCCAGGTTGTAGTCGCCCAGGTTCCCGAGCCCGATGTTGTAGTTGCCCAAGTTCCCGAAACCAAAGTTGAAGCTGCCGGAATTGCCGCTGCCGAAGTTTCCGAACCCGATATTTCCGCTGCCAACGTTTCCGCTACCGATGTTTCCACTGCCCACGTTTTGGTCACCGATGTTTGCGTTACCCACATCTGATACGCCAACGTTCGCGAAACCCAGGTTGACCATGCCGCCCCCGTGGAAAAAGCCCGAGAGATCGACGCCCTCATTTCCGATTCCCGAGAGATTGGCTGCCACCATCTGGTCGAGCGTGCTGGTGTTGAACAATCCCGAGATGGTGTTACCCACATTCACTACGCCCGACTGCAGCGCGCCGTCGTTGAGGAAGCCCGAGCTCCCAAGGTTCTCAATGCCGGTGTTAAAGAAGCCAGAATTGTTGGCGCCGACGTTGATAATGCCCGATAGGCTGCCGGCACCGGAGTTGAAGAAGCCCGATGTGCTGCCTTCGCCGGAGTTGAAGAAGCCAGACGAGGGGCTGGTGGTCGAGTTTCCGAAGCCCGTGCCCGAGAAATTGACGATTGGGATTTCGTAAGGGCCGAAAATCCGAGGCCCGATATCGTAATGATAAGTGTTCTCCCACAAGAAGTCCAAAATAATCGGGTCATAAGTGGTCGCGTCAACCGTGACGGGGCCGAAATCATAAAGGATATAGAAAGGCGCAAACGGGAGGAATACCTCCAATGGGAGGCTGTCAATAGTGAATTCATTGAGGGTAATCGGGCCGATCTCCCCGGTGAACGGTATGTGTACAGGAATGTCGACCACGGCATGTGCAGGGAAAGGGGACACTTTGATCGAGTAGGACAAGTTGGTCACACCCTGATGCTCGCCTCTGGCGAACAATCCGTTGCTGTAGTTGCCGGAGATGAATGCGCCGGTGTTGACGTTGCCGGTATTTGCCACGCCGGTGTTGTAGTTGCCCGGGTTGAGGTAGCCGGTGTTGTAGTTGCCCAGGTTCAAGCCGCCAGTGTTGTAGTCGCCCGGGTTGAAGCTGCCCGTGTTGGTGCTGCCTGCGTTGAATCCGCCCGAGTTGTAGTTGCCGGTGTTGCCGATACCGGTATTGACCAGTCCGGCGTTGAACAACCCGGTATTGGTCCCACCAGCGTTACCGATGCCGGTGTTGTAGCTGCCCGCATTCCCGATACCAAAGTTTGCGGTGCCGGAGTTGAACAACCCGATGTTGCCGCTGCCCGAGTTGAACAACCCGATATTGCCGCTACCCGAGTTCAGTCCGCCGAACCCGACCTGACCATCACCGGTCAACCCGATACCGAAATTATTGCTGCCGGTATTGGCCAACCCGAAGTTATTATTTCCGGCGTTGGCAAACCCAACATTGAAATCGCCGGCATTCCCGAAGCCGATGCTGTAGTGGCCCAGGTTCGCCAGACCGATGTTGTAGTTACCTAAGTTCCCGGGCCCGACGTTGTAGTTACCGATATTCCCCGAGCCGACATTGAAATTGCCGACGTTGCCGCTGCCGATGTTACCCAAGCCGACATTGCCAAAGCCGACATTGCCGAAGCCATCGTTGGCCAAGCCCACGTTGAAGCTAACCGGACCTGTGGCGCCGCGGAACAGACCCGCAAGATCGCTGCCTACGTTCCCGATTCCCGAGACATGAGCCGGTATCGCCAGGCCGGTGTTATACACACCCGACAGGCTGTTGCCCAGGTTCAGCAGACCCGATTGCAGCGCACCGACATTCTGCACACCCGAGCTACCCGAAGCGAGATTTAACCAGCCCGAATTGTTGGTACCAACATTTCCAAAACCCGAAACACTACCCGAACCGGAGTTGAAGAAACCCGAAGACGGGCTGGTGGTCGAATTCCCGAAACCCGGAGCCGCCGGGAAATCGATAAAAGTGAATGTGACCGGGCCCGCGGTGCCCGCGGCTTTAATGCCCACCACAGTCCCGGGCCCACCCATCAGCAACGTCATCGTTGGAACGGTAAGCGTGATATCCGGGATAACGACAGGCCCAAAGCCACCATTTGCCGGCGGTGCGATAGTAAAGAAACCGAATGCAGGAAAAGTCGTCTGATGGATGACTACTTCGCCGAAGGTCGCGGTAAATGGTATGTCGACGGGTATGGTCGCCTCGAGGTGGGCAGGGACTTCGGGGATGGTGATCCCGTAGGAGAAACCGGCCAGGCCTTGGTGGTCGCCGCGCCAGAACAGGCCGTTGCTGTAGCTGCCGGAAATGAACGCTCCGGTGTTGACATCGCCGCTGTTTGCCACACCGGTGTTGTAGTCGCCAGCGTTGACATAACCGGTGTTGTAGTCACCCGTGTTAAAGCCGCCGGTGTTGGTGCTGCCGGCATTGAATCCGCCCGAGCTGTAGCTGCCGGTGTTGCCGATACCCGTATTGATCAACCCGGCGTTGAACAACCCCGTATTGGTCCCACCAGCGTTACCGATGCCGGTGTTGTAACTGCCCGAATTCCCGACACCGAAGTTGCCGGTACCGGAGTTGAACAACCCGATATTGCCGCTACCCGAGTTGAACAACCCGATATTGCCGCTACCCGAATTCAGTCCGCCGAACCCGACCTGACCATCACCGGTCAACCCGATACCGAAATTATTGCTGCCGGTATTGGCCAACCCGAAGTTGTTACTGCCGGTGTTGGCAAACCCAACATTGAAATCGCCGGCATTCCCGAAGCCCACGCTATAGTGGCCCAGGTTCGCCAGACCGATGTTGTAGTTACCTAAATTCCCGGGCCCGACGTTGTAGTTACCGATATTCCCCGAGCCGACATTGAAGCTACCAACATTGCCGCTACCCACATTTCCGCCACCGACGTTGCCCAGACCGATATTGAACCTCAGGGCGCCCGTGTCGTCCCGGAACAACCCCGCCAGATCACTGCCCACGTTGCCGATACCGGAGACATGAGCCGGGACGGTCAGACCCGTGTTGAACGCACCCGAGACGGTGTCGCCGAGGTTCGCCAGGCCCGACTGCAGCGCACCGACATTCTGCACACCCGAACTTCCGGAGCCGAAATTCACCCAACCCGAACTGTTAACGCCAAAGTTTCCGAACCCCGAAACACTACCTGTACCGGAATTGAAAAAACCCGACGACGGACTCGAAGTCGAATTACCAAAACCCGGAGCCGCCGGAATATCGATCAGCGAAAAATAAACGGGGCCAACGCCGGCATCGATATTGATGTCTATCGAGGTCATCGGACCACCGAGGACGCCCGCGACCTCAGGACCGGAAATCCTGACAGGGGGGGTCGTTATCGGCCCGACGCCGCCGAACAGTATGTCGAGAAAGTATGTCCTCAACTGAATTTGGGGGATGGTAACACTTGGTATATTAATATCGCCGACGTCACCGCCGAACGGTATGTTTACTGGGATACTTATTCCGGCGTGAATTGGGATTTCGGGGACTACGAGCGCGTACGAGATGCCGATCAGGCCTTGGTGGTCGCCGCGCCAGAACAGGCCGTTGCTGTAGCTGCCGGAAATGAACGCTCCGGTGTTGACATCGCCGCTGTTTGCCACACCGGTGTTGTAGTCGCCAGCGTTGACATAACCGGTGTTGTAGTCACCCGTGTTAAAGCCGCCGGTGTTGGTGCTGCCGGCATTGAATCCGCCCGAGCTGTAGCTGCCGGTGTTGCCGATACCCGTATTGATCAACCCGGCGTTGAACAACCCCGTATTGGACCCGCCAGCGTTACCGATGCCGGTGTTGTAACTGCCCGAATTCCCGACACCGAAGTTGCCGGTACCGGAGTTGAACAACCCGATATTGCCGCTACCCGAGTTGAACAACCCGATATTGCCGCTACCCGAATTCAGTCCGCCGAACCCGACCTGACCATCACCGGTCAACCCGATACCGAAATTATTGCTGCCGGTATTGGCCAACCCGAAGTTGTTACTGCCGGTGTTGGCAAACCCAACATTGAAATCGCCGGCATTCCCGAAGCCCACGCTATAGTGGCCCAGGTTCGCCAGACCGATGTTGTAGTTACCTAAATTCCCGGGCCCGACGTTGTAGTTACCGATATTCCCCGAGCCGACATTGAAGCTACCAACATTGCCGCTACCCACATTTCCGCCACCGACGTTGCCCAGACCGACATTGAACCTCAGGGCGCCCGTGTCGTCCCGGAACAACCCCGCCAGATCACTGCCCACGTTGCCGATACCGGAGACATGAGCCGGGACGGTCAGACCCGTGTTGAACGCACCCGAGACGGTGTCGCCGAGGTTCGCCAGGCCCGACTGCAGCGCACCGACATTCTGCACACCCGAACTTCCGGAGCCGAAATTCACCCAACCCGAACTGTTAACGCCAAAGTTTCCGAACCCCGAAACACTACCCATACCGGAATTGAAAAAACCCGACGACGGACTCGAAGTCGAATTACCAAAACCCGGAGCCGCCGGAATATCGATAAACGATAACCTCGCGGGACCGATCCCACCGGCAGTATGGATCACCAATGCGTCGATTGGCCCGCCCAGAATGGCCGTCGCCGCAGGTCCAGTGATCGTGAAAGCCGGGATTGTGACTGGCTGCGAATGGAGGGCGACTCCGAGGAAGCTTGCGGGGAATTGGGGAATAGTTACAGCGTGAAAGATTGTGTCGCTGGAACTCATGGTCATTGGTATTGCTACGGGTATGCGACCGTCGATATGCGCTGGGACTGCGGGGATGGTGATGCCGTACGAGATGCCGATCAGGCCTTGGTGGTCGCCGCGCCAGAACAGGCCGTTGCTGTAGCTGCCGGAAATGAACGCTCCGGTGTTGACATCGCCGCTGTTTGCCACACCGGTGTTGTAGTCGCCAGCGTTGGCATAACCGGTGTTGTAGTCACCCGTGTTAAAGCCGCCGGTGTTGGTGCTGCCGGCGTTGAATCCGCCCGAGCTGTAGCTGCCGGTGTTGCCGATACCCGTATTGATCAACCCGGCGTTGAACAACCCCGTATTGGTCCCACCAGCGTTACCGATGCCGGTGTTGTAACTGCCCGAATTCCCGACACCGAAGTTGCCGGTACCGGAGTTGAACAACCCGATATTGCCGCTACCCGAGTTGAACAACCCGATATTGCCGCTACCCGAATTCAGTCCGCCGAACCCGACCTGACCATCACCGGTCAACCCGATACCGAAATTATTGCTGCCGGTATTGGCCAACCCAAAGTTGTTACTGCCGGCATTAGCAATACCAACGTTATAATCACCGGCGTTGCCGATGCCGACGCTGGAATTACCGAGGTTCCCCAGACCCACGTTGTAGTTGCCCAGGTTGCCGGGGCCGATATTGTAGTCGCCAATGTTCCCAGAGCCCGCATTGAAGCTCCCGACATTGCCGCTGCCGATATTCGCGTAACCGAGGTTTCCGAAACCTAGGTTGAAGCTGGCCGCACTCCCGAAGCCACGCAACAGGCCGGCTAGATCACTACCCACATTTCCGATACCCGAGACCCGAGCCGGTATCGCCAGGCCGGTGTTGAACGCACCCGAGACGGTGTCGCCGAGGTTCGCCAGGCCCGACTGCAGCGCACCGACATTCTGCACACCCGAACTTCCGGAGCCGAGATTCACCCAGCCCGAACTGTTAACGCCAAAGTTTCCGAACCCCGAAACACTACCTGTACCGGAATTGAAGAAGCCCGACGACGGACTCGAGGTAGAATTACCAAAACCCGGAGTCGCGGGGATATCGATGATCGGGATTTTAATGGGACCGATTGCGCCGGTCGCATTGAGGCGTAGCGTGGTCGGGCCAATTTCGAAAGAGAGAACAGGGCCGGTGATGTGGATGTCCGGGAAAGTGATCGGGCCCACCGACAATAGGTTAAGCCCCAGCACCGTAACGGCTTGCTCAGGAATAACAAAACTCGGGATGGTCTGCGGACCAATGTCGACTTCAAATGGAACGTCTAGGGTGTAACTTTCTTGAATGTTGACGGGTATTGCCGGAATAGTGATGGAGTAAGACAGGCCCGTGCCCTGATAATCACCGCGCCAGAACAGGCCGTTGCTGTAGTTACCGGAGATGAATGCACCGGTGTTGACGTCGCCGGTGTTTCCCGCACCGGTGTTGTAGTCGCCAACGTTGACATAACCGGTGTTGTAGTCGCCGGTGTTAAAACCGCCGGTGTTGGTGCTGCCTGCATTGAATCCGCCCGAGTTGTAGTTTCCTGCGTTGCCGAAACCGGTATTGACCAGGCCGGTGTTGAATAAGCCGGTGTTGGTGCCGCCCGCGTTACCGATGCCGGTGCTGTAGCTGCCCGAATTCCCGACGCCAAAGTTGCCGGTACCGGAGTTGAAGAACCCAATATTTCCGGTGCCGGAGTTGAACAGGCCGATATTGTCGCTACCCGAATTCAGTCCGCCGAAACCGACCCGGCCGTCACCCGTCAACCCGATCCCAATATTGTTGTTGCCGGTATTAGCAAAGCCGATGTTGTTACTGCCGGCATTGGCAAAACCGACATTGAAGCTGCCCGCGTTGCCCACCCCTAGGCTGGAATTACCGAGGTTTCCCAGGCCTACGTTGTAGTTGCCCAGGTTGCCGGGCCCGATATTGTAACTGCCGACGTTCCCCGAGCCCGCATTGAAGCTCCCAATATTGCCGCTACCCACATTGCCGCTACCAATATTCCCGAAGCCTAAGTTGAAATTGCCCTCATTTGCAGCCCCGACATTTCCGCGGCCAATATTTGCAAAGCCCAGGTTGAAGTTAATCGTGCTGTTGGCGGAACCTATGACCGCGGCTGTAGCGGCGTTTACGTTGGCCGCGTCGAGACCGGCCAACCGGCCAGACAAGCCTGCCAGGTCAGGGATGTGCCGGCTGAACGGCGTCAGCGCGGAGGCAACCGCCGACGCCCCGGCATGGTAATCCAACATCGCAGCCACATCCCGAGCCCACATCTGCTCGTACTCAGCTTCAGCAGCCGCGACGGCCGGCGTGTTCTGCCCGAACAGGTTCGACCTCACTAGCGACACCAGGCGGTCGCGATTGGCAGCGACCAGCCCTGGATGTACCGTCACCGACCGCGCCACCTCGAACGCCTGCGCGGCTGCTTCACCCAGCTCAGCCGCCTGCTCGGCATGCACCCCTGCCGCACTCAACCAACCGACATAGGATGCGGCCGCGGCCGTCATCGCCGTCGCCGCCGGTCCCTGCCAGAACTTGCCCGCCAGTCCGGAAGTCGCCGATAAGAATGCGGCCGCCGCCGAGCGCAACTCGGCGGCCAATCCTGCCCAGGCGGTGGACGCGGCCAGTGCCGGTGCGGAGCCCGCACCAGTGAACAATCTCGCCGAGTTGATCTCCGGCGGTAGCACTGCAAAATTCATTGACCACCCGGACTATGGCCGACCGACACCGTCCTACTAGCCAGACTAGTGAGGCGGTACCTTCTTGTGGCGCGATTACGGTTGACAAGACAGGCCAGCGCAGCCACCAGACGATAACGCGGCAAGATCCGCGAACCTTCGCGCTCGGCTCTGCTGGCCGCACACGTCAAGGCCACGTCTCCTAACCACTCCTATCCACCGCGTCCCCTACAACTCGGCGATTACCGAGCCGCGGTTTGTGTGCACAAGACCCTACGACAGGCCTTTGTGCAGATGGTGAGATTCCGCGACACGGCGGTCACCCAAGACCCCACAGTAGCAAACTGCGAGCAAGATCAACACGCCCGACGCTTGTGGTCTTGCACAGCCGACGGTATGCGAAGCTGCAGTCAAAAAACCTGGTACAAACTAGTATTCGATTTCAGAACCAGACCCGAGCCACGGGTCTCACGCCGTTGTCTCGCGTGACCAGCTAAGGTCGACGCTAGCAGGTCAGGGCACTTCGGCGGCCAGCTTTCCGACGATGTCGCGCAGATTCGCCGATATCGCGGAACTGTCCGCGGGCGCGTTGCCATCCAGAGATCGGAACGGCACCGACAGTTTGATCGTGTCGATCACGCGCGTACCGGCGATTGCGAACGACTTGCGGGTCTCGTCGTGGGCCCACACCCCACCGTATCGGCCCATCGACCCGCCGATGACCGCCAGGGGCTTGCCTTTCAATGCGCCGTTGCCGAACGGGCGAGATAGCCAGTCAATCGCGTTCTTGATGACAGCAGGCATGCTGCCGTTGTATTCGGGCGTGACCACCAGCGCCGCATCCGCGTCAGCCGCGGCCTCCCGCAACGCGACCACGGGTCCGGGAAGGTCGCCGGGCGTATCAAGGTCCTCGTTGTAGAACGGCAACTCCCCCAGCCCTTCGAACACGGTGACGTTGACGCCGCCGGGTGCAACGACAACCGCAAGTTCGGCGATCTGGCGATTGATGGACGCCGCCCGCAGGCTTCCCACCAACGCCAGGACCTTGACGTCGGACTTGATCTCTGGCACTGCCCGTTCCTTTCGTTGGGACGATTTTCGTTGCACGGCAGAACCGGACTATGGTCCGATTTATTTCCGTCCGCGTTACTGTGCAGGAATGAGCGATGTCGAGCGGCCCGGTGACCTACGTGCGCCGCCTCGGCAAGAGCCGCCAAACGAACGAGGTGACGCGGCGCGCAATCGCGCGCTGCTGCTGGACGCGGCGCGCCGACTGGTCGCCCAGCGCGGCGCCGACGCGATCACGATGGACGACGTTGCCGCCGCGGCCGGCGTCGGTAAGGGCACGCTATTCCGCCGGTTCGGCAGTCGCGCCGGCCTGATGATGGTGCTACTCGATGAAGACGAGCGAACCAGCCAGCAGGCATTTCTGTTCGGCCCGCCGCCGCTGGGCCCCGACGCCCCGCCTTTGGATCGCCTGATCGCGTTCGGCCGGGAGCGAATCTGCTTCGTCCATGCCCACCGTGAGCTGCTGTCGGAGGCTGGTCGAACTCGCCACACCCGCTACGGCGCCGCGGCGTTGGTACACCGCACACATGTGCGGGTGCTCTTGCAGTCGGCCCACACTACCGGCGATCTGGATGTCCAGGCCGATGCCCTGCTGGCCCTGCTCGACGTCGACTATGTCGAGCACGGCCTCAACGATGGCGGTCACACCCTGCAGACGTTGGGCGATGCGTGGGAAAGCCTGGCCCGCAAGCTCTGCGGGCGATAACGCCGATGACGCCAAGGACGCCTGCAGGGCTGACGCAGGCGTGCTCGACGGCTAGGGTTCGGCAGCCAGCACTTCCGCGTTGAGTGACGGTCTTTGCGGCCCCGCGGGTCACTCACCGGCCGGCAATACCGCAACACGGCTGCTCCGATCTGCGAATTTCATGATCGGTGAAGCCTTACCGAAGCGTCACCCAGCACAGTGAACGCGTCAACAACTTTCTCGCCGGCACAGCCCCGGTGGTCATCAGGGAGCGGGGCGTGCCGTGCCGACTGACAGCAGAACCAAGGCACCACTGCCCGTCTGGCACGGCCCGCGTCCCCGCTGCGCGCGCGCAGCACGCGTCTGGGCTGCGGACGGGATTGGCGCGGCGGTGCAATGCCGAGTTTGTGAGTGGTCGGCAGGTGCCTTTCGCCGTGGCCTAAGTGCCGCCCGCACCAAGGCGGCCACGGAGGCCCAACCCAGACAAACGGGCAGGCGCAGCGGCTGAGAAAGCGCCGCCAGAGGAAAGGACGAGAGCGATGGACTTTTCGGTGTCGCCACCGGAGATCAATTCCGCTCGCATGTTCGCTGGAGCCGGTTCGGGCCCCATGCTTCAGGCGGCGACGGCCTGGGACGCACTGGCCAACGAGCTACGCACGGCGGCCGCCTCAGTCGGGTCCGTGACGACCGGGATAGCGCTCGGATCGTGGCAGGGGCCGGCGGCAGCGGCCATGGCTGCGGCGGCGGCGCCCTACCTGGGGTGGTTACAGACCGCTGCTGCGCAAGCCGAGCAGGCCGCCGCCCAGGCCAGCACGGCAGTCTCCGCCTTCGAGGCGGCGCTGGCCGCGATAGTGCATCCCGGTTGTATCGCAGCCAACCGCTCCCGGCTGCTGTCGCTGGTCGTGTCGAACCTCTTGGGTCAAAACGCCCCGGCGATCGCCTCCGCCGAAGCCAACTACGAGCAGATGTGGGCGCAGGACGTGGCGGCGATGTTCGGTTACCATTCCGGGGCTTCTGGCGTTGCCGCGGCGCTCACCCCCTTTACGCGTCCGTTGCAGAGTCTGGCAGGCCAGGTGAGCCGGCTAGGTGGTGCCGTGGCCGGCGTTGCCAGTCCCGCTAGCGCCGGCGTCGCGGCCGCCGCAGCTACCGAGCCCTCCGGACTTCTTCCATCTGGCGTGTCGAGCATCTTCAATATCGGCTTCGCCAACCTTGGCGGCCTGAGTTTCGGCAACGCCAACCTCGGTGATCTCAACCAGGGCAACGGCAACGTCGGCAACCTCAACTTCGGCTCGGGCAACCTGGGCAGCTTCAACCTGGGCTCGGGCAATCTCGGCAGCTTCAACGTCGGCCTCGGCAATCTCGGCAGCAACAATTTCGGCTTCGGCAACACCGGCAGCTTCAACATCGGCTTCGGCAACACCGGCAGCGGCAACATCGGAATCGGCAACACCGGCAACGGGAACGTCGGCTTCGGAAACGGCGGCCTCGGGGGGGACAACAACATCGGGATCGGGCTGGGCGGCAGCAACCAGCTGGGCTTTGGCGGGCTCAACTCCGGCACCGGGAACACCGGGCTGTTCAACTCGGGTAGCGACAACACCGGTTTCGGAAACTCCGGGACCGGAAACTTCGGCCTGGGTAATTCGGGTTCGTTCAATACGGGCTTCGGTAATTCCGGTAGGGCTAACACTGGTTTCTACAATGCCGGCATCGTCAACACCGGCATCGGCAACGTCGGTAACTACAACACCGGGAACTACAACGTGGGAAATTTCAACACGGGCGACTTCAACCCGGGCGACACCAACACGGGGTCCTACAACACCGGCAACATCAACACCGGCTGGGCCAACACCGGCGATCTCAACACCGGCGCCTTCAACATCGGCGACATGAACAACGGCTTTTTCGGCCGGGGCGACGGCGCAGGGAATGCCGGGTTCTCCTACACCATGACGATTCCAGAAATTCCGATAAATCTACCGTTGAGTGTTCCACTGCATATTCCTGTCGAGGGTCGCACCACCGAAATCGTGCTGGCACCGTTCAAGATTCCCGCAATCCCGTTAGACTTCCCCGCTCTGAGCGGCACTGTCGGGCCAATACAAATGCCGCCCATCAGAGTAACGGGTCCGTTCATCTCGATTACTGTAGGAAGCCCGGAAACGAGGCTAGGCGTTTCTGTTGCCGGGGGTGTCGGCCCCATCAACATACCGATCATCAATATTCCGGCGACGCCGGGTTTCGGAAACTCGACCGACGCTCCCTCGTCAGGCTTTTTCAATAGTGGCCGAGGGGGCACTTCGGGCTTCGGCAACTTCGGACCCGACACCTCGGGCTTCTTCAACTTCACCCGCAACCTAGGCAGTTCAGGCCTGCTGAACGCCGGCCTGCTGCAATCCGGTATCCACAACTTCGGCAACTCCATCTCGGGTTTCGAGAACACCAGCAATCTCGACCTCGAATTCCGGGCGTTGAATTCGGGATTGGGCAATGTCGGCAGCCGCCTTTCGGGCATTTTCCACAACAGCAGTGGCGCATCGACGTTCAACTTGGGCTCCGCCAACGGAGGAGGCCTTAACTTCGGCAGCGCGAACCTTGGTAGCTTCAACCTGGGCAACGGAAACATCGGTGGCTTCAACATCGGCGATGCAAATCATGGCAGCGCAAACTTTGGTTTCGCCAACTTCGGAGACAACAACTTTGGTTTCGGCAACCTGGGCGATTTCAATCTGGGTTTCGGCAATACCGGCGTCGGTAACATCGGCTTCGGCAACACCGGGGACTACAATATCGGCTTTGGCAACACCGGCAGCGGAAACATCGGCTTGGCCAATACCGGAAACGGAAACTCGGGTGTCGGGTTCACCGGCAGCAACCTGTTCGGCTTTGGTGGACTGAATTCGGGGACAAACAATACCGGGCTGTTCAACTCCGGCGACGGCAACACCGGCTTCTTCAACTCCGGCGAGGGCAACTTCGGCATCGGCAACACGGGCAGCTACAACACCGGCATCGGTAATACCAGCACCGCCAACACCGGCATCGGCAACACCGGCTCGTTCAACACCGGCCTGTTCAACTCCGGCAGTTTGAACACCGGCCTGTCCAACGCGGGCAGCACCAATACGGGTAATCTCAACACCGGCGGGCTTAACACTGGTGATTTCAACACCGGAAGTGGCAATACTGGCTACTACAATAATGGCAATCTGAACACCGGCGCGTTCAACTCTGGAAACCGCAACAACGGCTATTTCTGGCGCGCCGACGACCGGGGACAATTCGGCTTCGACTTTGGCATCACCATGCCTGGAATCCCGTTGAACATAGGCGTTAATGTCGATCTGGCAATACCCGTCACCGGCTTTATAGACGGCATCGCAGTCCAGCCGTTCAGCATGGATGTCCCGATCGACCTCAATCTATTCATCGATTTACCGAGCCCTATTCCGAATGTGACCATTCCGCTGGGCGACGGCGAGTCAATCACCGTCGAAATACCCAAAATTGTTATTAACCGTTTCGACTTGACGGGGTTCAACGTAGGAAACGTAGGCGGCATACCATTCAGCAGGATGCACATTGAAATCATCAACAACGTGGGCCCCATCTCAGTCCCCATCCTCCACATTCCCGCAGCGCCAGGCGTCGGCAACTCCACCATTAATCCAACGTCGGGCTTCTTCAACAGCGGCCCGGGCGCCGGTTCGGGATTCTTCAACGCGGGTCAATTCATTTCCGGGTTCTCCAACGAGGGCGGGCGCTTCCTCTCCGGATTCGAAAACATCGGCCAACTAACGTCGGGCATGGGCAACATCGGCAATATCGTCACCGGCTGGTACAACACCAGTACCGCAGGATTGACCGGCGCGCTGCTCTCCGGCATCGGAAACGTCGGCAGCAGACTCGCCGGCTTCTTGCTCAGCGGCACCGGCCAGTAACCAGGTCAGCGCTGCGATGGACCGGGCCGCATCGCGCGGGTAAAGATGGCGTTGACCTGGCGCATCGCCACGCTGTAGGGCCACCACGCCAGCCGCTTGAATGCGTACAGCGCGCGGATGTCCGGCGACGTGTAGATCAGGTACCGGTTCTTCGCCACCCCGGCCAGGATCTTTTCGGCAGCCCTTTCGGGCGAGATGGCGTGGCCGGTGAAGCGGTCGACCCAACGCTTGACCTGTGGATCGTCGCGATCGACGCCGACGATCTCGACCGTGTTGACCAGCGGTGTCCGCACCGCGCCCGGCACCACGACCGACACCCCGATGCGATGCCGTGCGAGATCGAAGCGCAGCACCTCCGAAAGCCCGCGTAGGCCGTACTTGCTCGCGCTGTAAGCCGCATGCCAGGGCAGCGCGACCAGCCCGGCGGCCGAGGACACGTTGACCAGATGTCCGCCCCGGCCGGCTGCGACCATCGCCGGAACGAATGTCTCGATCACGTGGATGGGACCCATCAGGTTTATCGCGACCATCCTGCTCCACTGGTCGTGGGTCAGCCGGTCGACAGTCCCCCACGCGGAGACGCCGGCGATGTTGAGCACGACGTCCATACTGCGGTGGCTGGCATGGACGTCCGCCGCGAACGCGGCCACCTGGGCATAGTCGGAGATGTCGAGCACCCGATGCTCGGGCACTTGCGCGCCGAGCGCACACGCATCGGACACGGTCCGCCCCAAGCCGTCCGCGTCGCGGTCGGTCAGATAGAGTTCGGCACCCTGCGCCGCGAGCCGCAATGCGGTTGCACGGCCGATGCCGCTAGCCGCACCGGTGACCAGGCACCGTTTCCCTGCGTAATACCGCGGTTGCGCCATGGCGGTGACGATACCGGCGGCTCAGGCCTCGGGGGCACCGCCCCAAAGCGCGTTGAGCCACATCTGTTCGAGCACCCGCACCCGGCGGTCGGGGTCGCTGTCGCGGCCGACCAGCAGCGGGTCGCCGGTCAGCACGAGCGCGGTGGTGCCCGCCAGGGTACGAATCAATGTCGGCAGGTCGTCGCTGATCGGGTTGGCGGTGCCGGCTCTCATTTCAGCCTCGACGACGCCGACGATCTCGCGCAGCACCACGTCGAACTGTTGCTCGAGGATCTCGCGGATCTCAATGTCGGTGTGGCGCGCCGCATTACAGGCCACGATCACCGGATCGTTGTGCGCGTAGACAACGGCGGCGCTGCCGACCATCCGCTTGGCGAACTGCTGCGGCGACTCACCCGGCTGGCGTGGGGCGAAGTAATGGGTGAGTTCTTCGAGTTCCTCGGCTGCCTCCGCCAATATCTGGGCCAGCACGGCGTACTTGGAGTCGAAGTAGAAGTAGAACCCGGAGCGCGCTACCCCGGCCCGGTTGCTGATGGTGCTCACCGAAAGCTCCGCGAACGGCCGCTCCTGCAGCAGTTCCCGCACCGCCTGCAGGATTGCCTGCCGATGCTTGTCGCCACGGCGCCGCAATGCCGGGACAGCCTGCTGGTCGGGGGCGTGCTCACTCACATGCTGACCATGCACCAAGCCGCGCGAAAAGAAAACTTGACAGCCGTCAAGTTCGTTCCAAGGATGGATCTAGGTAGTGATGGCCGCCACAACCGGTAAGGAGCGTCATGGCCACGAGCAGGGCGACGATCAGCACCCCGGCATATCTCCTTGACCAAGCCCAGCGCCGGCTGACCCCGTCGTTCAACAACTTTCCCGGCATGGGCCTGGTGGAGCGTTGGCTGCTGAACACGCAATTTCCGGAGAAGAGGCTGGCCGACCCGCCGCCGGGCAGCGGGCTCAAGCCGGTCGTGGGTGACGCGGGGCTGCCGATCATCGGGCACATGATCGAAATGCTGCGCGGCGGACCCGACTATCTGATGTTCCTGTACAACACCAAGGGGCCCGTCATCTACGGGGACTCACCGGTCTTGCCGTTCGTCGCGGCGCTGGGCCCGGACGCCGCTCAAGTCATCTATTCCAACCGCAACAAAGACTACTCGCAGCAGGGCTGGGTCCCGGTGATCGGCCCGTTCTTCCGGCGCGGGCTGATGCTGCTCGATTTCGAGGAGCACATGTTTCACCGGCGGATCATGCAGGAGGCGTTCGTCCGGTCCCGGCTGGTCGGTTACGTCGAGCACATGGACCACGTGGTGTCGAAGGTGATCGCTGAGGATTGGGTGATCAACGATGCGCGCTTCCTTCTCTATCCGGCGATGAAGGAACTCACCCTCAACATCGCCTCGATGGTGTTCATGGGCCACGAGCCGGGCACCGACCGGGAACTGGTGACCCAGGTGAACAAGGCGTTCACCACCACCACCCGCGCCGGCAACGCCATCATCCGCACCAGCGTGCCACCATTTACCTGGTGGCGGGGGCTCAAGGCTCGCCAACTGCTCGAGCACTATTTCGCGGAGCGGGTCCAGGAACGCCGTGGCAAAGAAGGCAACGACCTGTTGACGGTGTTGTGCCAGACCGAGGACGAGGACGGCAACCGGTTCTCCGACCAGGACATCGTCAACCACATGATCTTCTTGATGATGGCCGCCCACGACACGTCGACGTCGACGGCCACGACGATGGCCTATCACCTGGCCGCCCACCCGGAGTGGCAGCAGCGCTGCCGCGACGAATCCGACCGTCTCGGCGACGGGCCGCTGGACATCGAATCGCTGGAGAAGTTGGAATCGCTCGACCTGGTGATGAACGAGTCGATCCGGTTGGTGACGCCGGTCCAGTGGGCGATGCGGCAGACCGTTCGCGATGCCGAATTGCTGGGCTACTACCTGCCCAAGGGCACCAACGTCATCGCGTTTCCCGGCTTGAATCACCGCTTGCCTGAATTCTGGACCGAGCCAATGACATTCGACCCGGAGCGATTCACCGAGCCACGCAACGAGCACAAACGACACCGCTACGCGTTCACACCCTTCGGCGGCGGCGCACACAAGTGTCTTGGGATGGTGTTCGGCCAATTGGAGATCAAGACGATCCTGCACCGGTTGCTGCGCCGCTACCGGCTGGAACTGCCGCGGCCGGATTACCACGCGAGCTGGGACTACGGCGGTATGCCGGTCCCCAAGGACGGCATGCCCATAGTCCTGCGCCCGCTGTGATCGCCTGAGGCTGGCGAGCAGACACACAATCGCACGCAGCGAGCCGGCGGTGTGCGATTGTGTGTCTGCTCGCGGTCATGGGGTGAGCAGCCGGTTGGCGCACGTGATCAGCGCACGCAGCGCGGATTGAGTCGGATCGCGCGACCAGCCCATTGCCCACTCGCTGGCGATCCCATCGCTGCCGCAGACGAAGGTGGCGGTGCCTCCATCGGAGTGCATCTGGTGGAACTTCAATGTCTCCACGGTGATCCCGCGGTCGTGCAACATCGCTGTGAGAGCCGCGATCGGGCCGCCGGCGGCCGCGGTCGACGTGCTGATACGACCCGCGACCGCGATCATGGCCCGGAAATTCCGGGCCTGCGGGCCGAGTCGCCCGGCAGGCCGATCCGGATCCGTACACTCCCAGTGCCCCAACCGAACTGGGCCGGCGGTATGACCGTAGGTCGCGACGAAGCGTTGCCAAGACATGACTGCGGCCTGTTCCCGCAGACCTCGCGGCACGTCCGCGCCGAAGCGCTCGGCAAACCAGGCGCCGGCGGTCGGCTGCGCCGGACCACTGGCCGGGTCGCCGTCGAGGGCTGGGAAAGTCATGGTGCCGGTCTTCTCCGATCAGTAGGAGCGACCGACGGTAGTAGCTTGCGACCCACAGCGGGGGGTCGGTCCGGATCAGACCCCGCTGCGGGTGCTGGCTACTACGGCACGCTCGAGAAGACGCACGAAGGGTGACACTAGACGTCCTGCGGCGACGCGCGCAAGGGGATTCTCAGCGTCGACGCGGCCACGGCGACCTGCGCCCGGCCTCGGTCACTCCGCCGTGTCAACCGTTGGCCGCGTCGCGGCCTTGCCGGCGCTCTGCACGCCAGGGCGCACCCGTCGGGTTCCGCTACGGCCAAGTTGGTCGACCGCGTAGCGGCGTGGCCAGGGGCGCACCTCCGCGACCGGATTCCACTGCTCAACGTCCCAAAACACCACGCCGTCCAGTGCTTTGGCGATAGTATCTGACGCGGCGGAATCGCCAACTACGGGTGCGGCCCAGCAAACGAAAGGCACGGTCGATGAGCGCAAAAGAGACCAGCAGGACGGTGCAGGCGGTCAAGACGGTGGTCGTAGTACTGGCCGCGGCATTCGCGGTGCTAGCGGCCGGGTGCGCCGCTGAACACGAGCCTGCCACCCCAATTACGAGCGTGGTGCCAGAGTAGGGGTTGGCCCGCGCCGGGGTTTCGATCACGCCGTCACGTGCACCGGCAATTACAGATTTTCGACCAGCCGGGAATGAGGACCTGGGCGACAGATTGCGACATACGCCCGTAGGGCACTTCACGTTCGATAACTGGCGAGCGGCTATCGCGCGGCGAAAATGCGCCCGGACCAGCCACGTCCTCGGCTCGGCGCGGGTGGTCGCAGGTAAGTTGGGCGGACGTTTTTCCCGGCCCATATCCCGCAGGATCGCTCCGGACGAGTTTGATATTGCGCAGGCCAGAACCATTAAAAACGGCCCGCCGCGGGAAGCGACGGCATAACATCTGCAGACAGTCATCGTCGGAATCCGCATATCTGCACAGCAGCAATTGAAAGGCATGGCCGATGAATGCAATAAGCAAACGGTCCCGGGCGGTTCGGATAGTCGTCGCGGCGCTGATCGCCACGTTCGCGGCCATCGCGGCGGTGAGCTGCGACAGCACCGACAGCTGCAAGACCACCACATGTACGATTCCGGCGGTGCCGGCACCGAGCGGGTCGCTGGGATAGGTTCGACGCCCGTCCGCTGTGGACCTACCCCCGCGGCCGGATTCGATTCGCTAGCCCAGGGAAGCCGCCGACGGCTTGAGCCGAAGGTATGCCTGAATGGTGGTGCCGTTTACCGTGGTATGGGTACGCACCAAATCCGCCATGGCGTTGACCAAAAACAGCCCGCGGCTTGCGGTTGCGCCGGCGCCCGGGAGCTGACGTCCGACGAGGGGCCGATCGAACCGTCCGCTGTCGCGCGCCTCGCAGACCAGATGCTCATCATGACGCCAGAAGGCAAGCTGGCATGCTCCGTCGGCGTATTGCAGGCTGTTGGTGGCCAACTCGGTGGTGATCAATCGCAAATCCTCCAGGCCGTCTTGCGACAGTCCGACCCATCCGGCGTAGTCCACGGCAAACGAACGCGCACGCCGCAGGTCTGTGCTTTCGCGCACCAGATAGGTCACGGCGCCCGGGTTACGCGGTAACGGCTGATTGCAGCGCGCCAACGTCTCGTCCGGGGCGTAATCGGCGCTGTGATAAGCCGATCCGCATTTCCACAACAACGGATGGGTGGCACGGGCATCCGCCAGCAATTCGTCGTCGAGCCGCTCGGCGTCGAAGAGGCACAGCGCCATCACGCTGCGATGTGCCAATGCCCGGTTGACCAACGCCTCATGCTGCACGCAGGCCAGACACTCGTCCGCGCTGCGGCCGGGCCAGACGAGTTGACTGACGATCCGGACCCGCCGATCGGGGTATTTCGCCGCGAAGGAACTCGCCGTGGCCAGGAATCGGCTCGGATTGCGTGCGGCACGCGAGATGTCGATCATGCGCAGCTCCGTCGTAGCTCGACCGCAAGCACCCAGTTCGCTGCGCAGTAATGCCAGCCGGTCCGCTGGTAACGCGACCAGAACCGGCTCCCCCAGCGCCATCCCGTCGGCCACGAAGCGCCCGACGAAATCCAGATACTCCCGCTGGGAGTGGTATAGCAGCGCGGAATGGACGAAGCCTCGTCGCTCGGTTTCCGTGCCAGTCGTCATGTCAGCGCTCCCGCCCCTGCGCCGGCACCCGTGCTGGACCGGCTTTTCGTTTCAGGTAAGTCAGGTACCCGCCAGGGGCGTTGATTATGCGCGAATTCGGCTCGACCGAGTTCTAGAGCCACCACGTCGTCGCCGCGTCCAGATGGCGACGGATGCGGTAGCGGGCCAGGCTGTCGTCGCCGGCGCGGATTGCCTGCAGAATCCGCAGGTGTGCATGTTCGACGGCGACAACGTCGGCTGCGGCCGGTGGCTGCCCTCCGGTGCTGGACCAGTGCCGGCGAACGAGTTCGCCGATTATCCGCAGAAACAGGTCCAGCAGCGCGTTGCCGGCCAGCTGAGCCAGGCCGATATGGAACCGGAATTCCTCGGCCGCGGCCTTACGCATTTCACCTGCTGCCTCACCGGCGGCGAAATCCATGGACGGGTTCAGCGTGTCGAGCATGGCCGCCACCTCGGGCTCGTTACGAAGCTGCACGACTTTCGCCACGTTGGCGATCTCGATCGCATCCCCCACGCGGCCTAGGTCTTCGCGGCTCGGCTTGCGGTACTGCAGGTACAGCGCGATGGTGTCGATGCTGGCCTGCGCCTGGGGCCGGGTGACGACCAGCCCGCCGCCGGGCCCCCGGCGCATGTGGGCGATCGTGTGGTATTCCAGCAGCCGTACCGCTTCCCGCAGCACCGCACGGCTCACGCGATAACGTTCCAGCAGCGCAGCCTCGGTTCCGAAAACCGCGTCGACCTGCCAACCGCTGGCGGCGATATCGTCGGCGATCGCGGCGGCCAGCACTTCGGCCAGCTTGCCGCGGGGCGCCTCGGGGTCCAGCCGCCGTACCTGTCGGGGCCTTGCCCGCCCGGACCGATCGCCGCGCCGATGCTGCTGCAGCCAGGCGGTCACCGCTTGCACGTGCCGCTCACTGAGCGCTTTGGCGCGCGCGGAATCACCGGCGGTGACGGCCGCGGCGATACCCGAATGGTCGTCGTGCAGCCGGTCCAGCGCCTCCAGCGCCTCGGTCGCCGAGTCCGTCCGCGAGGACAGCGCGAAGCGCCTAGTCAGTCGCATCGAGACTTCGATAAACAGCTGTAGCACAGGGTTTTTCGATTGCTGTGCGAGCGCCACATGGAACTCGTCGCGCGCGGCGGGCAACCCCGGCCGCTGCTGCTCCGCACTCAACACCGCCCGCAGCCGCTCGATTCCGGCTTCGTCGATCTGTTCGGCGGCGAGAGCGGCGGCCAGCGGCTCGAGCACCAGACGTGCGTCGAGCAGGTCGTCCAGGGTGGTGCCCCGGTATTCGAGATAGATGACGACGGCGCGGGTCGCCGGTCCGGCATCGGGTGCGCAGACGATCAGGCCGCCGTTGGGTCCGCGACGCATCCGGGCCACCTGATGGTGCTCGACGAGCCGGACGGCTTCGCGCAGCACCGACCGGCTGGCCCCGTATCGCTGTTGCAGAGCCGCTTCCGAACCCAGCGACGCCCCGATGGGCCAGCCGCGGCGCACGATCTCGGCCTCGATGCAGCGGGCGATCTGCGCCGCTCGCTTGCCGGTGCGCGCCGCCTCTGGATCTACACTCAATGCAGTTGCTCCGCAACCAGATTCAGCATGTCAGCAGCATGCATCCCGCCACCGGCCCCCCGCCCACGGACACCACGCCGACCTCCGGGCGCTGGGCCACCTGACGCTCCCCCGCCTCGCCGCGCAGCTGCAAACACCCCTCGTGCAACGCCCAGTAGCCGTGCATGCGCCCGGCCGAAAGTTGGCCTCCGTAGGTGTTCAACGGCAGCTCCCCGTCACGGGCGATCCGCGCCCCGCCCTCGACGAACGGGCCGGCGCCGCCATCGGCGCAGATACCCAACGCCTCCAGCCAGGCGATGGTCAGGAACGTAAAGCCGTCGTACAGCTGGGCGACCTCCAGGTCGGCCGGTGTCAGTTCGGTCCGCGACCACATCTGCGCCGCCGCGTCCGACATCGCCATCTTGGGATAGTCGTCGCGATGAAACCATCCGCCGGCGCCGTCGGATCCACCGATCGCCTCGACCGCCACGGCCCGGTGCGGGCAATCGCGGGCATACCCGGCGCTCGAGACCACCACGGCGATGGAACCGTCAATGGGCACATCGCAATCCAGCAGGCCGAATGGCGTCGACACCGGCCGCGCACCCAGATAGTCGGCCATCGTCATCGGTTCGCGGTAGACCGCCAGCGGATTCGACGCCGCGTTGCGCCGGCCGTTGAGGGCGATCCAGCCCAGCTGCTCCTTGGTGGTTCCGTAGAGCTCCATGTGCCGGCGGCAATTCAGCGCCAGCCAGTTTGCCGCCGAATAGGCATGTGCGGCAATGAGATCGGTGATGTCGTCCATCGGCCCGACGACGGGGCGCGGGGCGCCTTCGGGGACGTCCAGCATCCGCGCCAGCGGCGGGGCCGGCGCATCGTCCTGCGGCTTCACCGGGACCGTACCGCCCAGCATCTGGATGGTCCGATAGACCACCACGTGGCGGGCGCGCCGCTCGGCCACCGCCCGGCACGCCGACATCACCGGACTCAGCAGCCCGCCCGTGCCGAAACCGGATCCGCAATCCCCGGCATCGATCCGCAACTCGGCGTTGACGTCGGCAGCAGGAGTGTCGCCCAGGGTCGCGATTCCGTCGATGTCGGCCGTGACCAGGCCGGCGTCGTTGATGGCGGCCCGCACCGCTTCCATGGTCAACTCGAGCCCCGGAATGCCGGTGCGCCGGCCGATGCGCGAGATGCCCAGGCCGGACAGGATCGCGTTCTTCTCGAAATAGTTCACGTGCACCGTCCGCAAGGCCATCCGTCCACGAATCAATAGAGTGTACTGTATTGAGCGTGTCCGCCCAGGCTCTGCGCATCGAGCATTGTGACAGTTGTGGACGCTGGGTGCATCCGGCGACCGGTGAATGCCGCGGCTGCGGAGGGCCGCTGGTGGCACGGCCGGTGTCCGGGCGCGGCACCGTGTTCACCTACACGGTCAACTACCACCCGTACAACCCGGACATCCCGACCCCCTATGTGATTGCCCTGGTGGAACTCAGCGAACAGAGCGGGCTACGCGTTGCCGCCAATATCGTTGGGTGTGAACCGGATTCGGTGACATGCGGAATGCCCGTCGAACTCCGGCCGGAGCAGGGTTCCGGCGGGGCCCCGCAGTTCGCGCCCCGCACCTAGGGCACCGGGAGCCCCGCGAGCCCCGCGAGCCCCGCGAGCAGACGCAAAATCGCCCAAAATCCGCGATTTTGGGACGATTTTGCGTCTGCTCGCGATCGCAGGCCCAGCCCCGCCGAACCCTAGTTGATCAACGGGTCGCGCGGCATGCCGAGAATCCGCTCGGCGATCTGATTGCGGGTCACCTCGGAGGTGCCCCCCGCGATCGCCATGCCGCGCGCGCCCATGACCATCCGGCCGACCACCGAACCGGGACCGTCGAGCAGCGCAATCTCGGGCCCCAGCAATGCCGCCGAGAGGGCCGCGCCTTCGATCATGTGCTCTGCCAGCTTCAGTTTGGTGACATTGCCCTCCGGTCCCGGGCCCGCACCTTCGACGCTGCGCGCCGCGCGACGCAGATTCAGCAGCCGTAGCGCGTGATCTTCGGCCAGGAAGTATCCGACCCGAACCTCGGCTCCCGCCAACCGATCTGCTCTCCGTTGGGCCAGCTGCACCAGTTTGGCTGCCAGCCCTTCGTAGAACGACCCACTGCCGCCGATACTGACTCGCTCGTTGCCCAGGGTCGCCCGCGCGACCGTCCACCCGGAGTTGGGCGCTCCGACGACGTCCTCGTCGGGGACGAACACGTCGTTGAAGAACACCTCGTTGAATTCCGAGCCGCCGGTGATCTGTCGCAGCGGGCGCACCTCGACGCCGGGCGATTTCATGTCGATGATCACCGTGGTGATGCCGGCGTGCTTGGGGACGTCCGGGTCGGTGCGCACGGTGGCCAGGCCGCGGGCGCAATACTGTGCCCCGCTGGTCCACACCTTCTGCCCGTTGATCTTCCAGCCGCCGTCCACCCGGATGGCGCGGGTCTTGACCGATGCCGCGTCCGAGCCGGCGTCGGGCTCGGAGAACAACTGGCACCAGATTTCTTCCTGGCGCAGCGCCTTCTCCACGAATCTTTCGATTTGCCAAGCTGTTCCATGCTGTATCAGGGTCAGGATCACCCAGCCGGTGATCGAGTAGTCCGGGCGTTTGATGCCGGCCTTGGCGAACTCCTCCTCGATTACCAACTGCTCTACCGCATCCGCAGCGCGGCCCCACGGTTTGGGCCAGTGCGGCATCACGTACCCGGTCTCGATCAGCTTGTCCAGTTGCGCCTTTTTGTCCAGTGCCGCGATCTCGGCGGCGTCGGCGCGGATCCGGGTGCGCAACTCTTCGGCCTCGGGCGGCAGGTCCAGGCTGTTGGCTCGGGTGGCCCCGGCCGCGGTGCGATCGAAAACATTGCGGGCCGGCGCGTCTCCGCCCAGAACTCCAGCGGTCACCAGCGCCCGGCGCAGGTGCAGATGGGCATCGTGCTCCCAGGTGAAGCCGATGCCGCCGTGCACCTGGATGTTGAGCTCGGCGTTGCGCGCATAGGCCGGAAACGCCAGCGCCGCGGCCACCGCCGCGATCAGACGGAACTGTTCTTCATCTTCGGATGCCGCTCGGGCGGCATCCCACACCGCGGCAATGCCGGACTCCACCGCCACCAGCATGTTGGCGCAATGATGTTTGACCGCTTGGAAAGTCGCGATGGTGCGGCCGAATTGCTGCCGCACCTTGGCGTAGGCGACGGCGGCGTCGACGCAGTCGGCCGCGCCGCCGACCGCCTCGGCGGCAAGCAGCGTCCGTGCCCGCGCCAGCGCCGATTCGCGTGCCCCCGCCAGGATGTCGTCGGCGCTGACGCTCACCTTGGTCAGGCGAACGCGCCCGGAACGCCGGGTGGGATCGAGGTTTTCCGGCACGTCTATCGACACACCCTCCCGGCCGCGGTCGAGCACCAGCACGTCGTCCCCGGCCGCGACCAGCAGCAGATCGGCCAGCCCGGCGCCCAGGACCACCCCGGCCTCGCCGTCGGCGACGCCGTCGGTGACCTGTACCCGGCCGTCGAGACCCACGCCCGCGGTGACGCTTCCGTCGATCAGGCCCGGCAGCAGCCGGGCCTTCTGCTCGGCGGAGCCCTCGTTGGCGAGCACTGCCGAAGCGATGACGGTGGGCACGAACGGTCCCGGCGCCACCGCGCGGCCGAGTTCTTCGATCACCACCACGAGTTCGGGCAGCCCGTAGCCGGAACCGCCATGCTCTTCGCCGATGTGCAGGCCGAGCCAGCCGAGTTCGACCAGCTGCTGCCAGAACGGCGGTCGCTGTTCCTCGGCCGCATCGAGCAGTGACCGTCCCGCCCAACGCGCCTTCTGGGCCGTCAGAAACCCGCGCGCTACCTCGGCGAGTTCACGATGGTCGTCGGTGAGTGCGATACCCATCAGGGTCCTCCTCGCGCGCTGCGCAGCCCGCGCCCTCGCGGGACCTGCTGAATTTCTAAAGAGTGTACTCAATGCCCGCCGAGGACCCGGCCCGGTGGCTTACTTGGGCGCGAACCGCTGGCCGGCGTCCAGGCGGATGCACTGGCCGTTGAGCATCGGGTTGTCCACGATGGCCGCCGCCAGCTTTGCGTACTCGATGGGCCGGCCCATCCGCTTCGGGAAGGCCGCGTCCTTGGTCAGCTGGGCCGCCATCTCGTCGGGAACCATGGCGGTCAGACCGGTCAGGAACAGGCTCGGCGCGATGGCCAGCACCCGGATTCCCATCGAACCCAGATCACGGGCCATGGTCAGGCACATGCCGGCGATCGCGGCCTTGGCGGCGGTGTAGGCGACCTGCCCGATCTGGCCCTCGAACGCCGCGATGGATGCGGTGTTGATGATGACGCCGCGCTCACCCGTTTCGGGATCTTCCGGCTCGTTCTTGGCCATGTGCGCGGCGGCCAAGCGGCTGATGTTGAAGGTGGCGATGAGGTTGAGATCGATGACCGACTGGAAGGATTCGAGGTCGTGGGGGCCGGATTTGGTCAGGGTCCGCTTGGCGATGCCGCCGCCCGCCGTCGTCACCGCGACATGCAGGCCGCCGAGGTTGTCGACCGCCGTTTGCAGGGTCTCCTCAGTTCCGGTGAAATCGGTGACGTCGACCGGGTAGAACCCGCCGCCGAGCCCTTCGGCAACGGCCTTGCCGTCGGAGTTCTCGCGGTCGAGCACCGCGACGTGCGCGCCACGTTCGGCCAGCAACTCGGCGGTGGCACGACCCATCCCCGACGCACCGCCGATGACCACGACCTTCTTGCCGCTGATCTCCATCCGGACCTCCCTGTATTGGCTTGTCAGAATTCTGGCAATCTGTAACGTTATCTAGGCACGCTAGCGTGTCGGGCCGCAACGGTTGTCGGCGTGTCATGCCAAGCTGAAACGTGCTCCTTCTCGACGTGGCCACTACCTCACTTGACGTGGGCGCCACCTCGTCGCGGCTGAGCAAGGTCGAACGCATCGCCGACCTGCTTCGCCGCGCCGCACCCGACCCCGAGCTGGTGGCGATCCTCGTGGCGTGGCTTTCCGGGGAACTGCCACAGCGACACATCGGCGTCGGCTGGGCGTCGTTGCGGTCGCTACCGCCGCCAGCGGGGCATGCGACGCTGACCGTCACGGGTGTCGACGCCGCTTTCTCCGAGATCGGCGCCACCTCGGGCAGCGGCTCGCAGGCACGCCGCGCACAGCTGGTCTCCGAGTTGTTCTCGGCGGCAACCGAATCCGAGCAGACCTTCCTTTTCAGGCTGCTCAGCGGTGAGCTGCGCCAGGGTGCGCTGACCGGGATCATGACCGACGCCGTCGCCAAAGCGGCCGCAATCCGCGCCAGCGCAGTGCAGCGCGCCGCCATGCTGGGCGGTGATCTGCCGGCGGTCGCCGCAGCGGGCCTGACCGGCGGGGCGGCGGCGCTGGACGCCTTCACGCTACGGGTGGGCCGGCCGGTGGGCCCGATGCTGGCGCAGACCGCGACCGGTGTGACCGACGCACTCGAACGTCACTACGGCACAACGATATTCGAGGCAAAGCTGGACGGCGCCCGAGTACAGATTCACCGTGCCGGCGACCACGTCACCGTCTACACCCGAAGCCTCGACGACGTCACCGCCCGGCTGCCGGAGGTCGTGGAGGCAACCCTCGCGCTGCCGGTGCACGAGCTGATCGCCGACGGTGAGGCGATCGCGTGGCGACCCGACCACCGTCCGCATCGCTTCCAGGTCACCGCGTCCCGGTTCGGCCGGTCGGTCGATGTAGCGGCCGCCCGTGCAACGCAGCCGCTTTCGGTATTTTTCTTCGACATCTTGCATCGTGACGGCGACGACCTGCTCGACGCGCCGACCACCGAGCGGCTGGCCGTCCTGGACGCCGTCGTACCCGTCAGACACCGGGTGGACCGGCTGATCACGTCCGACGCGGCGGCCGCGGCTGCCTTTCTGGACGCGACATTGGCAGCCGGTCATGAAGGCGTGATGGCCAAGGCGCCAGGAGCGCCGTACCAGGCCGGGCGTCGCGGCGCGGGATGGCTCAAGGTCAAGCCGGTGCACACGCTGGATCTGGTGGTGCTCGGCGTGGAGTGGGGTTCGGGCCGCCGTCGCGGGAAGCTGTCCAACATTCACCTGGGCGCTCGGGACCCGGCCAGCGGTAAGTACGTCATGGTGGGCAAGACCTTCAAGGGGATGACCGACGCCATGCTGGACTGGCAGACCGCCCGGTTCACCGGGCTAGCCATCGGAGGCACGGACGGATATGTCGTCCAGCTGCGCCCCGAGCAAGTGGTCGAGGTGGCGGTGGACGGGGTGCAGGGGTCGTCGCGTTATCCAGGCGGAGTCGCGTTGCGGTTTGCCCGCGTGCTGCGTTATCGAGACGACAAGAGCCCGGACGAAGCCGACACCATCGACACCGTGCGCGCACTGTATTGAGCTAGCCGCGATTGTGAATCATGCGACGAGACACGCCCGCAATGCCCAGAATGGTCGTTGGTCAGATTCACACTCGGCGGCATGCGGCGCCAACAGCCGCCTGATGTTAGGTCCACGAGTCGGTGCCCACCGCTGACGAAGCAGTACCAGTCATCCACTGCCGGGGATAACGGTTAGCAACGAGATCCGCTTCGGCCGCGGCGGCCTCTTCCGGCGTCGGCAGATTCAGGGACGTCTTCAATCTGTGCAGCATGTCGTCATAGTCCTTGTCCCCGCGGCCCATTTCGCCCACGCTGTGGAGTATGCGTAGGTATAGGGCGGAGCGGGCTTTTTGCATGGCCACCTGAGCTAAGGTCATAATCTCGTCGCTCAGTCCTGACTCGGTCATCCGTGCCGCTCGTCGGGACACCGTAACCCGATCGATTCTGCCGTCCAAGAGCGCCGACACCGACACGGACTTGTCAGGATTGGTAACCGTAAACCGTTGGAGCTCGACTCCTTCCGTCGGAGATGATGCGGTGTTGCGGTTGAGGATACCGGCATTCGGCGCTACCGGCACATTTCCACCAGTGCCGAGAGGCCCTGTGCGCCTGGGCCGTCCGAACAGATCCAGCGTGGATGATTCGTCATCGAAGTCGTTCCCGGGCTGGTTGACCATAGTGTTCCTTTCCGCACGTAGGTAGGTAAACAAGCCACGTTCAGCTGCCGGGACGCCCCCGTTCCAACCTCAGGCAATTAAGCTGCGAGCGCGCCGGAAGAACCAATATTCGCGAAATTGGTTGAACGGTCATGGGTCTTCGAGTTTCTGTCCTTCGCATGTTGGTCAGGAACGAAACCTGAACTTCTCGATAAGATCCGCCCAATCGCTGTCAGTGTCACGGTAAGCGTGGGCGGCAATCCGCAAGTTCGTCGCCACGTCCGTGGTGAGTTTCTCCAGGCCCATGCCCGTAAAGCTGCGGATCGTCACAAGCTTTGCCAACGTGATGTTGAACGTGGAGGTAAGCGAGCCATGGGTAGTGGAGACAGCTTCGCTGATCCCATCGACCGATTGGGTCGCGGCCTTGATATCTATCGCCAGATTGTCTTGACTGCCCGCTAGCAGCTGCAAATAGTCTGGACTGACGCCAAGGGAGTGCAACATCGCCGGCTAACCCTCCACGTTGAACATCGCCGCGGCGACTAGTTCTGTCTCACTACGCATTTCGCCATCGTCAACCAGCAGCCCGGGCCGATTCTGCTCATCGTCGCCACCCTCATTGACGGGTGCCCGCCCGACAGCGCCGGTGCCGCCGGCCGCGCCCTTGTCGCTGCCGGCGTTCTTGGCGGATTGGCCCAGCGGACCAGCGGGCATGTCGCCTTGGCGCGCCGCCGAGCTTTCCTCGGCACTGAATTGTTCCCGCGGTGCCTCGTTGCCGGACCGGCCGAGATCGTTGGCGGGGCTCGCGGCGTCCAATCGCGACATTTTGCCAATGCTCGAAGCCATCGGCGTCATTGTGGGAGAGCCAGCCGCGCCGACGGAATGCGTTACATCGGATACGGCTGTCGAGCCGATCCCGGTGACCGAATTGGATAAACTGGCCCCGTCCGATATGGGTGCCGTGCCTGCGATATGCGCGATTCTGGCAAGGCTGCCCAAACCCGATATTCCGGTCATGGTCGCCATTTCTGTCAAGCTGGGCAGGACAGGAATACGAGACAATTCGTCCGCCAACACATCGACAACACATTTCAGGCCATGTATCGCATCGGCGATCGCGTGCTTTAACTCGTCTACCACAGCCAAGGTAACGCGCTGCAAAACTTGCTCGACAGCGAAGATGATGCGATTCAACTCCGACAAGATCGCGGCCACCAAGTACTCCAGGTCGGCCAGCCAGTCCTTCACTATGTCGATGGGCAACTCCGACAACAACACGGCGATCTTCGCAAGCTCATCTACCAGCGCAATCGTATTTTCCATCGTGGTAAGTGTTAATTGGGCGAGTGCGGTCTCAACACTCGTCATCGCACTGTCGCAAACCGAAATTTGGAAAGTTCTCGAGATGATGGGGCCGATAAGAGGTATATCCCAAAGGTCCCTGGCAGTAGGTTTTTGCTTGTCGAGGTGATGTATCTGGTGCTCCAGTGAATCACGCGCCTTGATGACTGCCTGGGCCTCATCGGTAATGAGGGTTCCAGTGATATAGTCCACGTCCGCCATGATTTGTTCGCACGCTTGCAGGAACAGGTTTTTCTGGATGTATTTATCAGCAGCGGTGCCGGTCCAATTATCGCCGGGCTCGGAGTTCGATTGCTGATGCGCAATGCTGCGAAATCGAGACGAACTACTGTCAAATATCGCGCCAGATATTGGAATGCCCTCCCCTAAGAGGAGATCCATTGCCTCGATGACGTCTATGGTGTTATCGATAATTGCGGTTTTCGACATTCTTACCCTCTCAACAGTGCTGCATCATTACGATGCAAATGCCCTCTTCCTCGGAAAACCGCCGGACGGCGACGTCCGGCGCCGATTCAATTTCACGCCTGCATGACTTCGAGGTGGCATACGAGTGAATTTCTGATTCGCCGCTGCGGGCGCGGCGGTACCGGCGCAGCACCCTCCAGTCGGGACATGTCCGTTCTGAAGATGCGTCCGCGCCGCTGCAGGCACCGACAGCTGCCAAGCAATTTCGGCAGGTCATCGCTACAACACCCAGTGGCGTCGGGTCTGCCGCCACGCGATTGCATAAAGTCAATCCTAGTTGACAATATGGCGGTCCGCGAGTTGTGTGTAGCGGCGAAAGTCCAGTTTTCCCTATCTGCCCTATGCGCTTTGAACAAAAGCGAGCGCACAGGTTAACGGAAAGCGTGCGGATGGGTCTTGGTCGTGGCGCTACTTGCTGAGTTTCTCAAGGCCTGGCTGCCGGCCAGCGGAGCGGCCATACAGCTGACCGCTCGACTTGTGGCCGAGCATGCGGAGGCTGCGCCGCTCATTAGCCTAGAGCGGTGGCCGCCCGGGCGGCTGACCCGGTGTCAGTGGTGACCGCGGCCGGGTTCCGCGTTCAGCGACCGATTCGGCAGGCGCCCAATCTATTTCGTCGGCGCCGCGACGCCCAGCACCGGGTTGTCCAACGAAATCTCGTCAACCCCACGAACATCGTGAGGGAGCTGCGCCCGTCGCCTTCGTCGCCGACACCGAATGACGCTCAGATAGCGCACCTCCGTATTCTTCCGGGATGGATCTCGGCCAAACGGGGTTCAGCGAGCACCCGACGAAGTACCGTCACCCACCGGTCTGGTAGTCGCCCATGCGGGCAGCAGCGCGCTGCCGATGCCTCGCTGCCACCAGCGTGACGCCAGCGCGATCAGCAGAATCCAGGCCCGCTCACCGTCGGTCCGGGCGACGGCCGTACCGACCACCTCGTCACCAACCTCGGCGACGACCGCGGGCTGGCCCGCCCGAGCGGCCGCCATCACCTCGGCGACAGTGAAAACCGGTTCCGGCGATCCCGGAGTGCGACTTTGGTCCCACACCTGGATTGCCTGGTCCAGGTCGTCGTCGTCATAGTCACGCAATCGCCATAACGGCATCACCCACCGGTATGCCTATTGCCGGGCTGCGCACAGCACCGTGGTAATGCAAGGATCACCGGGAACACCCGAGCATGCACCATTGAGGGAGGGCCGGTGGCCGGCGACGTCAGCTACATCCACACCGACGCCGACCTGCCGCCCGTCGCCGTCGTCGACCGCTCCCCGATCACCCTGAAGCACAAGGTCTTCCTCGCCGTCGTCGCCGTGATCGGTGCGGTCGCCTGGGCGATCCTCGCGTTGGTCCGCGGTGAAACGGTCAACGCCGTATGGCTGGTGGTTGCCGCGGGCTGCACCTACGTCATCGCGTTCCGGTTCTATGCCCGGTTGATCGAGGCCAGGATCGTCGCGCCGCGAGATGATCACGCCACCCCCGCCGAGCTCCTGCACGACGGTATGGATTACGTGCCGACCGATCGGCGGGTACTGTTCGGCCACCATTTCGCCGCCATCGCCGGGGCCGGGCCGCTGGTCGGTCCCGTGCTGGCCGCCCAGATGGGCTATCTGCCCGGCACGCTGTGGATTGTGCTGGGCGCGGTGTTCGGCGGCTGCGTGCACGACTATCTGGTGTTGTGGATCTCCACTCGGCGCCGAGGCCGTTCCCTCGGGCAGATGGTTCGCGACGAGCTCGGCCCTACCGCCGGTGCAGCCGCCCTGATCGGGGTTCCGGCCATCATCGTCATGGTCATCGCGGTGCTGGCGCTGGTGGTGGTGCGTGCTCTCGCGCAAAGCCCGTGGGGGGTGTTCTCGATTGCCATGACCATCCCCATCGCCCTGTTCATGGGCTGCTACCTACGGTTCCTGCGGCCGGGGCGGGTGATGGAAGTGTCGGTGATCGGGGTGGTGTTATTGCTGCTCGCCGTGGTCTGCGGCAATTGGGTAGCCGAAACATCCTGGGGTGCAAAGTGGTTCAGCCTATCGCCGGTCACGCTGTCGTGGCTGCTGATCGGCTACGGCTTCGCGGCGTCGGTGTTGCCGGTGTGGTTGCTGCTCGCGCCGCGCGATTACCTGTCGACGTTCATGAAGGTGGGCACCATCGCACTGCTCGCCATCGGGGTGTTGGTGGTGCGGCCGGTCATGATGGCTCCGGCCGTGTCGCGGTTCGCCGGCGCCGGCGACGGGCCGGTGTTCGCGGGTTCGGTGTTCCCCTTCTTGTTCGTCACCATCGCTTGCGGCGCACTGTCCGGATTCCACGCGCTGATCTCGTCGGGAACGACGCCGAAAATGCTGGAGAAGGAAGGTCAGATGCGACTGATCGGCTACGGCGGCATGATCACCGAGTCGTTCGTGGCGGTCATCGCGCTGCTGACGGCGTCGATCCTGGACCAGCATCTGTACTTCGCGCTCAACGCCCCGGCGGCGCAAACCGGCGGCACCGCGGCTAGCGCCGCCCAGTACGTCAACGGGCTCGGCTTGCGCGGGAACCCGGCTACCGCGGAACAGATCAGTCAGGCCGCCGCCAGCGTGGGCGAGCGCTCGATCGTCTCACGCACCGGCGGGGCGCCGACGCTGGCCTTCGGCATGTCCGAGATGTTGCACCGGGTGTTCGGCGGCATGGACCTCAAGGCCTTCTGGTACCACTTCGCGATCATGTTCGAGGCGCTGTTCATCCTGACCACCCTCGATGCCGGCACCCGCGCCGCGCGTTTCCTGGTCTCCGACGCGCTGAGCAACCTCGGCGGGCCGCTGCGCAAACTGCAGAATCCCGGCTGGCGCCCGGGCGTCTGGGCGTGCAGCCTGGCAATGGTCGCCGCCTGGGGCAGCATCCTGCTGCTCGGCGTCACCGATCCGCTCGGTGGCATCAACACACTGTTCCCGCTCTACGGCATCGCCAACCAGCTGCTGGCGGCGATCTCGCTGACCGTGATCACGGTCGTGGTCATCAAGAAGGGCCACCTGAAGTGGGCCTGGATACCCGGGGTGCCGTTGCTGTGGGATCTGGCCGTCACGCTGACGGCGTCGTGGCAGAAGGTGTTTTCCGCCGACCCGGCGGTCGGCTACTGGACTCAGCACTACCAGTATCTGGCGGCCCGAAACGCCGGCAAGACGGCGTTCGGTTCGGCGGCCAATGCCGACCAGCTCGACGACGTGATCAGAAACACCTTCATCCAAGGCACCCTGTCGATCGTCTTCGCGACGGTCGTCATGGTGGTGTTTGTCACCGGGGTTGTCGTGGCGTTCAAGACAATTCGTGGATCTGGCCGGCCGTTGGCCGAAGATGAGCCGGTGCCCTCGAAGCTGTTCGCGCCCGCCGGCCTCATTCCGACGGCCGCGGAACGCGAGCTACAACGAAGATGGAACGAGCTGCCCGGGTCTGCCACGAAACCCCTTGGCGCTCGGAAGCATTGACCTCAGACCGGATCGAACCCGGAGATCAGCCAGCGTCCGTCGACCTTGTCCAACGTCACCCGGACGCTGGATGCGGTGTAGGTGGGCGCTTCGGTGCCCACAATCGTCGTCTGGTTGACGAACAGCAGCACCACCCCGTGGTTCGGCTGGGCCGACACCGCCGCCGCGGCCGGTACGGTGGCAACCGCCGAAATCTGTTTCCGCTTGGCGCCGGGGATGACCACGTCGCGGGTCAGCGACGTGTATTCGTCTTTGAAGCGGCCGGTCAGCCGGTCACGTGCGGCACCGAGGTCGCGCTCGGCCGTGTCGGGCCGGTAGGACAGCAACTCGACCGTCGCTGCCCGCGCCGCCTGGATCACCTCGATGCGGCCGGTGCTGTCCGGCGCGGACGAGCATTGCCACTTCAGGAAACCGGCCAGCAGCGCGAGCGCCAACGCCAGGCCCGGCAGCACACCGTAGGCCAGCAGCCGCGGCCACCCCATTCGGCGGTGCGCATCGGCGGCGTCGGTGGTGGTCGCGGTGCCGGATTCGGCGGTTGCCGGCGGTGGCGTACTCACGGCACGAATTCCACGTTGGAGACCTTGGCCTGCGCGCCCACCCGCCGCACCCACAGCCGCATCCGCCATGCTCGCGATTCCTCTTGGGCCGCATAGATGTTCGACGTTTTCACGGTCACGGCAACCAGCACCTGCGCCTGGTCGCCGGACTGCGATTCCAGCGCCGCTTCCGTCACCGTGCCGACCGATTTCGACTGGGTCCGCACCACGACGTCGATGTACGGCTGCGATCGCTTGGCGAAGTTGTCGTAGAGCTGGCCCATTGCCCCATCCAGGATGCGTTGCACGTCGGCGTTGGCCTGGCGGAAGTCAATGGTGGTGAGGTTCAGCGCCCCCTGGCGACCGGCCTGCAGAAAGAGCCTGCTCTGCTGCTCGGTCTGCTGCTCGGTCTGCTGCGACTGATGGACGCGGTATCCCAGGAAGGCGACCAGCCCGGCCAACCCAAGCACCACCACCAGCATGGCCAGCACCGCCGGCCGAGCGGTGCCCAGACCGCTGGGCGGCGCCTCGGCCGACTCGCTCAATTCGGGGGCAGCAACATCGACTGCCATGTGCGCTCCTTCCCGCCGGCCGCAGCCAGATCGGATCGGGTGTAGACCTGCCCGTCCGGGCCGACGTAGGTACCGGTAGCCGGGTCGTATTCTGCGGCAGCTATCGGAAACGGTGGTGGGGCCGGTGCCGGGGCGCTCGGCGCGGGCGGTGCGCCGGGTGGTGGGGCCGGTGCCGGGGCGCCCGGCGCGGGCGGTGCGGCGGGGGGCAGTTGCGGAACGGGCTGGCCCGACAGTGTGGCGTTCGGGTCGCCCTTCCAGTTGTAGCCGTCGTTGAGCGGAACATAGCTCTCATCGCTCTCACACATCGCGACCGTCGGGGCGCGTTTGCCGGGGTGGCCGACGCACGGCGTATTGCGAACGCCGCGGACGTTGTTCGGCGAGTCCTGCGGCACCCGGCAGTACAGGTCGCCGGCGGGGCGGTCGGGGTAGTCCTCCCAAGACGGCACTCGGCGCTGCTGGGCCGGCAGGTAGCCGGTGGTGCACGGCGGCGGCAGGTTGAGTCGCATGTTGAAGCTGAGGAAGACGCCCTTGTAGCCCTGCTTGGTGTTGCGGTTGGGCACGCCGATCGCCTGAATGGTGGCCACCGCCTGGGGCAGCAGCACCAGCAACTGCTCGATGGCGGGGTGATAGCTGACCGCAACCTGACCGACGCCGATCAGATTGGACAGCAGCACCGGCAGTGTCGGATTGACCCGGTCGAACAATTGCCGGACTTCCGCGGCGGCCGGGCCCGCTTGTTGCAGCACGGTCCGGACGGCGGTGTCGTTGCGCTGCAGCCCCCGGCTGAGGTCGGCCAGACGCGCGGCCCACTGTTGTACCGCATCCGGCGAGTCGGCCTGCGCATCCAGCACCGGCTTGGACTGGTCGATCAGGGTGAGTAACGGACCCAGGTTCCTACGCGCTTCGATGGACAGCGAACCGGCTCCGGTGACCAGCCGGGCAATATCCGGCCCGAGGCCCCCCACCGCGGTATAGGCCTCGTCGACCGTCGTCTTCAGGCTGTCGCGCGGGATCGACTCCATGCCCCGGTTCACCGTATCCAGCAACGTGTCCAGATCCGGCGGCACCGAAACGCGTTCGGCCGGAATGACATCCCCGTCCTTGAGCGGTGGGGACTCCCGGCGCGGCAGCAACGTGACATACTGCTCACCCACCGCCGACTGGCTGTGCACCTGGGCGTCGACATCGGAGGGGATGTCGACACCCGAGTTGAGCGAGAGCACCGCCGCGACGCCGGTATCGGTGAGCCGCACGCTTTCGACCCTGCCGACTTCGGTTCCGCGGTAGGTGACGTTGCCGCTGGGGTACAGGCCGGCCGCTTGCGGCAACTGCACGGTGACCCGGTAGCGCCCGATACCGAACATCGCCGGCAGCTGGATGTAGTTGAAGATCATCACCGCTCCACCGACTAGCGCGACAATCACGAAGATAGCCAGTTGGACCAGGATTCGTCTCGACAACGGCGGCATGTCAACGCCCCTGATCCCAATGGTACGGAGCGACAAGCGGATTGCCGGCGGTGTAGGGACTCGGCATCTGGCCGATGGTGCGGCCCCACTGCAGCTCCAGCTCGGTCAGGTTGCCCTCCCACCGGGTGCCGGTGAGGAACGAGGCGTCGAGCCGGCTCAGCGTCAAGTCGATGATGGCCGTCAGGTTGGCGTAGTCCCCGCGGGCCCAGTTGCTGATGGTGTCCTTGGGAAACGGGTAGGTGGTGAGCAAGCTCAGCGAACGGGTCAGGGCCGGACCCGCATTGGCCAGCGATTCCACCACCGGCCCAAGGTCTTTCAGCTGCCTGACCAAGGCGTCCTTGGTCTGGTTGGCGGAGTCGGCGGCCAGCGCACTGAACTTGGCGAATTGATCGAGCGCATCAACCAGCTGCTGCCGTTCGTCCGCGAGCGTCCGAAGCGCGTCCGGGATGGTCCGCAGCGCGCGGTCCACCACCGGCTTCTCGTTCGCCAACTGTCCGACCACGTTGTTCAGGCTTTCGGCCGCGGCGATGATGTCGCCGGTCTGGTCACCGACGAGGCCGACATACCGGTCCACCTGTTCGATCAGGCTGCGCAGGTCGGCGGCCCGTCCGGCGAGCGCGACGCTCAATGCTTCGGTGATGTCCTGAATCTGGCCGATACCACCACCATTGAGCAGCAGCGAGACTGCGGCCAGGGTCTGCTCGGTCGAAGGGTAGCTGCCGGCCGACGACAGCGGGATCAGTGATCCCTGCGTCAACTTGCCCCGCGGCGCGACGTCGGTGGGCGGGGCCAGTTCGATGTGCAGCGAACCGAGCAGGCTGGTTTGGCCGAGGGTGGCGGTCGCGTTGGCCGGCAGCTCGACGTCGCCGTCGAGCCGGATGGTCAGCAGCGCATGCCAGCCCTGTCGCTCGATCTTGGTGACGTTGCCCACCGTGACGTCGCCGACCTGTACGCGGGAGTTCTGCTCTAGGGTGCCCACGTCCGGCAATTGCGCCTGAATGGTGAACGCGCCCGGGCCGCGGCCCGCTGTCCCCGGCAACGGGATCGAGTTGAGGCCTCGCCAACCGCAGCCGGCCAGGCCGATCACCGCCAGCACCGTCAGCAGCCACACCCTGCTGTGACGCCACACCGCACCCATCAGGAGCCTCCTTCGAAGGGCAGCAACAAGCCGCGCAGCCCGGCGGCGGGATCGGCCGGATGCACCTCGGCCGGCAACGATGGAATATCGACGGCCGCAGTGGAATTGGAAGGCGGGGGAACGTAGTCCGGCCGCATCCAGTCCTCGCTGTAGGTGACCTCGTTGGGCCGCGCCACCGCACCGACGATCAAGTTCTCCCCCAACGGAGGGAAGTTGTATTGCCGATTCTTGATGATCGGCGCCAGATATTGGACGCACAGCTTCGCCGACTGTTCGTAACCCAGCCGCGACGCCGCTTGGATCGCCCCGCACAAGAAGGCAATCGGGTTCGCGAAGTTGTTGAGCGCCGGCGCTCCGCTGAGCGTGCCCTGCGCCGGCTGGTAGATGTTCATGAAGTTCTGCAACTCGGTCGGGGCGATGTGCAGTGCCTGCTTGATGTCGTCGAGGCTGTCGTTCAGCGCCGTGGACACCGACGCCAGCTTGTCCGACGTTTCGCCCAGCGTCTCCCGGTTTTCGGCCACGAAGCCGCGGACGTCGCCGACGATGTCGGCCAGCCCCGCGACCGCGCTGGCAACCTCATCGGGGTCGTTGGTCAGCAGCCCGGTCACTGTGGCCAGATTCTGGTTCAGCTGACGCATCAGGTCGGTGCTGCTTTGCAGCGCCGACACGAGAATCGACAGGTTCTTCACGGTGCTGAAGATATCGTTGCTGTGGTCGCCGAGCGCCGAAACCGCCTGGGACAGTTTGACGATCGTGTCCCTGATGGTCGGTCCCTGGCCCCGCAGGTTGTCGGCGGCGGTGTTCAGCAACGCTCCCATCGCGCTCACCCCGCCGGGCTGGCTCGGTTGCAGCATCTGGGTGAGCTTTGCCAGGTCCTGACGGAGGTCGTCCCACTCCACCGGGACGGCGGTGCGCTCCGGCGGGATCACCGCGTGGTCGGGCAGTTGCGGCCCGCCGGTGTAGGCCGGTGTCAGCTGAATAACGCGCGCCGTGACCAGCGATGGGGACAGGATCACCGCCTTGGCATCGGCGGGCACTTGGTATTTGGCGTCGTAGGAGAAAGTGATCTTGACCCGCTCGGGTTGCGGCTCGATCTTGTCGATCTTGCCGACAGGCACCCCGAGGATGCGCACTTCGTCGCCGACGAAAATGCCGTTGCTGTTCTTGAAGTAGGCGACCACCGTTGTTTTGCGGGTCGCGGCGGCGCCCTGCCATACCACCACCACCCCGGCGATGAAGGTGAGCACAAGCATGGCGGCCACACCGATGCGGGCATTGCGGCGGTTCACAGCGCGGTTCATCATTGGCCCGCTTGCTGACCGGGTTTCGCCGGCCGGGACGGTTCGCCGGGCGCGGGAACGTACACCGGCGGCCGTGTCGGCGGCGGCGGCGGGGTCGTCTCTCCGGGGCCAGCGCCGGCGGTCCCGGCGGCGGCCCGCCCGGCGGCGGCCCCGGCGGCGGCTCGCGGTACGGATAGCGGGGATCGCCGGGATTGCCGGTGATCGCGTCCGGAAGGTTCAGCCGCGGCTCGCCGCCCTGACCGGTGCGCGGGAACGGCACCGGCAGCGCGGGTGTGCCCGGCTGACCGAGCTGCGGATCGCTGAGCTGCGACGGCAGCAGCACATTGGGATCCAGACCGAGATCGGAGAAAGCGGCGTCGACGAACGGCTGGATGAACTGACCGGGAATCAGGTTGGTGATGTAGAAGTTGAACCACGGGCCGGTGGACATCGACTCACCCAGTGACAGCGCGTAGTCGTTGAACTTCTTGATTGCCAGCTGGATTCGTTGTTTGCGGTTGTCGACGATCGTCAGGACCCGGTCGAGCTTGTCCAGGATCGGGTTGAGGGTCTGCCGGTGATCGGCGATAAAGCCCTTGATTTGCCGGCTTATCGCCGAGATGTTGCCGGAGATCGCATCCAGCGCGCGGCTTTGGCTTTCCAGCTGCGCAAGCAGGGCGTTGCTGTCAGCGACCAGCCGGGCGATCTGCTCGCTGCGCTCCGACAACACGGTCGTGGCTTTGTTGGCGTTGGACAACAGATTTCGTAGTTGAGCGTCACGCTCGTTGAGCGTCTGGGAGAACCGCGCCACACCGGCCAGCGCGATTCTCAGATCGGGCGCGGTACCGGAGAAGGTGTCCGCCAGCACGGCCAATGATTCCGACAGCTTGTCGGTGTCCAGCCCGCTGATGGTGGCGCCGAGATCGCCGAGCGCGTCGGGCAGCTGGTAAGGCGACGTCGTGCGTTCGAGGGGAATCGGCCCGGTCAGCCTGCCCTCGCCGCGGGGTGTGATTTCCAGGATCCTGGCGCCCAGCACGCTTTTCGTCTTGATTGCGGCCTCGGTGCGGTCGCCGAGCCGGATATGTTTGTCGACCTCGAAGCGGACCAGCACTTTAGGTCCGTCCAGCGCGATGCTGTTGACCTTGCCCGCCTTGAGGCCCGAAACCTGCACCGTGGTGCCGGTCTGCAGGCCGCCCGCCTCGGCGAAGTAGGCCGAATAGTCCCTGCCGGCCTTGACGAACGGCAGCCTGCTGTAGGTCAGTGCGGCCAGCACCGCCGCAGCCACCACCACCAGGCCGACCACGCCGACGACGAGGGGATTGCGTTCCGAGAACGATTTCATCGCGGCGTGCACCTTCCCGAGGGCTGGCCGATCATCTTGACGTAAATCGGTTGGCCGCCTTTGCCGTTCAGCTTCAAGAGCAGGTCGCACATGTAGAAGCTGAAGAAGTCGCCGTAGAGGCCTTGCCGATTCAGCATCTGGTAGGCGTCCGGCAGCGTGTTGAGCAGATCGTCGAAATAGTCGCGGTCGGCAAGTATGACGTCCGCTATCCGCTCCGACTGGTGGATGATGTCGGCCAGCGGCGCGCGGCCCTGCGCGAGCAGGTCGGCGATCGATCCGGCGGCCGCGTTGGCGTAGGCGATGCCGGTGCTGATCTCCTGCTTGTTGTCGGCCAGGGTGGACAGCAATTGGGACATTGAATCGACCGCCTTGGCGAATTGCGAACTTTGGTCACCCAGTGAGCCCAGCACGGTGTTCAGGTTGACGATGACCTGCCCGATCAGCTGACCGCGGTCCGCCAGCGTGTTGGTCAGCGCCGCCGTTCGCGCCAGGAACGAACTGATCGTCGCGCCCTCACCCTGGAATGCCTTGATCAGTTCGGTCGACAAGGCGTTGATCTGATCGGGATCCAGCGCGTGGAACAACGGCCGGAAGCCGCCGATCAGCGCGTCCAAGTCCAGCGCCGGCGATGTCTGCGCCAGCGGAATCGTGTCACCGGGCCGCAGTTGTCTGCTGCCGCCGCTCCCTTCCTCGAGCGCCAGATAGCGGCCGCCGATCAGGTTCTGGTAGCGGATGACCGCTTTGGTGCCCTCGGTCAGGACCACGGAGTTGTCTGTGCCGAACTCGACCATCGCGGTTCCGTCGTCCCGGATCGAGATGCGTTTGACCTGGCCGACTTCCACGCCGGCGATGCGGACGAAGTTGCCGCTCTCCAGTCCCGACACGTTGCTGAAGTGTGCCCGGTACGGCTTTTCGTCCCCGAAGCGCAGGTCGGCGAAGATCGCCAACATCGCGATCAGCCCCAGCGTGCACACGACCATGAAGATCGCCAGCCGCCAGATGGCACCGCCCAGGTTGTCTCTCATCGCGTTGGCTTCTCCTTCGGCGTCACGGCGACGGTGTCGCTTCTCGAGGGAGCGGCGGGGCCGGTGTCGGCTGCAGCTGTGCCGGCGCCGGGACGACGAACGGCTCGGATCCCGGTGGCGGGGGCCCTGGTTCGCGTGGGGCGCCGGGCGGCGGCGCCGGCGGCAGGCCCGGGTACAGCGGGGCGCCGTCCGGTGCGTACTGCGGAGCGCCGTAGGGCGGCGCACCCGGGTACGGGATGGGGCCGGGGGCCGGCCCGCCCGGATAGCGGACGCTGGGCGGTTCGGGCTGTCCCCGGGTGACCGGGAGGTAGTCGGCGTATCCCGGGAAAGCGATTCCGGGGTTGGGCCGGATATCGAGCCCCGTTCCCCAGCCGGTGTTGGTAATCAGTTGGCGCAGCGGCCAGTTGGCGGCGACGTCGGGTAGCGATCCGCAGCCCGGCTTACCGCCCGGCCCGCCTTTGGCGCCGACGATCGGAAGGTTCTGCGGAAAGCGGTATTGGTCGGCGCCGAACAACGGAGTGCTGTCGATGATCAGTGAATAGCCATTGGCGCCGCCGGTGGCATCCAGATAGCCGGTGTCGAGGGCGATCTTGGCGCCGACCAACATGCACGTCAGTGCCCCGTGGTATTTCGTCAGCAGGCTGGTGGTCGGGTCGAGCAGGTTCACGGCGGTGACCAGTCTGTCCTTGTTCGCGCCCAGCAGCGCAATACCGCTGCGCGACAGGCCGATCATCTCCGCGAGCAGCGCGTCCAGCGCCGGTGCTTCGCCGGCAATGGTGGCGCTGGTGACGCTGGCCGCGTCGAGTACCTTCAGGATGTCTTGCGCCGCAGCACCATAGGTGTCGCTGAGACGCGTGACCGCCTGCATGTCCGTCCGGACCGTTTCGGCGCGCGGATTGATCGCGAGCAGCACCTGGTTGGCGTCGGTGATGCTCTGGCCGACCGTCGCACCGTGCCCGCGCAGACCTTCGGCCAGCGCGGACAGCACCCCCTGCAGCTTCGCCGGGTCGATCTGGTTGAGCACCTTGACCAGGTTGGCGAACATCGTGTTGACCTCGGTGCCTACATTCTCGGCCCGAAGCACCGTCCCGGCGGCCAGACGCTGCGGGCTGGGATGGCGCGGGTAAACCAGGTCGACGTATTTCGCGCTGAACAAGGTGGTGGCCCGGATCCGGGCCCCCACGTTGGCCGGGATGTATCTGATCTGCTCCGGCTGGATGGCCAACTTCAAGGTCACGTGGTCCTTCCCGGCGGTGATCTCGCTGACCCGGCCCACCTGCACTCCGCGCAGCTTGACCTTGCCGCCGCGATCCATCACCAAGCCGGCCCGGTCGGACAGCACCGTTACCGCGATCGATGACTTGAACGACCCGGAGAACAGCGTTGCGGTCAGCACGATGGTGCCGATGACGGCGATCACCAGCACGAACGTCCACCGCCCGGGATGCGTTCGCTGCGAACGTGATTCCGACATGGTCGCGGCTCCTCTGGCTAACCGGCTAGCCCGACAGGTTGAAATGGCCGGACTGGCCGTGCACGGATAGCGAGATCGCCAGCACGATCAGCGTCAACACGATGAGCGAGGTGCGCACCGAGTGGCCGACCGCCGCGCCCACTCCGGCGGGCCCGCCCTTGGCGGTGTACCCGTAATGGGTGTGCACCAGCATGATGGCGATGGCCGCGGCGATCACCGTGAGGAACGACCAGAGCAGGTCCGTCGAATTGAGAAAGGTACGGAAGTAATGGTCGTAGACGCCGGTGGACTGACCGTAGACCCCGGTCGTGCCGAACCGGGCGGCCTGGAAAGCGCATACCACCGCTATGCAGTACAGCGGGATGACCACGACGACACCGGCCACCACCCTGGTGGAGACCAGGTAGGCCACCGACCGGACGGCCATCACCTCGAGCGCGTCGATCTCTTCGGCGATGCGCATTGCGCCCAGCTGCGCGGTGGCACCGGCGCCGATGGTGGCCGCTAAACCGACACCGGCGACCGCCGGTGAGATGATGCGCACGTTGACATAGGCGGAGATAAAGCCGGTCATGGCCTCCACTCCGATGCCGGACAGCTGGTTGTAGCCCTGCACGGCGATGACGGCGCCGGTGGACAAGGTCAGGAAGCCGACGATCACCACCGTGCCGCCGATCACCGCCAGCGCGCCGGTGCCCAGGCTCATCTGGGCGATCAGTCGCAGGATTTCCTTGCCGTAACGACCGAACGCCGTTCGCATTTCGGCGATCGTCCTGGCGTAGAAAGCCACCTGGATGCCGACGCGATTCCAGCCGGCCACCAAGCCGCTCGCCCGGCCGCCGATCCAGGCGAGCCGCTCGGCCGGCGGGTTGGCGCTCATTGCGGGCCTACGTAGAAGACGGCCGTCGCGACGATGTTGATCACGAACAACGCGATGAAGGAGTAGACCACCGTCTCGTTGACGGCATTGCCGACACCCTGCGGGCCGCCGCCCACGGAAATGCCTTTGTAGCAGGCGATCAGGGCGGCGGCCATGCCGAACAGCGCGCCCTTGACCAGACCCAGGATCAGCTCGGGAAGGTGGGTGATCAGGGTCAGACCCGCCGCGAAAGCACCCGGTGTGACGTGCTGGACGAACACCGAGAACGCGAACGAGCCGGCGAGGCCGACCAGGGTCACCAGCGACACCAACGACACCGCGACGACGGTGGCGGCCAGCACGCGGGGCGCCGCCAGCCGGCGAATCGGGTCGACGCCCATCACCCGCAATGCGTCCAGTTCGTCGTGAATGGTCCGGGCGCCCAAGTCGGCGCACATCGCGGTGGCTCCGGTGCCGGCGACGACGAGCACCGTCACGATCGGCCCGATCTGGGTGACCGAGGCGGTGGCTGCGCCGGTGCCGGAGAAGTCGGCGGCGCCGAACTCCACCAACAGGATGTTGAGGGTGAACACCACCAGCACGGTGAACGGAATTGCCAGCAACAGCGTCGGAATGATGGAAACCCGTGCCACGAACCAGCTTTGCAGCAGAAACTCCCGCCACGGGAAAGGCCATTTGAACATCGCCACCAAGGTGTCCAGCGACATGGCGAAGAATTCCCCGACGGAACGCAGCGGCTTGATGACGGTGTCGGATGAAACCATCAGCGCGGCTTCCCTTTCCTGTTGCACGCTAGTGCGCTCGAGTGTGTTGCCGAGTTCTTGCAGGGACTATTGTCGCAACCTCGTACTTCGAGGAAGAGCCGTTTGTCAGAAGTGTCTAGACGAAGGTCCTCTGCAGCTTGAGTACCGGACATCCTCACGAACCTGCCGGTGGAACGTATCCGCCGGCCGATTGCCGCAATTGCCAGATCTGGGCCGGGCACAGTTCGCCGACCGCCTGGCTGATCAGATAGGACGCCTGGTACTCGTCGGAGGTGTCGAAGTCGCTTTTGACCTCGGTGATGATCTGTGGGTAGCGCTCGCCGGCCCGCACCTTCTCACAGATGCCATTCCCATATGCGAGCGCGGTCGCGGCGTCGGGAAAGTTGTAGCCCGGCCGCACCGTCACATTGACCAGGTAGGCCACCGCGTCGGCGTGTGCAGCGGGTGCGCCGGTGCACATCACCCCGGACAGTGTCAGGCTGAGCCCCGTGGCGAGGAATGCTCGGCCGGCGCGCCGTATACGGCGACCACCACGCTGCGGTCCAGGCTGTTCTCCGACCACACGCCCATCTGCGTATAGGCGCAGTTCTGCATGATCGCCAGGTAGGCGGGGTTGTAATACCACTGGTTGATCACCTCGATGCCGCTGATCGCCAGGGCCGGGTTGATAGCCACCGTCTCGGCGACGCTGCCGCGATAGCCCGCGGCGATCGCGCGGTCCTGCACGGTCGAGCCGTCGGAGCCGAGGTCACCGTCGAGGGCGCGGTTGTTGAGCACGTCGACGGTGTGCCATTGCGCCGCGAGTTGCAGCTGCAGGTTGATCCGCACATCGTTGGTGCAGCCGGCGTTGTGCTGCACGGTGTAGACATTCGCGACGACACCGTCGTTGAGCCGCTTGTTGTCCGCGTTCGCGGGCGGCGTTGCGGCAAGCACTGCGGCCGCGGGCAGAGCCGCCAGGACGCAAGCCCGCGACCGGATGCGTTGTCGGCCGCGCGCACTATCGCAGTCACTCGTGCGGTTCGGCGATCCACTTGCGCGCTTCGTCGACACCGGCGTTCGAGAATGCGCGGTACTCGCCGGGCCACAGAAAGCCGAAGAACTGGCTGAATTTCGCCACATGCGCCATCCATTCCACGTCGGTGACCAAGGCGGCGCGTTCCCAGTCGAAGAAGTGGCCGAAACCGAACTTCGAATCCTCCCAGACCGCACCGGGATCGAATTTCTGGAAATCAGGCGGTATTTCACAATAGATCCGCACCTTCTTGTGGCGGGCGAGTCTGTCTTCGAAATCGGGTATGAGTATGGCGTCGTAATCGGACTTCGTAACGTGCCCGTGGAACGCGAACGCGGCAACGTTGTCGGGGAAGCCCTCCAGGCGCTCGATCACCATGCCTCCTCGCGTTTGTCCACCCGATGCAATTGCGCTGCGGCCATCGTCTCCTCGCCGGGCGCGCTTGGCGTAGAGGCCAAAGTCACCGAATCACCCGACCCGACGGCACGCCGGACAACGCGGGTAGTGCCGGACTGCCTGGTATCAGGCCTAAAATTGGGTGCGATGAGAGTCGGTATCGACTTCGGCACCACCCACACCGTCGCCGCGGTCGTCGACAGAGGCAACTATCCCGTCGTTTCGTTCGACGGGGTAGAGGCTTGGCCATCACTCATCGCGGCGAACGCGGCCGGAGAGATCCGGTTCGGGCTGGACGCCGCCGCCGTGCGCCGCGAGCCGGGATGGTCGGTACTGCGCTCGTTCAAACGTCTGCTCAACGACGCCGGACCGCACACCGAGGTGAACCTGGCCGGCCGCGATTACCCGCTGGCCGAGTTGCTCACCGGCTATCTGGCGCGGTTCAAAGACGATCTTCGGCATCGCTCCAATGCCGGCCTCGGGCCGGGCGAGCCGATTGAGGCCGCGATCAGTGTGCCGGCCAATGCGTCCAGCGCCCAACGCTTTATGACGCTGGACGCCTTTCTCGCGGCGGGCTTTCACGTCGTCGCAATGCTGAACGAACCGTCTGCGGCCAGTCTCGAGTATGCCCACCGGTACCGCTCCACCATCACCGCCAAACGCGAATACGTCCTGATCTACGACCTCGGCGGCGGCACCTTCGACGCCTCGCTGCTGAAAATGACGGGCCAGGTCAACGAGGTCGTCGTCAGCGAGGGCATCCAGCGTCTGGGTGGCGACGATTTCGACGAGGCGATAGTGAAGCTCGTCGTGTCCGGGGCCAAGCTGCCGCCGGTCGCCGCGGCATCCGACCCGCTGCGGGAGGAATGCGCCGCCCGCAAGGAGGCCATCGGGGCGCAGACCCGCCGCTTCCTGGTGGACCTGACGGTGGTCGACGGGACCGACCGGCCACCGTTCGCTTGCGGCATCGACGATGTGTACTCGGCCTGCGCGCCGCTCGTGGACAAGACCATCGACGTGCTCTCGCGGGTGCTGCGCGACCCGGCGGCAGCCGGAAGCGGCGTCGCCTGGTCCGAGGTAGCAGGCATCTACCTGGTGGGCGGGGCCGGCGGCTTTCCGCTCATCGTGCGGATGCTGCGCACCGCCTTCGGGGAGAAACGCGTCAAACGCTCGCCGCACCCGTTTGCCGCAACCGCTATCGGGCTGGCGGTATTTCTCGACACGAAAGCGAATTTCCAGTTGTCCGAACACTTTTCGCGGCATTTCGGAGTTTTCCGCGAGGCGCAGGCCGGCGCCGGCGTGGTATTCGACCCGATCGTGCTCAAGGACGCCGCGCTTCCCGCCGACGGGCATTCGCCGCTGATCATCAGGCGAACCTATCGGGCGGCCCACAACATCGGACATTTCCGGTTCGTGGAGTGCAGCCGCCTGGTCGACGGCCGTCCCGACGGGGACGTGACCCCCTACGATCCCGTCTACTTCCCCTTCGACCCTGCCCTGCATGACCGCCACGACCTTGGGCGGCAGCCCGTCGGCCGGTGCAACGACGGTCCCGATGTCGAGGAGCGCTACGTCGTCGCCCCCGGCGGCGCGGTGGAAGTGACCCTGACGACGCAGCCCACCGGCTTCAAGCGCACCTTCCGGCTGGAACGACGCGCACCCGCTGCGAGCTGAGCACGGCCATGGAGCTGTACGACGTCATGCGCACGACGTTCGCGGCGCGCCAGTTCACCGACGACCCGCTGCCCGACGAGGTGTTGTCGCGCATCTTCGACAACGCCCGGTTCGCCCCCAGCGGCGGCAACCGGCAAGGCGCCCACATCACCGTGGTGCGCGACGCCGACGTCCGTCGTCGCCTGGCCGAGCTGGGCATCCCGGCCGCCCGCCGCTACCTCGCGCAGTTGACGGCCGGTGAAAATCCTTGGAATTCAATTCATCCCAGCAGTGTGCCGCAGGAGGTTGTCGACAGCACCGAAGTTCCGGACGCATTCGTTGCTTCGGTTACGAAAGCGCCTGTGGTACTGGTGGTTTCCGTTGACCTGGAGGTGGTCGCGGCGCTGGATCGGGACCTGGACCGGGTCGGCATCGCCGCCGGCGCGTCGGTGTATCCGTTGGTGTGGAACATCCTGCTGGCCGCTCGAAACGAGGGCTACGGCGGCACCATCACCACCATGGCGATCGCCGGGGAGGAGCAGGTTCGTGCATTGCTGGACATTCCGGGCAATCACGCGGTCGCCGCGATCGTGCCGCTCGGCAGGCCCACCCGCCAGCTGACGAAGCTGCGCCGCCGGCCGGTTGCGGAGTTCGTCACCCGGGAGCGCTTCGGCGGCCCGGCATTCCACGGCTAAGCCGCGACTTGGTGAGGGCGTCGCGCTGACCGCGACACTGCGGACACGTTCACGACTCGCCGAGCGCGGTCGCGGTGGCTGCAGTCTCGATGAACCACTGTGGTCCCAGCGCTGAGCTGTGCGGATGCCAAGCTCCGCTGCGAGTTCTGGCGAGCCTTCGGCGTCGTCGCAATGGCCTCATTCGATGGCGTCGCGATAGATGTCCAAGAGCCGGAACCTGGTCGCGTCGAGATACTGTCCGAGCACGGCAATGACACGCTTTTGCAGCTCGTACCCGAGTTCGTGATCCTCTTCGCATTTCTGGCGCAGGCACTTGCCGTCGAAACCGATCGCCCGCGTCATTTCGGCCGCGCGCGCATCGAAGCGCCAGTGGTAGGGCGGCACCAACCACGACCATCCGAGGATGTCGCCGTCGCCGAGCGTCTGCACGACCAGGCTGCCGTGGCCGGGAGAAGAGGTTTCGAGCGCGATCTTTCCGGCCCGAATGAGATAGAACTGATCAGCCTGCTCACCTTCACGGCAGATCAACTCGCCGGCATTGAAGCGCACATTCGCCGCGCACCCGACAGCCAACTGCAGGTGGCGAGGATCCATCCCGCTGAAGAACCGGTGCCCGGCCAGCACGCGTTCGAGCGTCTGCACTGTAAATTCCTTTCGTAGTTGCCGATTCAGGCCACGAGGCCGGCGGCTTCCTCCAGTTGCGTCAGCGCGGGCTCGATGGCGTCGGCGAGTTCGTCGATATCGTCGGCGACCTCCGGGGTGGTGACGAAACCGAAATCGATGGACCCGCGGTAGCTGAAGCAGGTGACGTTCAGGCCCACCTCCATGGTCAGGGGGCCGATCGGTATCAGGCTTTCCACCACCGCACCGGCCAGGTAGATCGGGAAGTCGGGCCCGGGGACGTTGGAGACGACGAGGTTTATCGGGGCGACGCGGCCGCCGAGATGGCTGGCGGTGTAGGCCCGGACGGCCAGGGCCAGCAGGCCCGGCGGCGTCGTATCGGTCAGGCCCATGATCTGGTGGGCCGTAAGCGCCTTAGCCATCTCCTTGGCGCCCCGGGAATTTCGGTAGATGGTGTTCAGCCGCTCCGCGACATCGGCGACGTTGGTGGCCAGACTCATCGTCATCGACGCGATCTGGTTGGCGGACTGCGAGTCATCGCGGTGGGTCGAGACCGGGATCTGGGCGATCAACGGCCGCTCCGGCAGCTCCCCACGATCCTCGAGATAGCCGCGCAGGGCACCCGAAACCATCGCCATCACAACATCGTTCAGCTTCACACCGCAGGCCTGCTTGACGGCCCTGACCCGCTGCAGCGGCACCCGGGTGAATGCGACCCGCCGCTCGGGCGTGAGGTCGGCGTTGAACCGGGTGGTCGGCGCCTGGAAGAAATGCGGCGGCTTGTTGGCCAGTCGCCGCACGGCCAGTTGCTGAACCAGCGTCTGCTGCAGGATCCGCGCCAACCGGTAGGGGGTCGCGACGGTGACGTTGAACATGGCGCCCAGTGCGCGCCGCTCGAAACGCGGCATGCCGGCCGCCGGCGACTCCTGGACCCCGACGGCCGGTGGCCGCGGTTCCGGCGTGACGTCCAGCATGATCTCACTCAGGCCGGCGCCCGACACCCCGTCGATGAGGGCGTGATGGATTTTGGTAAGGGTCGCGGCACGACCGCCCTCGAGACCCTCGATGAACCACATTTCCCACAGGGGTCTGCTGCGCTCCAGCGGATAGGACATCAGGCGGCCGACAAGCTCCTCCAGCTCGCGGCGTCCGCCCGGCGAGGGCACCGCAACGCGCCGGATGTGGTAGTCGATGTCGAGCTTGGTGTCCTCGACCCACCATGGACGGTCCAAGCCAAGGGGCGCGCCGGCGACCCGGCACCGCAGCAACGGCAGCTCCGGAAGACGGGCAGCCATGAGGTCTTTGACCACATCGAAACTGAAGCTGGGCGCCTCGGCGGGATCACAGATCGCCAGACCGCCGATGTGCATTGGGCAGGTATGGGTCTCGGCGAACCAGAACGCCGCGTCCAGAGCGGACAACCGCCTCACGACGACAGCGTAGAGCGTCGCGGGCCAGGCAACCTCGAAAACACCCCTATCCGCCGAGATTGGTCCGACCGCGGTCGGGCTCGGGTTTCTCGCGGCCCAAGAGTTCGAGCGCCAGCGACTTCAGCGCGCGGTAGTCAACCTTGCCGAGCACGGTGCGCGGCACCTGGTCGACCATGAGCAGCACCTTGGGCGCCTTGAACCCGGCGATGAGCTTGCGGCTGTGGTCTTGCAGCTGCTCCAGGCTCAATGTCGCACCGGCGCGCAACTGCACCAGCGCGGTGACCTGTTCGCCCCACCGTTCGTGCGGGGTGCCGACCACACCGGCGTCGAACACGTCGGGGTGTTGCAGCAGCACGCCCTCGACCTCCTCGGGGTGGATCTTCTCGCCGCCGGAGTTGATGGTGACCGCGCCGCGGCCCAGCAGCGAGATGGTGCCGTCCGGCTCGCGGCGGGCGAGATCGCCGGGCAGGACCCAGCGTTTGCCGTCTATGTGTTTGAAGGCGGCCGCCGTCTTGTCCGGGTCGTTGAAGTAGCCCAGCGGAATGGCGCCGCCGCGCGCCAGCATGCCGACCTGGCCGACCGGGCAGGGCCGCAGCTGCTCGTCGACCACCATGACGTCGGCGTCCGCGTCGAATATCGGCGTGGTCCTGGGCTTTCCGTCGTCGAAGCGGTTCAGCGTGACGCCGGACTCCGAAGCGCCCAGGGTATCCCTGATGATGCGGTTGGGCAGCGCCTCGCGCAGCTGCGCGCGCACGCCCGCCGACAACGGCGCCGCCCCGTTGGCCACCGCCAGCACGCTGCCCAGATCCCACCGGTCCGGTTCGGCCAGCAGCGCTTCGGCAAGCGGGCGGGCGGTGGCGTCCCCGAGGACGGCGATCGCGGTGACCTTGGCCCTGGATGCCAGGTCGAGCGTCTTGGCCGGGTCGAAGCTGCGCTGGGTGGTCACGACGAAAGTGCCGCCGGCGACGTGGCAGTTGCCCAGGATCCACTGGGTGCCGCCATGCATCAGGGGTCCGACGGTGAGCACCCGCACCGGGAACTCGTTGGCTGCCGCCTCCGCGCCGAGCTGCTCGACGCTGTCCAGCGGGGCATTCCAGCGCTGGGCGTTCAGCGCGCCGCGGATCAGGTCTTCCTGGCGCCACACCACGCCCTTGGGCAGACCGGTGGTGCCGCCGGTGTACAGGATGTAGAGGTCGTCGCCGCCGCGGCCGGTGATGCGGCGCTGCGGTGACGCGCTGTCCAACGCCGCGTCGTAGTCCTCGCCCAGCACCAGCAACTGGCCCATGTGCGGCAGTGCGGGCCGGATCTCGTTGACCAGATCGACGTAGTCGGGCGCGACGATCGCCAGCACGGATCCGGAGTTTCCGTAGATGTGCATCAGCTCGTTCTGCCGGTAGCGGTAATTGACGTTGATCGGGACCGCGCGCGCCTTGAACGCCCCGTAGAACGCGTCCACCCACTCGATGCAGTTCATCGCGTGCACCGCGACACGGTCACCGGGTCGGATGCCCACGGACACCAGGTGGTTGGCCAACCGCGTTGCGCGCTCGTCGATTTCGCCGTAGGAGTACTCGCGGTCCTCGGTGACGACGGCGGGCCGGTCGGCGACCGAGTCGGCCATCTGCTCGATGATGTCGGCCAGGTTCCAGGGCCGTGAACTCATGGCACCAAGCTAACGCCGGGCCGGGCGCGACCGGGCCGGATTTCCCTGGAAAGCTCGGTATGCATGCCGCGCTCCGTGGTGCCAACGGGACTCGAAGGAGAAGACATGCCCACCAACAGGATTGTCGTGATCGGGGCCGGCTGTGCCGGTCTTTCCGCCACGTACACGCTGCGTAAACACGGTGTCGAGGTCATCACCTTCGAGGCGAGCGATGTGGTGGGCGGGCGTTGCCGGACCGTCGCCGAAGACGGGTACGAATTTGTGGCCGGCGCGGGCAGCACCGAACCGCAATGGGCCACCACTTTCGAATACCTGGCGGAACTCGGTCTGTTGGACCGGATATATTCCATCCAAAAGCAGCGTTACGGGTTTGTCCGTAATGGCAAAGTGCGCACGTTGTTCGTCGGAGGCAATTTCCGGGAAACCATCAAGACGCTGCCCGAGAACGTGAAATTTTTCTTTACCGGGATTCCCTGGAAAACGTATCCCCAGACCCTGAAGGCGTTCGTCGCGCTGCGCCGGTACATGAACTTGGTGGACACCGAGAATCAAGAGTTCGGCGCCTTGGCCGAGATCTCCAATACCAGCGCCGAAGATTTCGTGCTGGCACACGGCGGGCGAGAGGCCCTGGAATGGGTGTTTCACCCGTTCTTGTCGACCATGATCCTGGCGCGCCCGAAGGATATTTCGGTCGTCCATCCGATTCTGCTCTTCTCCTTGATGAAGGGGATGCGATCGATGGAGGGCGGCCTGGGAAGCATCACCGCCGGGTTGTACGAGCGGGTGCGCGATTGCGTCCGTCTCAATACCCCGGTGACCAAGGTGGTCATCGAGGACAGCAGGGTGCTGGGCGTGGAAACGCAGGACGGCTTTGTCGAGTCGCAGCGGGTGGTCTGCGCCGTCGACGCCGTGGTCGCACGGCAGTTGATCCCCGATCTTCCCGAGGCGATGCACAACGCCCTTGCCACGTGCAAATACAGCTCCACCTACTACTATCAGTTCGGTCTGGACAAACCGCTCGTCGAGCAGCAAGACACGCCTTTCTACGTCGTCATGATCCCTGCCGGCGAGCAGACGGTCCTCGATTTTGCCTCTCTGGGCAGCAACTCGAGGGATAAGCCGGTGGTCATTGTCCCCACTCGTGGCTGGGAGGATGAAAAGCTCGCCGAATTGAGCGAGGAGGAACGCCGCCGGCTGGTGATCTCCGAGGTGCAGAAGATATGCCCCGCCTTCCCCGACGAGCCGAAAATCACCAAGGTTTTCCGCTGGGATCGCGCCATCAACCTGCAATCCCCCGGGCAGTTCGTGGCAATTCAGGACCTGCTCGACAATCACCTGCACGATGTCAGCGGTTTGTACCTGGCGGGCGAGTACCTGTTTCCGATCGCGTGCACCGAGGGCGCGCTGGCAACCGGTAAGAAGGCGGCCGAGACGGTCATTGACGATCTTGCGGGAGCCCGCTAGCGCAGGCTGCGCCGGCGGCGCAGCGTCGAACGTGTAACCGCTGCGAGATTTCGCACGAAAATTCGCAACAGCCTCACGCTCGGCGGAATACCTGCCGAGGCCGCCGACGGCCTGCCGCGTTGTGCCAAGGTTGTCTCGACCGAAAGGAGACATTCTCCATGTCCACATGGCTCATCACCGGCTGCTCGAGCGGGCTCGGGCGTGCGCTCGCCGAAGCCGCTATCGACACCGGCCACAACGTCGTCGTCACCGCACGTGACGTCACCACGGTCGCCGAGCTGGCCGACGCAACGCCCGACCGCGTGCTGGCCGCGGACCTCGACGTCACCAAACCCGACCAGGTCACCTCCGCGGTGCGCGTGGCCGAAAAGCGGTTCGGCGGTGTCGACGTGCTGGTCAACAACGCCGGCTACGGATACCGCTCCGCGGTCGAAGAGGGCGACGACGCCGACATCCGCGCCCTGTTCGAGACGCATTTCTTCGGCAGTGTCGCGATGATCAAGGCCGTACTACCTGGCATGCGGGCTCGCCGCTCCGGCTCGATCGTGAACATCTCCTCGATCACCGTTCAGCTGACCCCGGTGGCCTCCGGCTACTACTCCGCGGCGAAGGCCGCCCTCGAGGGCATGAGTGGGGCGCTGCGCGGTGAGGTTGCGCCCCTTGGTATTTCGGTCATCGTCGTCGAACCCGGGGCATTTCGCACCGACTTCGCCGGCCGATCGCTGACCCAGTCGACCACAGTTATCGACGACTACGCCGCCACCGCCGGGCAGCGCCGCATCGAAAACGACACCATGCACGGCAACCAACAGGGCGACCCCGCCAAGGCCGCGGCGGCAATCATCACGGCCGTCGAATCACCGGAACCGCCGGGGTTTTTGCTTTTGGGACCCGACGCCTTGGCCCTGTACCGCTACATCGCCGAGCAGCGGGCCAACGAGATCGCCACCTGGGAACAGCTCAGCGCCGGAACCGATCTCGACTCCTGACACCGGTGGTGAAAGCGGATCACCCCGTCGCGGCCCGCCGGACGGCGTACAGCCGAACCTCGCCGTGAATCCCGCGGAGATGGCGTGCGCCGACGAACGACCACTCGAGGCCCGGCGCGTCGCCGATCGCCTCGCGTGCGGCCTCGGTCAGCCACACCGCGCCCGAAGGCGCCGCGTGGGTGATCCGGCTGGCCATGTTGACCGGGCTGCCGTACCAGTCTCCGGAACGGCTGATGGCGCGTCCGAACGCGAATCCCACCCGCAGCCGCAGGATTTTCTCGGCGGCCGCCGCCTCGACCAGGTCCAGGACCGTGGTCAGCAGTTGCGGCGGTTCGGCGCAGACCAGCATCACCGCGTCGCCGATCGTCTTGACGAACTGCACCGGACTCGTCGTGACATCGTGAGCCAGATCGCTGAGCCGAAAGGCGATCAGTCCCAGGTCGTCCGGCGGCAGCTGCTCCCCCAGCCGCGTGAACCCGACGAGATCGGCGAAGGCAACGGCCACGTCCCGCGCACCCGGCAAGGTGCCGGCGGCGCGCTCGGCCACGTTGATCGCCTCGGTCTCGAACGAATGTCGAAGCACCAGCCGCAACAAGTCGTCGACCATCGGGCCAAGCAGCGGCTCGGCCTGTCGCGCCAGGTGTTCGAAGGCCTTCGCCAGCTCGAGTTCGGTGGCGCCCGGGCTCAGCGATGCCTGCAGGGCCGCGCGGCGCAGCGCCACCGCCGGGCCGGTGAGGCCCTCGACCAGAAGTCGCACGACCAATCCGACCCGTGCCGGATCCAAGCCCAGGTCGACCAGCCGCGCGGCATTGAGCACCGCCTCAGCGTCGGCGCGGGACCGCAGCGGTGAATCGGGGTCGTAGACCCGAACCAGCCCGGCCGCGCGGTGCAGGCGTTGCAGCAGCTCGAGGCTGACGCCACTGGACTCCGAAATCTCGCGGGCCGACACCGTGGTTCCGTCGTCGCCGATCGCGCGATTGGCGGGCAATAGCATCGGAATGAACGCGTCGCGGATCTGGTCGACGTCGAACCCACGATCCAACAGCCAGTTAATGAGCTCGGCACGCTCCTGACGCGCCCGGCCGTCGAGGTGATCGAGCAACCCCAACGACTCGACGTCGTTGTTGTCCGGCTCTACTGACACCGCGTCAACGTACAACAACCTGGGGCCTTCCGACCCTCGTTGCGCCCCACCGCAGACCCCTAGCATCGGGTCATTGGGGAGACCCGCGGTCCCCTTCACCGAATCAAGGATCCGACCATGACCACTACGCACACCGAAAAAGCCGCCCCCGTTGACGCACCCGCGGTCGACGAGCACCGCAGACGCGAGGTCGACGCCATCGTCGCCACGGCAGCGCAGGCGGCCCGAGCATTCCGCACGCTCGACCAGCAGCAGGTCGATGCGATCGTCGAGGCGATGGTGCGCGCCGGAGTTCGGGCGGCGGGGGAACTGGCCGGCGTGGCGATCGAGGAGACCGGGTTCGGCGTCTTCGAGGACAAGGTGGTCAAGAACTACGTGGCGACCGAGTTCCTGCACGACTACCTGCGTGACAAGAAATCGGTGGGGGTCATCGACGAGGACGTCGAGCACAACATCGCCTACGTGGCCGAGCCCATCGGGGTGGTGCTGGCCATCACGCCGGTGACCAACCCGACCTCGACGGTGCTGTTCAAGGCGATCGTGGCCGCCAAAACCCGCAACGCCATCCTGTTCCGGCCGTCGCCGTATGCGGTGCGTTCGTGTGAACGCAGCCTGGCAGTCCTTCGCACGGCGGCCGAGGCGGCGGGGATGCCGCCGGGGGCGCTGCAGGTCATTCCCGACGCCGCCCACGAAGTGACGCACTACCTGTTCAAACACCCGCAGGTCGATTTCATCTGGGTGACCGGTGGCCCGAAGATCGTCGCTCTGGCGAATGCGGCCGGAAAGCCGGGCCTGTCGGTCGGGCCCGGCAACGCGCCCATCTACATCCACAAGACGGCGGACCTCAAGGGCGCCGTCGTCGACATCCTGATCTCGAAAACCTTTGACTCCTCGGTCATCTGCCCGGCCGAGCAGACCTGCGTCATCGACGACGAGATCTACGACGAGGTGATCGCCGAGTTCGAGCGGATGGGCGCCCAGCTGCTCACCCCCGAGCAGGCCAAGGCGGTGGCCGAGTTCGCGTTCGGCTGCGGCGACAAGATCTCGCTGGCGGCGGTCGGACAGAAGGCGTCGGAATTGGCCGCACGGGCCGGGTTCAGCGTGTCACCGACGGTGAAGGTGCTGCTGGCGGCGCTGCCGGCCGATCTCGACGAACTCGCCGGGCATCCGTTGGTGCAGGAAAAGCTGATGCCCGTGCTCGGAGTGGTGCGCGCGCGCAGCGTGCAGCACGCCATCGACATCGCCGTCCTGGTCACCGAGCACGGCGGTCTGGGCCACACGTCGGCGGTTTACGCCAATGACGAAAAGGTGATCCAGGCATACGGTTTGGCGGTTCGCACCGGCCGCATCCTGGTCAACGCACCCACCTCGGTCGGGGCGCTCGGCGGCGTCTACAACAACCTGACGCCCACGTTCTCGTTGGGATGCGGTACCTGGGGCGGGTCGAGCACCACCGAGAACGTCAACTACCGACAACTGCTCAACATCAAGACCGTCTCGCGCCGCCGCACCCCGCCGCAGTGGTTCCGCGTCCCGTCCAACACCTACTTCAACGAAGGCGCGTTGGACAATCTGCGCGAGCTGGACAGCGAAACCGTCGTCTTGGTGACCGATGCCCTGACCGAGGAGCGCGGCGTGATCGACACGCTGCGCTCCAAGTTGCGCACCAACCACGTGCAGGTGTTCGCCGAGGTCACCCCGGAGCCCGACGAGTCGACCATCCGCCGCGGTGTCGCGCTGCTGCAGCGGGTGCAACCTGATCTTTTAATCGCCGTCGGCGGCGGCTCGGTGCTCGACGCCGGCAAGGCGATCCGGCTGTTCTACGAACACCCGGAGAAGAGCCTCGACGAGCTGACGATGCCGTTCCTCGACCCCCGCAAGCGGGTAGCCGACTACCCGGTCGACCGTCATCGCATCCAATTGGTCGCTGTCCCAACGACATCGGGCACCGGTTCGGAAGTGTCGCCGGCGGCAGTGTTGACGGTGCGCGGCAAGAAGGAAACGCTGGTCGACTACAGCCTGGTGCCCGATCTGGCGATCGTCGACCCGGTTTTGACCTCGTCGATGCCGCAGCAACTGACCGCCGACACCGGCATCGACGCGCTGACCCACGCGCTGGAGGCGGGTGTTTCGATTTTCGCCTCGCCTTATACCGATGCGTTGTGCGCCCAGGCGGCGCGGCTGATCTTCGACGCGTTGCCGCGAGCCTATGAGCATCCCGACGACCTGTCCGCGCGCACCGCCATGTCCAATGCGGCAACCCTTGCCGGACTTGCGTTTTCGAACGCATTCGTCGGCACGAACCACGCGCTCGCCCATGCCGTCGGCGCGAAATTCGGGATCTCGCACGGCCGCGCGAACGGAATTTTCCTGCCCCATGTGTTGCGCTACAACGCAAGTCTGCCGACCAAATTCATGCCGGCACCCGGATATTCGGCCTATATCGCCCCGGACAAGTACGCGCAGCTGGGCCAGCTGATCTTCGGCGGCCACGAGCCCGACGAGTGCCGCCGCCGGTTGTTCCAAGGGGTCGACGACCTGCTGGACCGGCTGAAGATGCCGCGGTCGCTGCGGGAGTTCGGCGTCGACGAAGAGGCGTTTCTCGCGGCGCTGCCGGCGTTGGCGATGACGGCCTTCGAGGATCTGAGCAACCGCACCAACCCGCGGATGCCATTGGTCAGCGAGATCACCGCATTGCTTCGGCTGGGCTACTACGGTGCCGGCGGCCTGGGGCAGTCACCCGGAAACTAACCGAATGCCGCGATTCCCCGGACGTCTCGACCGGCGTCGAGCATGATGATGCTGGCCAGCAGTCCTTTCCCGCGGGAGGAGCACCATGAACGCCGCGGCGTTGGCGGGGACAATCGTCGGTTCGCTCTTGTTGCCGGTCACGGGCCTGATCCTGCTGATCGTCGGAATACGGAAGCGTTCGGCGGCACGTAAACAAGCGTCGATCGGGTACTCACCGGGCTACCCGCCGCCGCCGGGCTATCTGCCGGGATATCCGGCAGCCGGTCAGCCGGGCTACGGCGGATACCCACCCGGTTATCCGATGCCGCCGCGGCCGACACCGCCGAAGTCGGCCGGCACCGGCTTCGTCGTCGCCGGCATGGTGCTGCTTGTCGTGGGCGCGCTGGCACTGGTCGGGACCCTCGCCCATGCCGTACGACACTCCAGCCGCCTGGCGATCGGCGACTGCCTGACCAACGCGATCCTGACCGACAAACCCGATTGGCGCCCGAGCAGTTGCTCGAATCCGGACGCGGTGCTCCAATACGCCGCCAACACCGACTCGAAAGGAGATTGTCCCGACGGCAAGCGGAACGACAGCAGCTACCTGTCGGCGGAGCACAACGGCGTACGGATGTGCTTTGCAGCCAACCTACTTCAGGGCCAGTGCTACGCCTCCGAGCACGACGACAAGACGGTCCGCCAAACAAGCTGCACCAGCGGCACCGTCAGGGTCGTCAAACGAATCGACGGCAGCACGGACGCGTCCGCTTGTCCCAAACGCACACGCGCCCTGACGTATACACAACCGAAAAGGACCTACTGCACCGAACGCATCGGCAGCGTTTGAATTCCCGCGCTTCGCGATCGGTTTCGGTCGCAAACGGCCATCGACGGCGGCGTTAGCCCGACGCCACTGTCTCGGTGCTGCCGGCCACAATATCGTGTTCCGCAATTCGCTTGAGTAGACGCACTTTACGGCGCGTGACCACGATACCGACGATGCCCAGCGCCCAGACGGGATATTGCACCGTCCAGGCCAGCCGGAACCAGTCGAATGAGTAGTCGTCGGTGATCTCGAGGATCATTCCCATCGCCTGCATGACCAGCAGGGCAGCAAAGAATCCGGCCATGTTGACGATGCCCTTTGCGGTGCCCAGCGTCGCACTGGTGTTGAACGTCCGCGCGAAGTCCAGTCCGATCATCGATGCCGGTCCTCCGACGGAGACGACGACGATCAACGTGACCAGCAACCACAGCGGAGTGCGCCCCGGCAACGCCAGCACGACGGTCCAGGCCACGACGTTGGCGACAATGATGCTCAGCGCCATGGTGGACCGCCGGTGCGGGTGGCGACCGGTCAGGATGCCCAGGACAAGCCCTGAGGTGATCGCCGCGACCACCGATACGGTCAGCAACGCACCCGCGAGGTGAGGCGAAAGCCCCTGGGCCTTGGTCAGATACGGCACACCCCACATCAACGTGAACACCGTGAGCGGGAACTGGGTGGTCATGTGGGTGAAAAAACCCAGCCGGGTGCCCGGGCGCGACCATACCGTCTTGATGCCGGCCACCGTGTCGCGCAGTGTAGCGCTTTGGGACGCCACCGGATGGCCCTTCGGGGCGTTGCGCACCAGCGCCAGGCTAAGTGCTGCCGACATCACGCCCAGCGCGGCAGCCGACGTGTATGCGGTGGCCCAGCCGTCGCCGAGCAGTATCGCCAAGAACGGCACGGCCGACAGCACCTGCCCGAGCTGACCGCAGATGTAGGTCAGCTGGGTGACGAGCGGGACACGCCTGGGCTCGAACCAGTATGAGACCAGGCGCAGCACGGAGATGAAGATCACCGCGTCGCCCAGGCCGACAACCGCACGCGCGGCGATGGCCGTCGGCAACGACCCCGTGAACGCCAGAACGAACTGGCCGGCGGCCATCAGGGTGGCGCCGCTGACGATCAGCGCCCGTGAGCCGAAGCGGTCGAGCAGTACTCCGGCGGGAATCTGGGTGCCCGAATAGACGACGACCTGCAGCACGACGAAGGTCGACAGCACCCCGGGACTGGCGGAAAAGCGCTGTGCCGCTTCCATACCGGAGACGCCCAGCGTGGTGCGGTCCAAGACGGCGACAATGTATGCCACCAGCCCGACACCCCAGACGATCCAGGAACGCATCGCCCCAGTGTCGCGCATTCGGAGCGATACACCAAAATCGGAACTGTAATGTACATTTGTACATGTACGTTCGTACACGAGGAGGGGCCTTGGCTTATCTGTTTCTGTTCTGCGCGATCTTCGCCGAGGTGGTGGCGACCAGTCTGCTCAAGAGCACCGAAGGGTTCACCCGGCTGTGGCCGACCGTGGTCTGCCTGACCGGTTACGCCGTCGCGTTCGCTCTGCTGGCGTTGTCGATCGCGCGCGGCATGCAGACCGACGTCGCCTATGCGTTGTGGTCGGCGATCGGCACGGCCGCAATCGTGCTGATCGCCGTGCTGTTCCTCGGCTCGCCGGTGTCGCTGGCAAAGGTTCTGGGCGTCGGGCTGATCATCGGCGGGGTGCTCACGTTGAACCTTGCCGGTGCGCATTGACCGCGGAACCGCACCGCCGCCCCCGCGACCCGGTCGGGCGCCGGCAGGCGATCATCGAGGCGGCGGGGCGGGTGATCGCCCGCCACGGCCTCGGGGAACTGACGCACCGCCGGGTCGCCGCGGAGGCCGATGTTCCGGTCGGGTCGACGACCTACTACTTCAGCGACCTCGGGACCCTGCGCGAAGCCGCACTCGCCCACGCCGCGACGAGCGCCGCCGATTGGCTGGAGCAGTGGCGGCGAGATCTCGACCGGGCCGCCGATCTTCCCGTCACCCTGGCGCGGCTCACGGCCGAATACCTGACCGACCCGGACCGGCACCGCACGCTGAGCGAGTTGTACGTCGCGGCAAGTCACCGGCCGGAGTTACAGTCCCTGGCCCGGCTGTGGCCGGAGGGTCTGGTCGCGCTGCTCGAACCGCGCATCGGCCGACGGGCCGCCGAAGCAGTCACGGTGTTTCTCGACGGCGCCACCGTGCATTCGCTGATCACCGGCACGCCGCTCAGCGTCGAGGCCCTCACGGATGCGGTCGCCAGGCTGGCTGCCGACCCGTGAGCGCGATGCGTCGTCGAACGTGACGCCACAGTCACCCTCGGGGCCGAGCGTGACACTGGCGTCACGTAGAGCGCTGCCCGAACTCCGCCGTTGAGATCATGCGCCACAGCCCAACGTTACGGGTGAGCGGTCCGGCGACGCGCGCGAGCGCATCGAACCGTAGAAGTTCAGCGTCGCAGTTTTTCGCTCATGCCTAATTGGGAACTCACCATCCATGAGCACCCCACCGGAAGTAAGGAGACTCATCGACGCACTCGCCGAGGATGTCTACGACGCCTATTACGGCATCGAATATTCCGGACCTCAGTACAGCAGGGGGCAGGGAATGCAGGCCGCACGGTATCTGGCGAGAAAGCTGATTCGCCAGGGCTGGCGAAAAACCGCTGACCACAGCCTCCCCTATTGCCCGCATGGGACGCCGACGTGTTACGACCCTGCGCCGCACGAGCGCTGCGAGCTGTAATCGACAACTGACCCTCGCCGGTCGCACGTGCCCCGGCATCGCGGTCACCTGGACCCGTTGCGACCATTGGGTACAAAGAGTCGGGCGGTTGCTCGCCGCTGGCCGGCGCTGCGCCGCCACTTCAACGGTAATGGGACAGGGCATGAACACTGACAAGATCGGCGACGGGAATATCGGCGCGGCGACCACGCAGCCGGCGTCCTACGCGATTCCCGCCGACATCGAACAGCGTCCCGTTCTGGTCCTCGGGGCGGGTACGCTCGGCGCTCGTATCGCGCTGATGTTCGCCCTCGGGGGCAGCCGGGTACGCATCTACAACCGCACCCCGGATCGTGCCGAATCAGCCAAGCGCTTCGTGGCCGACCAACTACCGCACGTTCGTGACATGCTCGCTGTTTCCGACCCACCGCCGGGAACCGTCGAGGTCGTCACACCGCTCGAGGATGCCGTTCGCGGAGCCTGGCTCATCATCGAGTCGGTGGCAGAAGATCTCGCGATCAAGCGGCCGCTGCTGGCCGCCGTCGACGACCTCGCCGACCAGGACGCGATCGTGGCGACCAACTCGTCGTCGTATCCGAGCAGCCAGATGGCCGGCGCCGTCAAGCACCCCGAGCGGCTGTTGAACATGCATTTCCTGATGCCCCCGCTGGCCAACAGTGTCGAATTGATGTCCTGCGGCACGACCGACAGCGCCGTCATCGATGCGCTGAAAAAACTTCTGCCCCGCTACCGGCTCGTGCCGTTCGAGGTTCGGCGGGAAAGCGTCGGCTTCATCTTCAACCGCATCTGGGCCGCCATCAAACGCGAGGCGCTGATGGTCGTACAGGAGGGCGTGGCGACGCCCGAGGATGTCGACCGCATCTTTCAGGACGTCTTCCGCTCACCCGCCGGGCCGTTCCGCATGATGGATCAGGTCGGTCTCGACGTGGTGCTCGACGTCGAGGAGCACTACGCGCAAGTCCGCGACGGCATACCCGAAGGCCCGCGCATGCTGCTGCGCGAATATCTCGCTCGCGGGGACTTCGGAGTCAAAAGTGGCCGCGGGTTCTACGCCGACTATGATGGCGTGCCGTAATCTGCTGTGCCCAAACGGCTTTCACACTACTCTGGTGCGCGGCGCCGCGATCTCGAACATCGGCATCGAGTGCGGATGCGCCTGCACCCGGTTCTGTCGACGCCGGGGATCGCGCGCCTGGCGACGCACCTGAAACGTACCGCGCCGCTCATCGGGATGTCGAAAACCACTGTCCGCCAACCTCACCAGCCCGAAGCCTTCGACGATGGCAGCGCATAACCATCGAATGGGGTTGCCGCACGGCGGGATACACCGACGAAGTGCTCGCCCGGCCCGATGAGGTCTGACGGCCCCAGAGGCATTGGCGCCTACGGGATATCGGCGCGGCCGCGGCGCGGTTTCGGCCTGACGGAGCACGAGGCGTGCGGTTAGGATTTCGCGGCCCAGCCGGCGGCCAGGGTGGCGACGAGCTTGCCGAACGGTTCGATGTCGCGGCGGGTGAATCGGGTCGTGGGACCGCACAACACCAACGCCCCCACCGGCTTGCCCTCCGCACCCAGCAGCGCCGCACCGACAGCGCGGGTGTCGTCGCTGAGCTCGGCGTCGTTGACCGCCCACCCCCGCTCGCGAGCGGCCCCGAGTGCGTTCTCCGTCAGCTCCGGATCGACCTGCCTGTACACCGCCAAATCCGCCGGTGAAGCATGAGCCGCCAGGATCCGCAGCGCCGAACTGCTGCGGGCCGGCATTTCTACTCCCGCTCGGACGGACACCCGGAGCGTGTGGTGGCTCTCCGCGATCGCCGCGATGAGCAGGCGCTCCCCGTCGGGGATGACGAGCATCGCCGTCTCTCCGGTCTGGTCGCGCGCATGTTCCAGCAACGGCCGCGCGGCTTCGGTCAGCGAGTGTGTCGCCGACTTCGAAAACGTGCCGGACAGCATCGGCGAGATGGTCCAGCGAGCCTCGGCGGTGCGGTCCAGCCAGCCGGCCCCGTTCAGGGTGACCGCGAGGCGATGCACCGCGCTCTTGTCGATGCCGGTCGCGCGAGCGATGTCGCTGACGCCGACGGGCTGCCGGCTCGCAATGAATTCCAGAACCCGGCACGCATTGCGTACCGATTGGATTTCCTTGACCGAAGACGCCATGCTCCGTAGTGTAAAGAGAAACATCTGTGTTGCCTAGTAACACGGAGGGACGGATGGGAACGGACCGGACCGGCACCGGGCTGCCGTGGGTCGACGCAATCGCGGACTCGTTTGCTCCCTACTCGTTCACCGACTTCCACCTCACGAAGCTGCCCACTCTCAACGGCCGGCATGGGTTCATGGTGGTCGACGACCTCGTGGGCGCACCTCCCCTGGCCTTCCGCATTCCCGACGGCACCACCTTCACCTGGCGAGCAACATCGCAGGGAATCGAAGCCGTCGCCGGTGACGCCGAGGCCGCGACTCTGGTCCAGTTGGACGAGGCGACCTTCTCCGAGTTCCTACATGCCCTGCTGACCGCCAGCGGATCGGTGCGCACCGACCGGGCGCGGGTCATCCGCGGCTCGGTGGACGGCTGGCGGCGCTGGGAGCCGGCCGTCCGAACGCTGTTGAGCGCCATGCCGATCTACAGCGATGCGGTGTGGGACTCTCTCGTCGACGCCGACGGCCGACCGCTGGACCTGCACCGGTCGTTCGCCCCCGACGACGACCAGGACGAGATGCGCCACTTCTTTGAGGTTGCCGGTTACCTGCATATTCGCGGCGTCTACCCGGCCTCCGAAGCCGAAACTCTGGGTGTGGAAGTGGAGAAGGCGCGGGCCCGCGCCGAACCCGGCGATCCTTTCTCGTGGTGGTCGGTCAACGCCGACGGAGAGGAGGTGGTGACCCGGATCAACTACCTCGGCCGGTATTCGGATGCGCTGCAGCAACTCTGCTTCGACGAGCGCCTGACCCACTTCGCCCGCTTGGCCAACCCGAACCTGAGAGTGTGCGACGACCGCCTCGACGGCCCGATGGTCTTCATCAAGAATTCCAACGTGGTCCAGGGCGACGGTGATCTCGGCTGGCACGTCGACGACGGCATCGGCGGCCACCCGGTGATGTGCCCCCTGGTTCAGGCCGGCATACAACTCGACGTCGCCGACGCCGTCAACGGTCAACTCATGGTGCTGGCCGGCTCACATCGCTACACCAAACACTGGATGCAGTGGGGCCAGGAGGGCACACTTCCCGTGGTCCGGCTGGAGACGCAGCCGGGCGACCTGACATTGCACTACGGCGACACCATGCACAGCACACCGCCGCCCACCGGCGCCAACGCCGGCCGGCGGGTGCTGTATTACAAGTTCGCCGAGGAGAAGACTTTTCACTTCGTGCCGTCGGGATGCCATTACAACGACGCCCTCTTCCGGACGGACTCCAGTGGCAAGGTGCCCACCCGTGCCGCCACCTACTGAGATGCAGGACGTCCTCAGACGGGAAGTCCGCAACGGCGTGGCACTGCTTACCCTGAACCGACCCGACGCGCTCAACGCTTACACCCCTGAGATCGGCCGCCGGCTCGGCGAAGCCTACCGCCGCTGCGACAGCGACGACTCCGTGCGCGTCATCGTGGTGACCGGATCGGGATCGGCGTTCTGCGCAGGTGCCGACATGAGCGACGCCGATCCGTTCGACTCACCCACGCACAGCGACTTCTCCGCATCCCCGGTCCAGCCGGCGGCGTTCGAGCTTCGCAAGCCCGTGATCGCGGCCATGAACGGCCATGCCATCGGTATCGGGTTCACCCTCGCGCTTCAGGCCGACATCCGTGTCGCCGCCGAGGAAGCCAAGTACGGAGTCGTCCAATCGCGGCGTGGCGTGATCGGTGACTGCATGTCGCATTGGACGCTGCTGCGTCTCGTCGGGCTGGCCACCGCGGCCGACCTGTTGCTGACCGGCCGCACAGTCCGTGGTACCGAAGTCGCCAGAATGGGCATCGCCAATGCCGCCGTGCCGGGTACCGAAGTCCTGAAGCATGCCATGACGATCGCAACGGACATCGTCGAGAACGTGGCGCCAATGTCCGCCGCGCTGTCCAAGCGGCTGCTGTGGGACACCGCGATCAATGGCTATGCACCACAGCAGGTGGGCGAGTTGGAGATCCAACTTCATCGACGACTGATGGGACGTGATGACAGCAGAGAGGCGGTTGCGGCCTACCGGGCAAAGCGCGCACCGATGTGGACGGCGTCGGTTCCGGCTGACTGGCAGGATCTTCCCGACCGGAGGGTTGACGCGGCGATGAAGCACCACTTCGCCGAACTCCTCGGCTTCCGGTATGGGCGATCCGACCAGCAGCAGGCCGTCGTGGAGGCCATGCCGACGGCAGAACACTGCAATGAACGCGGAACGGTCCATGGCGGATTCCTCGCGGCCCTCCTGGACGCCGCCACCGGACTGGCGGTCCATTCCGCACTCGACGAGCAGCTGACGGCTCCGCATTTCGACTTGACGATTCAGTACCTGCGGCCCGCGGTTCCCGGGACACTACTGACCTGCGTTGCGCGCACCACGAAGGCCGGTCGCCGCGTCGTCGCTTCGGAGGCGGAGGTTTTCCAGGACGGCAAAATGGTCGCCCGAGCGATCGGCAGTCACGCCGTCGTGTAGCGGGCGGCACGCGAATAGCTCAGTCCGCTTGGTAGCTGCAGGTTCGTCACAACCCGACGGCTTGCTCCAGGTCTTTGAGTGACGTCTCCAGATGGGCCAGCATCCGCTGCAGATGCGGCATGGCACTGCGGCATCCCACCAGTCCGAAGTCTAGGCTGTCGCCGCTGCTGACCAGTGTGATGTTGAGCGCTTGTCCGTTGGCCGCGATCGACATCGGATAGTTGCCCTGCAGCCGAGCGCCATTTGCATACAGCGGGTTTCGGGAACCCGGCACGTTCGAGATGCACACGTTGAATGGCGGTCGCGTCGCCGACATTCCCGTCACTCCGCCAAACACCACCGGCGAGAGCAACATCATTCCCAACGCCATCGCCTGCGGCCTGGGCATCTCGGCGAGGACCGCCTTGTTCTGCTGCATGGACGAGTTGATCGCGGCCAGACGCTGAGCGGGGTCATCGACGTGCGTGGCCAGATTGGCCAGCACCGCCCCGACCGCGTTGCCGCCTGCAGCATCGTCGGCAGTGCGCAGACTGACTGGAACCATTGCCACCAAAGGCTTTTCGGGCAACGCGTGCTGATCGGTCAGGTATGCGCGCAGAGCGCCGGCACACATCGCAAGCACGACGTCGTTGACGGACACACCGGCGGCGTTCTTGACGTCTTTGATGCGCTGCAGCGACCACGACTGGGCAGCGCAGCGTCGGGCACCGCCGATCGGGACGTTGAGCATGGTTCGCGGCGCCTGGAACGGCAAGGTCATCTGCTGTTCGAGCAGGGCGGAACGCGCCAAACGGAGGGTCGAGGAGCCAAGGCGCGGGACCGATTTGATTGTGCTGGCCAGGGTTTGCAGCCTCGACGAGGCTCCAGTGTGCTCGTCGGTTCGAATGGGCGACGCCCACGGCGCACGGATCTCCCGGTCGAGTGGATCCGCACTGAGCGAATTCTGCAGAAAGTTGATGGTCGATATCCCATCGACGAGGCCGTGATGGATCTTGGTGTACACGGCGAAGCGTCCGTCGGCGAGCCCCTCGATGACATGGGTTTCCCACAACGGACGGTGCCGGTCGAGCATGCCGGACTGCAGACGCGATACCAGTTCGAGCAGTTCCCTCACCCGCCCGGGCCCGGGCAGTGCCGAGTGCCGCACGTGGTAGTCGAGGTCGATGTCGGTCGCCGAGGACCATGCGGCACTCAGCCCTCCTGGCAGGGTCGCTGGACGCTTGCGAAAAAGCGGCTGCACATCGTCACATGCCCGCAGCCCTTCGTAGTACTCGCGGACGAATTCCCGCCCGCTGTCCTGCGGTGGATCGAACAGCTGCAACCCGGCGACGTGCATAGGGTGACCGGGTGACTCGGCGAGAAACATCATCGACTCGACCGGTGACATCAGGTTCATGGCTTGTCCTTGTGTGGGTAGTTGTCCGAAGGCCTAGACCGCCGACGCGGCGGCGTCACGCTTGATCATGCTGAAAAAGTTAGCCGCGCAACGGCTATGGAAGCTCGTGCCAGCGCGCCAACAGCGATCCCGGAGATTGTGAGCGGATAACAAACGCGGGCCGCGCGGTCCCGCTTTTACCCCCGGACACCGAGGATGTCGCGAAACAGCCCCTGGCGCGGGACAGGTTCCCCCGGATCACTCCAGCTGTGCAGACCCAACCTGTGCATCGCATCCGCGTAGCCGGTCCCAATGTCACGACTAGCTGTCCTCAATCGCGTCGCCCGGGCTTGACCACGGGGTCTACCCGGCCGAACCGGGCGATGGTGGCGCCGGCGAACCGTGCCATCGCCTCGGCGTCGGATACATCGACACGCCACTGCGGGCGCCGGCTCGTTTTCTCGCACCAACATTGCCGATGTCCGTTGTGACGAAGTCACATCGGAGTATGTTAAGCCGCCATGGAACCGGCGTGGGAACCATTGCGTGAGCCAGACGCCGAGCAGGTCTGGAATGAGCTGCTGCGCCCGATAGCCGCCGAACTGCGTTCTGCCGCAGCGGAACTGGCGCAGCGGTGCGTTACCCAGATGCAGACAGAGATGCCAGTCCTATTTCCCGACCCGCAGTCGGTCAGGGAGAACCTGGTCAGCACCGAGGCGGGCATCCGACAACTGGCCGACATCATCGACGTGGCCGGTGACCCTCGCGACGTCGAATTGCCCGCACCGACCCTGGCCATTGCCCGAGCGGGCGTGGTGCGACAGATTCCGCTGGCCAATTTGATGCGGTTTTACCGGCTGGCCCAAACGTTGCTGTGGCAGTGGATGTGGGACCGGATCACTGCGGCCGCCACTGACCGGGCGCAGCAGGCATTGGCGTTTCGGCTCGCCACCAGCTGGATGTTCGGCTACGTGGACGCGGCGTTGAACCGCGCGGAGCAGGCCTATGAGGCCGAACGTGAGATCTGGCTGCGGAACACCGCCGCCGCCCGCACGGACGCGATCGACGACATCTTGACCCAACGCGAGCGTGACCCGCAGCGGGCGTCCAAGCGGTTGCGCTACGACGTCAATCGCCACCACGTCGGGGTGATCGCCTGGGTAGATTCGGCGCCGGAACACCGCGACGCTCAGTCATCGCTGAACGAGGCGCTCACCACGCTTGCGCGCGAGATGCGCGCCGACACAACCCTCATCCACCCGGGCGGCTCTCTCGTGGCGTTCGGCTGGTTTAGCTGGCGAAGCGCTATTGGCACAGCCGGTTTCGACACCACAGGCGTTTCGACGCGTCGGCCGACACTTCCGGATGGCGTTCGGGTCGGTATCGGCGAGCCCGGGCACGGACTGAAAGGCTTCCGCTGCAGTCATATCGAAGCATCCAATGCCCGTCGGGTCGCGTCGCTGGCCGGCGCCCGCGCCGGCACGCTGACGCATTACCGGGATGTTGCGGTCGCCGCGCTGGCCAGTTGCGACGCCGAACACGCGGCGTCGTTCGTCCATCGGGTGCTTGGTCCGCTGGCCGCTGACGACGAGGCGACCTACCGGGTGGCCACGACGTTGTCGGTATACCTGCAGGAGAACCGCAGTCGCCTCCGAACTGCGCAGCGACTCACCGTGCATCCCAACACGGTCAGCTACCGCGTTGACCAAGCCGAGAAGATCCTCGGTCGCAGCATCGACACCGACAGCCTCGACCTCGCGGTGGCCCTGGTGTTACTGCCCACGCTGCCGGGGCTCATCCGCGAGCGCCGCGCCGCCGAACCGTGACCTGGCTCCGAACCGCTCATCACGCCAATTATCCTCGGGTGTAACAGCTTCCACGACATGCGGAGCCTCCCATGCCGCTCGGACATCGGTTGACCAGCCGCTCGGGCAAGGGCCCTGAGTCTCGGCAACGGGTGAGCAGACCCGCGACACTCCGTCCCCTCGCACTGTGACGTGAACACAAGCGGGCGCACCAACCTTGGCGTCGCGCGCCAAGGAATTCGCTGCAGCCGCCCTTACCGTTTCAGTCAGTTGGCCGACCGGCCACCAACGATCAAGAAGCAAGGAGCACCCCGATGCAAACGCTGCAAGAGCTCGACGTCAACTACATGAGCGGCGCCGACAATCCCTGGATCCCCTTCACCCCGCTCACCGACAAGGTGTTCCTGAAGTACTGGAAGGTCGACCCGGTCCGCGGCGAGATCATCGTCTCGATGAAGTTTCCCGGCGGGCTCGAGCTGCCCCCGCACTACCACACCGGCATCGTGATCGGGCACACCGTATCCGGGGCGTGGCGCTACCAGGAAAACAACTGGGTCTCCCGCGCCGGCGACACCGTCTACGAGGTGGCCGGCTCCAGGCACACCCCGGAGAGCGTGGAGGACACCGAGGTGTTCTTCGTCATCGTCGGCGAGCTGCTGTTCATCGACGAGAACAACACCATCCTGTGGCAGGAGAACCACAAGACCTCCATCGAGCGCTACACCACCTACTGCGCCGACCACGGCATCCCAGCCCGCGACCTGACGAGCTGGGACGCGTAATACACCGTTTGCGGGTCGGCCGAGCCCTGCTGCAACACCGCCAGTAGGCGGCGCAGGGCGGCCGGCCGCATCCGTGCTGCCGAGGTCAGGCCGCCGCGAAGGTAGCAAAGTCGTCAAACCGCTCAAACTAGCCCGCTGATCCGCGTTTTCCCTGGTGCAGCTAAGGGGACTCCGCTGACCACGAACTGAGCGTCGGTGCTAGCCATCCTGCCTACCAAGCCGACCTCGTCGGCGGCGGAACTTTCCGCCCAAAACTGAGATAATCGCCTCGTGCCCACCGAGCCCCCCAGCCCACGACCGACCGCGCCGAAACCGCGGCAGCACGTCACGGCCGAGGATCTGGAGAGGTTCGGCGACGAGGAGCAGGTGCGCTCGGCGTGGGACGAGACCCGGCTCCGCGACGAGCAACCGCCGCATCACCGCTAGCGTGCCGCGCTTACCCCACCCCAACCGCCGGGGCTGCGCGTACGCGGCCGTGCGCGGCGTTCGATTCGGCCACTATCCCGCGTTCTAGACGGTTGAGACCTTAAGTGAAGCCGCCATATTCGATGCCGCCGTACTTGACACGAAATCCTGGACGCATTTTGCCGTCGGGTCGGATGAACTGAATTCCTCTGTTGCCGCGGTGTCCTGCGCGAGGTGGAGCAGCTGCGGTCCCTCGTCGATGAGCAATCGGCTAAATCCAAGCGCGGCACAGGTTCTCAGCGCTGGCGCTAGGACACGCTGCGCCTCGTCGGTCTCGCCAGCTATCGAGAGGCAGAGCGCCAATTGGAGCGTGGCGCCAAGGTGTGCACGCGGGCGCTTGCCCTGGTCGACATGACCAAGTTGGGCACGGGCCCGCTCGCAAGCTGCACTGAGCGCTGAGTGGCTGCCGTCGCGCAGGAGCAGTCGGATTTGTGAGTCTTCCCTGAGTTCGGCTGTTTCGCAGCCGATTCCGTCGAGTGCTTGTGCACTTTGACCCATGACTCGCGCAGCGAGCCCCTCGTCGATCTCTTCGGTCGACATCGCGGCTAATCGGACCCGTTCATAAATGAGGCGAGCTTCGAGTCGTGGTAGTCGCGCTGCTGTCGCGATTTCCAGGCCTTCGGCAATACGGCGGTCTGCGGCGGTCTTGTCGCCGCGCGCCATTTTCCGCCGTGCCCCCGTCCCGAATGTCGCGAACATGATGTCGACGATTCCGCCCTCGGCGCCGAGTTCGTAGGCGTCGTCGAGCAATGCCTCGGCTTCGTCGAGTTGACCGCGTTCGTAGAGAAGCTGCCCCAGCAGCGAGCCAGCGAGCTTGGCGATATAGGTGGGGCGACCGGACGGCAGCAGCGCGATTCGGATGCCTTGTCGCAGGTGCGCTTCGGCGCCGGCGACGTCGAGCTGCTCGTTCGCGGCGATCGCGGCAAGACAGTGTCCGTAGGTAACGCTGAGTGCCCCGGAGGTCTTCTGATGGAATGGTCCTGCCCACTTCTGCCAGCGAAGCGCGTCATCGAAGTCCCATACCCGAAGCGCACAAAATGAGGCGAGATCGGCTGCACGGCAAAGAATCCAGGGGCGAAGCGTATCGGCCCGGTCCTACGCCGGACCGCCTTAATCAGGTGGGTGAGAAACCAGACCGCGTTGTTGTCGTCGCTATTAATAGCTAACCATGCGGTCTTCACTTTCTGCTTGGTGAGTTTTGACCCACTGCTTGGCGACGGTGCTCTTGCCGTAACCGCGGGGCGCGTGGATCAGGACCAGCTTTGGTCTTGGCCCCGAGCCGAGCCGGTCCAGGATTCCTTGCCTCGGCAGGTCTGCGCGTCTCCAGTCGGGGTAAGCGTGGAACCCGCTGATGAGTGCCGCGATGAGCACCGGACTCAGAATCGCCATGCAAAACCCGATGATGGTGAGGTAGGAGCCGATAACCGCGGCCGTGGTTGGAATCTCTTTCTCCGCACGGCGGATCGGGTGAGCCTTGTGTCTGCTAGGAAGTCGTCGACTAGCTCGTCGCAAAAGGCGGCATGGCCGAAAGATATCGCGGTCATCACTTCGATCGCTGCTCCCCGAAGGGGGTGCTTTTGTCTCCTTTACGGATCATTGCCCGGACCGACACAGCGGGACGCAAGCTTGTTTCCGGCAGGTGAGTTACCCGAACCCTCCGTTCGGGCGATGGTGCTTCGCGGTGCCGCCCCTGTTGACTTGATCCCGACTTGAAATCGGAGGCGTCAACGTGGCAACGGACATCAAGCACTATCAAATGTTCATCAACGGAAAGCATGTCGACTCGGACGAGATGGACCAGATCCGCGACCCGGCGACCGAGGAAGTGTATGCCACGATAGCCCGGGGCACGGCCGCGCACGCCGACGCCGCCGTGGCTGCGGCGCGCGCGGCATTCGAGTCAGGCTCATGGTCGCGATTGGCTCCAGCCGAGCGATCGCGGGTGCTGACCCAGATCGCCGAGCGCCTAGGCAGTGAGATCGAGGACCTCGTCGAGCTGGAGATCCACGCCAACGGCGCCACGGTGCGGCAGGCGATGGGTTTCCATGTCGGCTACGCGCCGCCGCACTTCTCGTACTTCGCCGAGCTTGCTGCCTCTTACCAGTGGGAGCGGCAGGTATCGACGCCCGCCTTTCCGACGCTGTCGACGAACGTGATCCGCCATGAGCCGCTCGGCGTGTGCGTCGCGATCGTGCCCTGGAATTTCCCTCTGTTGCTCGGCATTTGGAAGATCGGCCCAGCGCTAGCGGCCGGCAACTCGGTGGTCATCAAACCCGATGAAAAGACTCCGTTGACTCTGCTGCGTCTGTGCGAGATCGCCCACGAATGCGGGGTGCCCGACGGTGTCATCAATCTTGTCACCGGTCCCGGCGCAGAAGTTGGGGCCAGGTTGGCCGAACATCCTGATGTCGACAAGGTGGCGTTCACCGGGTCGACCGCAGTCGGCCGCGAGATCATGCGCCTGGCGTCGGGAACCGTGAAAAAGGTCTCCCTCGAGCTTGGCGGCAAGGGCGCGCAGCTGCTCGACGACGCCGACCTCGACGTCGCCATCGACGGGGCATTGTTCGGCTGCATGCTGTACTCCGGCCAGATCTGCGAATCGGGCACCCGCTTGCTGGTGTCCGACACAATGTATGACCTCGTCGTGGACCGCCTCGTCGACCGCGCATCGGCGCTCAAACTCGGGGACACGACCGACTTCAATACCGATGTAGGACCAGTCATTTCGGCCAGACAGCGAGACCGGGTGCTGGCATTCCTGGACAGCGCAAGGCAAAGCGGCGCCAAGGTCGTCCTCGGTGGTGGCGCGCCGCTGGGAGAGCGGGTCACGAAGGGCTACTGGATCGAGCCGACAATCGTCGCCGAAGTCAGCAATGACATGGAGGTCGCGCGGGAGGAGATCTTCGGGCCGGTCCTGTGCGTCCTGCGCTACACCGATGACGCCGACGCGATCCGGCAGGCCAACGATTCTCAGTACGGCTTGAGCGCCGGGGTGTGGAGTACCGACCATGAACGAGCGCTCGAAGTCGCATCGCAGCTACGCGCCGGCACAGTGTGGATCAACAACTGGCACCAGATCGATCCCGCGCTGCCGTTTGGCGGTTATAAGCAAAGCGGTTTGGGCCGCGAACTCGGGCCGCACGCGCTCGACGACTACACCGAGACCAAGCATGTGCACATCGATCTCACGCAGAAAGTCGAGCGCCACATCTTCGGCGCACTGCTGTCAGAATCACCCGCATAGCGGACGCTGCCGGTTCTCGTCGTAATTCGGCGCGGCAGGCTTAGTTGTCGCGCAACCATTTCGTGGTTGGGCTGGCATGTTTAGAGGCATGTCGCGGTTGCAGGTGTTGTCTGATGAGATGTGGTCCCAGATCGAGCCTTCGATGCCGGTGGCTTCGGCCAAGGGCGGCAGGCCGTTTCGTGATCATCGCACGGTAGTCGAAGCGATCATCTGGCGTTATCGCACGGGTTGTCCGTGGCGGGATTTGCCGGCCGAGTTCGGGGCGTGGAAGACCGCGTGGCGCCGTCATGACCAATACGGCAAGGACGGTACCTGGGATGCGATCTTGGCGGTGGTGCTCACCGCGGCCGCCGATGCCGATCGCATCGATTGGGCGGTCAGTGTCGATTCGACGGTCAACCGGGCGCATCAGCACGCCACGAACCTCCCGCGCCACACAGGGGGCACCCTCGAATTACAAGAATTGGGCTGCCGAGCCCGCTGACCACGGCATTGGCCGCTCACGCGGCGGACTCAGCACGAAGATCCACCACCTTGTCGACGGAGCCGGAATGCCGCTGGTGGTGCTGAGCGCACCGGGTCAGGCTGGTGATGCACCCATGTTCCCGATCCTGATGGGCCATCCAAAGGTCAACACCAGCGGTCCGGGACGCCCCCGTACGCGCCCGACCAAGGTTCGCGGCGACAAGGCGTATTCGTCGCGGGCCATCCGCGCACTGCTGCGCAGCAGGGGCGTCACCGCGGCGATCCCCCAGCCTGACGATCAGATCGCTCACCGTCGGCGCCGCGGCAGCGCAGGAGGCCGACCGCCGGCGTTCGACGCTCATGATTACAAGGGCCGCAACGTCGTTGAGCGCAGCTTCCAACGAACCAAACAATGGCGAGGCATCGCCACCCGCTACGACAAACACAACCTGAACTACCGAGGCGGCGCAGTCCTCAACGCCATCGTGCTCTGGCTCAAACGGTTATGGGACACGCCTTAGTTGTCGCGCCCGTATGTTCGTCGCGGCTGGCGTGCCAGCTTATCGCTGGCGTGGCTGAGCCCCGTCCAACGCTTACTCATGGCGGTCTTTGGGCCGCGGACTATACGGTCAGTGCGTTGGCCACGCTGGTGCGTTATCGCCGCCGATATCAACAGATTTGGGCCTCCGCGCCGATCAGAACGTGTCGGTGCCCCTCCGTAGAATTCGGGGTATGTCAGCGAGCACGCGTGAGGAGATCGTGGCGGTCCTCGACGCGTCTGACGACGCCCAGGACCAGTTGTGCGAGTTGACGTTTGATGCGCTGACGACCCCGGAGCTGCTGCGGGTGGTGGAGCGCCTGGAACGCCGGGAACGCCGCTCCCGATCAGTGCGTCACGCGCTGATCAACCAACTGCGCGCCCAGGCCAGCGAGGACGACCTTGGCGGCAAACTCCCCGCGGCGTTGGCCGAGCGGCTGCGCATCACCAAAACCGAAGCCCACCGCTGGATCGCCGAGGCCGAGGACCTCGGAGACCGCCGCGCGCTAACCGGGGAACCACTGCCGCCCAAGCTCACCGCGACCGCCGCCGCCCAACGCGACGGCCTGATCGGCGACGCGCACATCCGGGTGATCCGTGACTTTGTTGCCCATCTGCCCGCCGCGGTGGACCCCGGCACCCGCGTGGCCGCCGAGAAAGATCTGGCCGGCAAAGCCGGCGACTTCCGCCCCGACCAGGTGGCCAAGTACGCCCATGAGTTGATGGCGTTGCTGCACCCCGATGGCGACTACTCCGATGAGGAATGCGCCCGCAAACGCGGCCTCATCCTCGGTCGACAGGAATACGACGGTATGTCGCGCCTCAGCGGCCTGATCACCCCCGAACTGCGGGCGTTGATCGAAGCGGCCTGGGCCAAACTCGCCGCCCCCGGGGCATGCCATCCCGACGACGACAACCCAGTCTTGGAGCCCGATCCCGAGCGCCGCGATACCCGCAGCCAATGCCAACGCCAGCATGACGCGCTGGTCGCCGGCCTCCGCGCGCTGTTGGCCTCCGGGGACCTGGGCAGCCACAACGGGCTGCCGGTGTCCATCGTGGTCACCACCACGCTGAAGGATCTGGAAGCCGCCGCCGGGCGGGCCCGCACCGGCGGGGGCACCCGAGTACCCATGTCGCAGCTGATCCGCTGGGCCGCCACGTCGCATCACTATCTCGCGGTGTTCGACCAGGCCAAGCCCTTGGCGCTGTTTCACACCAAACGGTTCGCCTCGCTGGCGCAGCGACTGATGTTGCTGGCTAAGAACGGTGGCTGCACGAAGCCGGGTTGCGACGCCCCGGCCTATCACAGCCAGGCGCATCACGTTTCGGGCTGGAGGAACACCCACTGCACCGACATCCACGATCTGACCCTGGCCTGCGGCGTCGATAACCGTCTCGCCGAAGAAGGCTGGACGACCCGCAAGAACGCAAAAGGCGACACCGAATGGATCCCGCCGGCCCACCTCGATCACGGCCAACCGCGGGTCAACACCTTTCATCATCCCGAGAAACTCTTCGCACCCGACGACGACGAACCCGATTGACGGGGTCGGACAGCCTTCGGGCACCTCCCGCGGCGAATCCGCCCGCGCGCACACCAACTTCGAGCCAACCCGGCGGGCATTGGTGCGATCCCCGCACGCGTCCACCCCATGCTCTGCTCGACCGGCGGTAGCGCGCCGTACTCGTCGGGATCAGCCTGACCCCCGACGAACTTACGGGCGCGACCACTTAACGACGCGCGACGGCAAGCCATCAGCGGCGTGGGTCGTGCGCAATCACGTTGCGCCGCATGGCTTTCCGATCAAGTCTTGTCGGAGCCCTTGGCGGCCGCCCGCTCGCGCTCGGATCGTACCGGCTGCCGACCGGGTAGCTGCCCGTCGGACAGCAGTTTGCGCAGCTCCTTCTTGTCGAACTTGCCGACGCTGGTTTTGGGAACCTCGACGATATAGGCGTATTCGTCGGGGAGCTGCCACTTGGCGAACTGAGCCTTGAGGTGTTCGTTGAGCGCTTCAGGCGTTGCCCGTTCGGCTACTCGTTGTGTTCGAGCCCGCTCGACCGGCAGCGATGGAAGGTGGGCGTCCTGCTCGATCCGAACGGCCGCGGCGGATCCAAGCACGTTCATCACGAACTGCACAAGGGCGCCAGGATCCAAGTCCGCGGTCCCCGCAACCATTTCCCTTTCCAGAGGGCGAATCGATACCAGTTCATCGCCGGAGGCACCGGCATCACACCGATGCTGCCGATGATCGAGGCGGCTGAAGCGGACGGCGCCGACTGGCACCTGATGTATGGCGGGCGACAGCGATCATCGATGGCCTTCGTGGACGAACTCTCGAAATACGGTGAGCGGGTGACGATCTGGCCCCTGAACGAGCAGGGTATGCCCGACCTTGCCAGCGTCCTCGGCAGCCCGCGTGACGACACCCTGGTGTACTGCTGCGGGCCCGAAGGCTTGCTCAGCGCCGTCGAACAGTTCTGCCAGTCCTGGCCGAAAGACGCGCTGCACATCGAACGATTCGCGGCCAAGCCAGATGCGCACACGCCGTCCGAAGCAGCCCTCGACAACTTCCAGGTCCTATGCCAGCGCTCCGGCATCACCATCGACGTCGGGCCAGGCGAATCAATCCTCGAGTCGATCAAGGCGAAGGGGGTCAGCATGCTGGCGTCGTGTATGGAAGGCATCTGCGGTACGTGCGAGGTGGCGGTGCTGGAAGGCAGCCCCGATCACCGCGATTCGGTGCTCGACGATGACGATCTTGATGCCCTTGGAGTAGGTGCGGGTGTCCAGCTGGGCGTTCACGGTCAACCCGGACCGGATAGTGGTCACCGCAATGGTGTTGACGATGACCTCGTGGCTTTGAAGCGGCCGCCCACGCCGGTTCATCGAGATGTGCGAGAACAGCCGATGCTCGATCTTGTTCCAGTTTGAGGCTCCGGGCGGCAGGTGGCAGGTCATCAGCTGGGGCCTCGGCGACTCCCGGGCACCGATGTGTCCGCGAGGCACGGCCATGCCGACAGTGATGCATCATGATGCGATTGCCGCTATTATCGGATTCGTGCGGACAACAGTGGTGATTGACAGCGATGTCGCCGGCGAGATCGAGCGCCTTCGCCGCGAGGGGATGGGCCTGAGCGAGGCCCTGAATCTGCTGGCGCGCAGAGGGATGACCCGGGGGGCCCCACCCAAGTCGGTTGTGTACAAGCATCGGACCTCGCGTATCGGCCTGAAAGTAGACGTCACGAACGTCGCCGACGTGCTCGATCTGCTCGACGATGATCGTTGACGCGAATTTGCTGCTGTATGCCGTCGACGAGAGCAGCGCCCATAACGTCGCCGCCGCGTCCTGGCTAGAAGAAGTGCTTGCCGGCGATAGCCGAGTCGGCTTGCCCTGGCAGACAATCGGTGCGTTCTTGCGAATCGCTACCCATCCAAGAGTCGCTGAGAATCCGTTGTCCGGCCCCGCCGCTTGGAGATACGTAGCGGAGTGGCTCGCCGTCCCAGTGGTGTGGATCCCACCCGCGACCGAGACCACAGCGCGGGTCTACGCGAGACTGTCCGAACAAGTCGAGATCACGGGTAATCTCGTGCCAGATGCCCAACTAGCCGCGCTCGCGGTCGAACACGGGGTCGAATTAGCTTCTGCCGACACAGATTTCATGCGGTTTCCCGGACTTCGCTGGATGAACCCGCTGAGTGCATAGCTGCCCGCCAGATAAGCGGGTTTGCGCGTCGATGGTCGCGGTCGGGTCCTCGCCGTGTTCTGGCACCGGCCCGCCCAGCGCCTCGCGCACGTCGGCCGCGTCAACCCGGGCGCTCACCGGCCGCCCGTCGAGGGTTTCGAGGAATGCTTTTGCGTGCTGCGCGGCGGCGTCCAGGGCGGCAGTGCGATTGGGCATGGACTGCAACACTAGCTACTTCGACCTGAAAGGCCCGAAGCTGGGCTGAGTGATCGAATCCGAGACCTCCCGACACAGCGACTCATAACCCAGCCGGTAGCGAAACTTCAAGAACATCAACCGCAGGTAGATCTCCATCGGCGTGGACGGCCGCCCTATCCGTGGATCGAAGAACGCCACGAACGGCGCGAAAAACGCCGGATCGTCCAACAGCGCATCCACCCGAGCCAGCTCTCGGGCAGCCGCTGCAACTCTTCAGGCAGGATCGACTCCCACAACGAGCATGATCGCCTACAGTACGAAACACGATGGCCTCAATCCCTTCCGCAACAAGGACATTGAGGCCACCTTCCCAGCTAAACCCAATCCGCCCCGGATCAACGCGCCGACTTTTCAGGTCAAAGTAGCTCGCGCTAGCGGACCTCGATGATGGCGTTCGACAACACCGGCGTGCCGCGGTCCTTGCAGAGCGCTTCGACGAACACCGCCTCGGGCTCCTGCCACATCCGGACGGTGATCGTTTCGCCGGGGAATACCACTCCGGCGAATCGGGCGGTAGCGTCCGACACGGCCGACATCTCCGTCTAGTGCCGAGTCGACCACCGCCTTCAAGACCATCCCGTAGCTGCACAGGCCGTGCAGGATGGGCTGATCGAAACCGCCTTTGCGGGCAAACTCGGGGTCGGCATGGATCGGGTTCATGTCACCGGAGAGGCGATACAGCAGCGCCTGTTGGGGCAGGGTGCGGCAGTCGATCTCCAAGTCCGGCTGCCGTGCCGGTGGAGCCGGAAGCGGTGATGCGGAACGGGCGCCGTCGCCGTCGCCGTCGCAGTCGCCGAACCCGCCCTCGCCTCGAATGAACGCGCTGAACTGGTTGACCACCAGAGGCAGGTCGCTGCGGGCGTCGCGGGTGACCGTCTCGAGCACCACCAGCGCCGCCTTGCCCTTGTCCACGATGTTGCGGATCCTTGCCGACGTTCCAACGACGCCGTTGACGGGCAGAGGTCCGTACAGTTCCATCTCCTGCTCGCCGTGCAGGAGCTTGCTCAGGTCGACGTCCATGCCAGGCAGCTTCAGCATGTCGAACAACATCGGGGAGGCCGGAATCACCCCGAATGACGGCAGAACTTTGAGTTGGCCTTCAAATGTATAGGCAAGCTCCGCCGGATCGGTGTGCGGAACGCCGGCGCCCAGGCCCAGGTGGTAGAGGATGACATCGGTCGCGCTCCACGAGCCCTGCCGCTCCGCGAGTTCTGCGCCGAGGACCGAATCGACATCGATAGGCATGGCATCAACCGCGGGATTGCTTGAAGACGAACGTGCCGGGGGCAGGGTCAAGCGGCGTGTACCGACTGTTGCCGAGTCGGACTGGCGCTTTTGCCTTCTCCCCAGCCCGCTCAGCGAGCCACGGCGCCCAGTCCTGCCACCAGGTGCCCTTGTGTCGCTGCGCGGACCGCAGCCATTCCTCCGGTGTCGGGCACGACTCGTCGCCGATGCGGTAAGTCGATTTCGGGTTCCCCGGAGGGTGGATGACGGCCGCGATGTGGCCACTCGTCGACAGAACGAAACGTGTTTTGCCAGACAACATTTCGACGCTGCGGTAGCAACTCGGCCAAGGCGTGAGGTGATCGGTTTCACCCGCGGCGATATAGGCGTCGCAGGCGATGCGGGGCTGCCCTACTACCTGGCGAGCATGGCCATCCGCGTTGTCACCATTGCACCCGGCCTGTTCAAGACGCCCATGCTGGCGTCGTTGCCCGAACAGGCGCAACAGTCGCTGGGCGCTGCAGTGCCGCATCCGAGCCGACTTGGCAACCCCGGCGAGTACGCCGCACTGGCCGTCCACATCGTCGAGAACCCCATGCTCAACGGCGAAGTCATTCGCCTCGACGGCGCGATCCGGATGGCGCCGCGATGAACGTCGCCGAGAAGAGCCAAGGAGAACCGATGACTGCGCCCGCCATCGCCCAATGGCTCGAGTTCATGGAGCACGGAAAGATGGACGTCCTCGACAATTTGCTCGCCGCAGATGCTGTCTTCTACTCCCCAGCTGTATTCGCCCCGCAAGAGGGTCGGGCGAAGGTAGCCGGGTACTTGCGCGCCGCAGAACTCATGTTCTGCGACGCCGACTTCCGCTATGTCGCACAGCGGTTCGACGATCGCTGCGCAGTTCTGGAATTCACCGCGAATCTCGAAGGCGTGCATATCGAAGGCGTCGACATCATCCACTGGAACGACGAGGACAAGATCACCTCTTTCAAGGTGCTGGTGCGCCCGCTAAAGGCGATCCAAGTTGTCGTCCCCAAGATGGGCGAGCTGTTAGCGCGGGACGAACGGCAATGAAGGTCGTTTCGCTGCTCGACAGGCCATCCGGGACAGCTAGTCCAACTGTGGAGCATCGAACGCCGCAGATTAGTAAGGAGGCAACGAATGCAAATCTCAGCCGCGGTGGTGCCAGAAGTGGGCGCGCCGTTCACTCTCACCGAGGTCGAACTTCAAGACCCAGCGCCTGATGAGGTGCTAATCGAGATCGCCGGAGCCGGCATCTGTCACACCGACATCGCTGTGCAGCACGGGCAATTGCCGTTCCCGCTGCCCGGCATCCTGGGCCATGAGGGCAGTGGAACCGTGGTGCAGGTCGGCGCCGACGTGAAGTCGCTCGCCGTCGGTGATCAGGTCGCAGTCAGCTTTAACAGCTGCGGCGCATGCCCCACTTGCGCGACAGGTGAACCCGCCTATTGTCACGACTTTCTCGCATACAACTTCGGCGGAGTGCGCCCCGACGGATCCTCAGGGTTAGCCTCTGCCGGAACAACATTGGGGGCCAACTTCTTCGGCCAGTCATCGTTGGCGACGCACGCGCTGGCTCACGAACGAAACGTGGTGAAGCTACCATCGGGTACCCCGGTCGAACTCGTGGGACCGCTCGGATGCGGCATCCAGACCGGGGCCGGCGCAGTGATGAATTCGCTTGACGTCCAACCCGGATCGACGGTGGTAGTGGCCGGCGCGGGGGCGGTCGGCCTGTCCGCGGTGCTGGCGGCCGTGGTGCGCGAGGCCACGTCCATCATCGCAATCGATCTGCACGAGAGCAGGCGGAAGCTGGCCATCGATCTCGGCGCCACCCATGCTATCGACCCGAACGCTGGCCCTCTGGCCGACCAGATTAGAGAGATCTCACCGGCGGGCGCCGGTTACGCGATTGACACTACGGCGGTGCCGCCCGTCACCGAGCAGCTGCTTGCCTGCCTTGGCGTGCGGGGCAAGCTGGGGTTGCTGGGCGTGCCCGCCAGTCCGGAGGCCGTCTTTTCGGTTGGGCTATTTGAGCCACCCCTGCTCGGCCTCACTATCCGAGGCATCATCGAAGGCGACGCCGACCCGCAGACATTCATCCCCTACCTGCTCGATCTGCATCGTCAGGGCAAGTTCCCGTTCGACAAGCTGATCACCACGATGCCGCTGGCCCAGATCAACGAGGCGGTGCAGGCACAGCACCGCGGCGAGATCCTCAAAGCCGTGCTGACTCCGTGATTAGAGTTGCGCAATGACCGAATACGAGGCCATCGTCCTTGAGTCATCCGGGCCGATTGCCCGCATCACCTTGAATCGCCCCGATGCCGCCAACGCGATGAATGACACACTGCTCCGCGAGCTTGCTGATGCGGCCAAGCGCTGCGATCGCGGTGCCACCAGGGTTGTCGTCCTCACCGGTGCTGGACGATTCTTCAGCGCCGGCGGAGACCTCAGGGCGATGGCATCGTCATCGAGCACGCCCGGCGACTACGTCAAGGCGATCGCCGACGATCTGCACCGCGCCATCTCCACGTTCGCCCGGATGGACGCGGTACTGATCACCGCCGTCAACGGGGTTGCGGCTGGAGCCGGTTTCAGTCTGGCGGTGACGGGCGACCTGGTGCTTGCGGCAGAGTCGGCGTCGTTCACGATGGCTTACACCACAGCCGGTTTGAGCCCCGACGGCAGCTCGTCGTTCTATCTGCCCCGGCTCATCGGCGTCCGCAGGACGCAGGAGCTGATGTTGACCAATCGAGCACTGTCCGCCACTGAGGCGTTGGCTTGGGGCTTGGTGACAGAAGTCGCCGAGAGTACGGAGCTGGCTGCCCGCACGGATGCGCTCGCGGAGAAGGTCGCCTCTGGCGCGAGGCAATCCGCGTCAGCGGTGAAGAAGCTGGTGTTGACGTCGTTCAAAACCGGCCTCGAGGAACAGATGGAGTTGGAGGGTCGACTCATCGCCGAATGCGCCGATTCCCCCGACGGAAACGAGGGCATCAACGCGTTTCTCGAAAAGCGCCGACCGCAGTTCGCGCACTAAGCGCAGAGCGACTGGACCAAATCTCCACGCAAGGAAACCGGCTGCAGCTGCTGTCGAGTCGGGACCGAAGATCTGGCCAACACAGCGGCACCGACTGGTTCAGCGCTACTCCGACGCCGGCGCCGCCGAACTGCTCGTGCCCACCGTGCCCGCGTTCGCCGCGTCAAAGACCGCGACACGGGCGGACCGGCTCGCACCACGCGACCTCTGGGATCCCTGAACAGCACCGACGTGTGGGCGCTGCCGTCTTTGCGGCTGCGCACTCGAAGCGTCGCCATGCAGGCAAAATACGTCTGATGTTGACCGCAATTGACGGGAAAATCGCCAAAACGCCGTGACCTGCGGTTTCTCTGTGGAGCTAAGGGGACTCGAACCCCTGACCCCCACACTGCCAGTGTGGTGCGCTACCAGCTGCGCCATAGCCCCGAGATGTCGTGCCCATCGAAGCTACACCACCGCCGGGAACCGTTCAAAGTCCCAGGCCACGACACCTACCCGATGACCTGATTGACGACCTCCCGCGCGGTCTTCTGCACCTCGGCCAGATGCTCGGGTCCGCGGAAGGACTCCGCGTAGATCTTGTAGACGTCTTCGGTGCCGGACGGCCGGGCGGCAAACCATGCGTTGGCCGTCGTCACCTTGAGTCCACCCAGCGGCGCACCGTTGCCCGGGGCGTCAGTCAGCTTGGCGGTGATCGGCTCGCCCGCCAACTCGGTGGCGCTCACCTGGTCGGCCGACAACTTGGCCAGGCGCGCTTTCTGCTCCCGATCGGCGGGCGCGTCGACCCGCGCGTACGTCGGCGCACCGTATTCGGCAGCCAGCGCCTGGTACCGCTGCGACGGCGTGGCACCGGTGACGGCCAGGATCTCGGCGGCCAGCAAAGCCATGATGATGCCGTCCTTGTCGGTGGTCCACACCGAGCCGTCGCGGCGCAGAAACGACGCCCCCGCGGATTCCTCGCCACCGAACCCGATGGTGCCGTTGATCAGGCCGTCGACGAACCACTTGAACCCGACCGGCACCTCGACGAGCCGACGGCCCAGCCCGGCGACCACCCGGTCGATGATCGACGAGCTGACCGCCGTCTTGCCGACGGCGATGCCCGCCGGCCAGGACGGCCGGTGGGTGTAGAGGTACTCGATCGCCACGGCCAGGAAGTGGTTGGGATTGAGCAGGCCCTCGTCGGGGGTGACGATGCCGTGCCGGTCGGCGTCGGCGTCGTTGCCGGTAGCGATCTGGTAGCGGTCCGGGGTGCCGATCATCGTTGCGATGAGCCCAGCCATCGCATCCGGTGAGCTGCAGTCCATCCGGATCTTGCCGTCGTGGTCGAGCGTCATGAACCGCCAGGTCGCATCGACCAGCGGATTGACCACGGTCAGCTCCAGCCGGTGGCGCTCGGCGATCTCGGCCCAATAATCCACACTGGCCCCACCCAGCGGGTCGGCGCCGATCCGGACTCCGGCCTCGCGGATCGCGGCGATATCGACCACGTTGGGCAGATCGTCCACATAGGCGCCCAGATAGTCGTGGCGCTGGGCTGCGCGCAGCGCCCGCGCGAACGGCACCCGCTGCACCGCGGAGCCGCCGTCACGCAGAATCTCGTTGGCGCGCTTGGCTATTGCGTTGGTGACTGCGGTGTCGGCCGGGCCGCCGTGGGGCGGGTTGTACTTGAAGCCGCCATCGGGCGGCGGGTTGTGCGACGGTGTCACGACAATGCCGTCAGCCAGTGCCTCGGTGCGGCCCCGGTTGTAGGTCACGATCGCATGGCTGATCGCCGGCGTCGGCGTGTAGCGGTCGCGGCTGTCGACGACGGCCACAACGTCATTGCCGGCCAGCACTTCCAGCGCCGACACCCAGGCCGGCTCCGAAAGTCCATGGGTGTCGCGGCCGATGAACAACGGTCCGGTGGTGCCCTGCTGCGCGCGGTATTCCACGATGGCCTGGCTGATCGCCAGAATGTGGTTCTGGTTGAAGGCACCGTCCAGCGCCGAGCCGCGGTGCCCGGAGGTGCCGAAGACCACCTGCTGCGCGACGTCGTCGGGATCGGGTTCGAGTGTGTAATACGCCGTCACCAGGTGCGGCAGATCGACGAGGTCTTCAGGCTGGGCCGGCTGTCCGGCTCGCGGGTGGGCCACCATGGCACCAATTCTGCCCATAGCGCCATTGCTCGCGGACCGCCAGGCTTTACGCTGCGAAGCGCACCATCGGCACACCGGAAGGACTCGACCAGTGGCACGCCACGACTACCGGGAGTTGGCCGCGATCTTCGCCGGCGGAGCGCTGGGCGCGCTGGCCCGTGCGGCACTGGCCACCCTCGCGGTCCCGGACCCGGCCCGGTGGCCATGGCCGACGTTTACCGTCAACATCGTCGGCGCTTTCCTGGTGGGCTACTTCACCACCCGGCTGCTGGAACGGCTGCCGTTGTCCAGCTACCGGCGTCCGCTACTGGGCACCGGTTTGTGCGGTGGCCTGACCACGTTCTCGACGATGCAGGTCGAGACGGTCAGGATGCTCGAACACGGCCATTGGGTCCTGGCCGTCGCCTACACCGTCGTCAGCATCGTGCTCGGATTGCTGGCGGTCCAGCTGGCCACGGTCGTGGTGCGCCGGGTGCGGGTGCGCGGATGATCTCGGTCGCCGTCTGGCTTGGCGTGATGGTCATCGGGGGCATCGGGTCGGTATCGCGTTTCCTGGTGGACCGTGCCGTCGCCCGCCGGACGGCGCGGGCATTTCCCTACGGCACGCTGGTGGTGAACATCAGCGGTGCCGCGTTGCTGGGGTTCCTCGGCGGCCTGACGTTACCCAAAGATGTTGCGCTGCTGGCTGGCACGGCGTTCGTCGGCGCGTACACCACCTTCTCCACCTGGATGCTGGAAACCCAGCGGCTCAGTGAGGACCGCCAGCTGCGGGTGGCATTGGCCAATATCGCCGTCAGCGTCATACTCGGCTTGGCGGCGGCGCTGCTGGGCCAATGGATTGCGGAGCAGATATGAGCGAACAAAGCCTGAAGTTGACCGCTTACTTCGGCGAGCGGCAACGCGCGGTCGGCACCAAGCGGTTTCTGGCCGACGCGATGCTGGATCTGTTCGGCGAGCACGGCGTCGCAACGAGCGTGATGATGCGCGGTACCACGGGCTTTGGACCCAAGCACGAGCTGCGCTGCGACCGAACGCTGAGCCTGTCCGAGGATCCTCCGGTCACCATTGTCGCCGTCGACGTCGCGTCGAAGATCCGGGGTCTGGTCGACCATGTGACAGCGATAACCGACCGCGGCTTGGTGACGCTGGAACGCGCCCGGCTGGTCACCCGGCACAGCGGCGCCGACGCGCTGGGCGAGCTGGAAAACCACAACGGCGATGCCGCCAAGCTCACCGTCTACGTCGGCCGTCAGGTGCGGGTCGACGGAACCGCTGCCGGCTATGCCGTTTGCGAACTGCTGTATCGGCACGGATTCGCCGGAGCCACAGTGCTTCTCGGTGTCGACGGCACGGCATACGGCGAACGTTTCCGGGCGCGCTTCTTCGGCCGCAACGTCAATGTTCCATTGATGATCATTGCCATCGGTTCGGTTCCGCAGGTGTCGGCCGCCGCTGTCGACCTCGCCGGCCTCGTGCCCAACCCGCTGCTGACCATCGAACGGGTGAGGCTGTGCAAACGCGACGGCGAGCTGTTGGGCCGCCCACAACAGCTGCCGCCGACCGATGACCAGGGACGCAACCTGTGGCAGAAGCTGATGGTGCACACCGCCGAGGCGACCCACCATGAGGGCCTGCCGATCCACCGCGCGCTGGTTTACCGATTGATGCAGTCGCAGACGGCGCGGGGCGCGACTGCCCTGCGTGGTGTCTGGGGTTTCCACGGCGACCATAAACCGCACGGGGACAAGCTTTTCCAGCTCGCTCGGAAGGTGCCGGTGACCACCATCATCGTCGATACGCCGGAGGCTATCGCGCGCAGCTTCGATATCGTGGACGAGCTGACTGCCCGCCACGGGCTGGTCACCAGCGAGATGGTCCCGGCGGCGGTGTCCTTGACGGGGTCTTCGGGACCGCCGGGATCGCCCCGAGCGGCCGAAACGCCGCTGGCGCAGTACAACTACTGACCGTCGACCGTCACTGCTTTCGAAGGGCCGGCACGTCGTCAAGGGTCCGCGGCAGCACGTAGAGCGCTACCCGCCGATTTGCCAGTTCGTGTTCGCCGAGGAAGACGCAACCGCCGTTCTGACAGAAATGGCGTATCCCTTTGCTTCGATAGTCCGGGTCGAAAATTATTCGGCGACATTGTGGTTCGGCATTGAGCACGCTGGCCACGAAGTGCGGAAGCAGGAGCTGGGCGACGCCCAGGGTGATGATATTCGGATCTGCGGTGGCGGCGTGGATCCCCAGATCGTAGGGATCGGCCTCGTACAGAGTCGAGATCAAATCTTTTGCAGCCCAGTACAATTCAAGGTAGCCGTGATATTGGCCGTCCAGGCTACCGACGAACGGCCGCGAGTAGTTGCCGTCGAGCTGTGCCCGCAGATACCGCTGCCATCGCGACGCCGGCCACACGCGTTCCCACGCTCTGGCCAAGTGCGGCCTGCTCATCCACTCGGCGATCATCTCCGCATCGGTATCCGGATCCGCCAGCCGGAACGCGTACGGCGAGGGCACCGCCGGCGTGGGCGGCGGCGGGACGTTACGGACCTCGTCGGTGAGATCGGTCAGTTGGCGCGGGAAAAGCGCGTCGGCTTCGCTCATGTCAACCCGGAAGCCTACCTACTGCGCCGGTTGCGGACAGCCATTTGTCGGCCAGCGCCGAAACCCAGCCCGCTACCGCGCCGGCAGCCGCCGGCGGCGCCTGGACCAGCACCAGCTCATCGACGCCCAGTTCGGCCAGGGCCTCGACGTCGCCGACCCGGGGGTTGCGCAGAGCCACGGCCAGTGACAGCTCGCCACGGTCGCGACCCGACTCGGCGCACAGCTGCTCGAGCGTGACAACCCGTTCGCGCACCGCGTCAATACCATCAAGGTTGAACCCGTACCAGCCGTCGGCCCAGGCCGCGACCCGCCGCATCGCGGCGTCGCTGTTGCCCCCGACCACGATCGGGATGCGGCGATCACGGACCGGCTTGGGATTGACCCGGACGCGGTCGAATGTGACGAAGTCTCCGCTGAACGACGCCACATCGTCGCGCCACAACGTGCGCATCGCGGCGACGTATTCGGCGGTGCGCGCCGCGCGACGCTCGAAGGGCACTCCGAGCGCTTCGAACTCCTCCCTGAACCATCCGACGCCGACGCCGAGTACCAGTCGTCCGCCGCTCAGCCGATCCAGGCTCGCCGCCTGCTTGGCCACCACCACCGGATTGTGCTCGGGCAGCAGCAACACCCCGGTAGCGACCGCTATCCGCGACGAGGCGGCGGCGGCGAACGCAAGCGCGATCATCGGGTCCAGCCAATCCGCCTGGGCCGGAACCGCAATGACGCCGTCGTCGGAATAGGGATACCGGGACGCGGGCCGGTCCACCATCACGACATGTTCGCCGGCCCACAGGGTGGCGAAACCGGCGTTGTCCGCCGCGGATGCGACGGCGTCAATCACCGTCCGGTCGGCGCCGGAACCGATCCCCAACGCGTGCAATCCCAGCCGCATCCGACGATCGTCTCATGCCGGTCAGCCACTCTTGAGCAGCTTCGCCAGGACCGCCGCATGACTGCCGTCGATTTCGCGCGTGGCGGTGACCAGGGTGATGGGCCCACTCGCGGCGAGCTTCCGCAGTTCGGCCAGTGCTGGGCTGCCGGACAGTTCCGCTTCGTAGCGCGCCTCGAATTCGTCGAACCGCTCCCGCCGGTGGTGGTACCACTCACGCAGTTCCTTCGACGGGGCGACATCCTTGCGCCAGATACCCACTCGCGGATCGTCTTTGCGGATTCCCCGCGGCCAGATGCCGTCGACCAGGATGCGTTGGCCGTCGTCGGGACCGGGCTCCTCATAGATCCGCGTCACTCGAATCCGGCGCTTGGTGACCATGGCGTCAGTGATACAGCAGATTGGTGTGCTGGCTGCAGTAGCTGTTGACGGCAGCGAGCACGGTCGACCTCGCCTCCTGCTGAGTGAAGTTGCCAGGACCGCCGACGAGTCTGTTGACCGTCGCCTGGTACGTCTGCGGGTTGGGGCTCTGGTCGAGCATCGCGCAGGTGGTGTGGGCCTCGGCGATCATCGTCTGCGGCGAGACCCGGCCCTGGTAGTTCACTCCGTTCTCCGAAAGCAACTTCGTGTAATAGGAATCCTCGGTACTGAGCGGATCGGCTTGGGCCACCGGGAAGGCCACCGGGAAGGCCACCGGCAAGGTCACCGGACAGGTCAGAGCCAGGCCCACCAACGGTACCGCAAACGTTTGTGCAGGCCTCATGATCAGCCTCCCGATGAGTGTCATCAGCACCGATGTCAGCAGGACCAACGCTACGCCGGAACTTCACAGTCATGACGGCCGCACGTCGACGTCGATCATCTCCGGCCGAACGTCATCTGCAGTCGGTCGGGGAGCCCTGTTATGATCGAACGTATGTTCGATTCGATGATCGACCCCAGCGCCGACCAAGCGACCTTGATCGAGCGCATCGCCGAGCTGGAGAGGGTCAAATCGGCGGCTGCAGCGGGCCAGGCCCGAGCGGCGGCCGCCCTGGACAGGGCACGCCGGGCCGCCGAAGCTGCCGCCGGCATGCCCGCCGAGCGGCGCGGACGTGGCGTGGCCAACGAGGTCGCGCTGGCGCGACGAGACTCACCGGCCCGCGGCGCCCGGCATCTCGACTTTGCGAAGGCTCTGGTGGACGAGATGCCGCACACTCTCGCCGCGCTGGAGCGCGGGGCCCTGTCGGAATGGCGGGCCACCCTGATCGTGCGGGAGAGCGCCTGTCTGGACGTGGCAGATCGGCGCACGCTGGACGCCGAGTTGTGTGGTGACCCGGCGAACCTCGATGGGCTGGGCGATGCGCGGGTGGCCGCGGCCGCCAAGGCGATCGCCTGCCGGCTGGACCCGCATGCCGTCGCCGACCGGGCGGCCACGGCCGCCGAGGAACGCAGGGTCACCATCCGACCCGCACCCGACACCATGTCGTATGTGACCGCGCTGCTCCCGGTAGCCCAGGGCGTGTCGGTGTATGCGGCGCTGTGCCGTGAAGCTGACGCGTGCCGCGACGGGCGCCCACGCGGACAGGTCATGGCAGACACCCTGGTAGAGCGGGTCACCGGCCGGGCCGCGACGGTTCCGGCGCCGATCGCGGTCAACCTGGTCCTGTCCGACGAGACGCTGCTCGGCGCTGACAGCGCCCCGGCGGATGTCTGCGGCTATGGCCCCATCCCCGCGGCTGTGGCCCGCGCGATGGTCGCGGACACCGTCGCTGATCCACGCTCGAGGGCAACGCTGCGCAGGCTCTACGCCCATCCGCGGAGCGGAGCGCTGGTCGCTATGGAGTCACGTTCGCGGCTGTTTCCTCGCGGGCTGGCCGCCTTCATCGAGTTGCGGGATCAGCGGTGCCGAACGCCCTACTGCGACGCGCCGATCCGACACCGCGACCATGCCCGGCCGTGGGCCGAAGGCGGTGCGACCACCGCGAATAACGGGCTCGGCTCCTGCGAGCGCTGCAACTACGCCAAGCAAGCCCCTGGCTGGCAGGTGACAACGAACGACGAAAACCACACGCACACAGCGGAATTCACCACCCCAACGGGTAAGCGATACCGGTCCGGGGCGCCACCGCGGATACCGCCGATCACGGTCAGCGACGTCGAGGTCCGCATCGGCATCGCGCTCGCTCGGCACGCCGCCTAATAGTGGCCCAATAGTGGCCTAATAGTGATAGGTGTCCGTCGGGGCGGGCATGTGAACCCGTTCGTCCTCGAACTCCGAGACCTCGATGCCGTAGGCGCGGGCCAGGTCGAGGATCTTGGTGGCCCGAGCAATGCGCGGCAGATCGGAGCCGTTGCGGATCTCTCCGCCGTCGCGCTGAAACTCGGCGAAAAATTCTTTGGCCCAGCCGATTTCGTCTTGCGACGGGGACAATCCCTCGTTCACCACGGCGCATTGTTCGGGCGACAGGCAGATCTTGCCGGTCATGCCGAATTCGACGGAGACGGCCGTGGCCTCGATGAGCTTGAGCGGGTTGGTGCCGATGGTCGGCCCGTCGATGGCACTGGGCAGGTTGGCGGCCTTGGCGGCGATGGTGAACCGTGATCGGGCGTAGGCCAGAGTGGTCGGATCTTCGCCGAAACCGGTGTCGCGGCGGAAATCGCCGATGCCGAAGGCCAGCCGGAAGGTGCCTTTTGCCGAGGCGATCTCGGTGATGCGCTCCAGGCCGCGGGCCGTTTCGACCAGCGCCACGATCGGCACGTTCGGCAGTCGCAGCGTGGTCTCGGTGACATGGTCCACCGATTCCACCATCGCCAGCATCACGCCGCCGATCGACGTGCCGGCCAGCGCGGCTATGTCGTCCGCCCACCACGGGGTGCCGAAGCCGTTGATACGAACCCAGTCGCCGTTTCCGGCGCCCAGCCAGCGCACCACGTTGTCGCGGGCGGTCGGCTTGTCTTTGGGCGCCACGGCATCCTCGATGTCGAGGACGACGATGTCGGCGCGAGAATGCGCCGCGGACTGGAATCGCTCGCCGTGCGCGCCGTTGACCAACAGCCAGCTTCGGGCGAGAACGGGATCGATGCGTGAACCGATGTCATCGGGATCCGTAGCGGCGCCGTCGACCTGGTCGTACATTGCGTGTTCAGTGGTCATCATCATTTCCGTGGGTGTAGCGCGGTTACCTAAACCTCCCTAAACCGTAGCCTCATCGCGAACCGCGACGTTCGTGGCCCGCGGTCAGCCGGAACAGGGCGCGGTCCAGGGTCGGCAAGATCTCGGTGATGGCGATTTCGCCGGCCGTGAATCGCGCCACCAGGCCGTAGGCCAGGTTGGACACGATCGGGGGCAGATCTGCGACGAGGTCGGGGTCGGCCTCGTCGAGCACGGCCATCGCGGCGGGCACAACGGCGTCGAGACCCCGGCTCACCAGTCGCTGACCACCGGGGGCGGACCGCGCACGGTAATAGGCCCGCAGCATGTCCGGGTGACGCTCCCAGGGTTCGAAAATCGTCCGGAACACGCGCATCAGTCCGTCGTAGATGGATTCGTCCGGGCCGGGTTGCTGCGTGGCCAGACCGGCGTAGCGGTTCTCGTCCATCCAGCGCTCGAGCGCCGCCAGGATCAGCGCGTCTCGGGTTGGATAACGCTTGTAGATGGTGGCCAGTGAGGTCCGCGCGCGCCGGGCCACCTCCCGCAGCTGGACGGCGTCGTAGCCACCGGTCTCCAGGATGTCGACGACCACTTCCAGGATGGGATCGAGGCTGCGGTCGTGCGGGCGCTCCGGGTCGCCGGTCACCACCACCACCCTTGCCCTCGCTCGGTAACATCGTTACCGTACCGGGTGTAACAACGTTACTCAACGAGGAGGCACGATGGCCGGCCGAGTCGACGACAAGGTCGCGTTTGTCACCGGCGCGGCCCGCGGCCAGGGCCGCAGTCACGCCGTGCGACTCGCGCAGGAAGGCGCCGACATCATCGCGGTCGACATCTGCCAACCGATCGAGAACTCGGCGGCACCACCTGCGACACCCGAAGACCTCGCGGAGACGGCCGACCTCGTCAAGGCCCAGGACCGGCGGATCGTCACCGCCGAAGTCGACGTCCGCGATTACGACTCGCTCAAGGCCGCCGTCGACGGCGGGGTCGAGCAACTCGGCCGGCTGGACATCGTCGTCGCCAACGCCGGCATCGGCACCGTGGGCGTCCGGCTGGACCGCATGGACGAAGGCCTGTGGCAGCAAATGATCGACGTCAACCTCAGCGGCGTCTGGAAGTCGGTGAAAGCCGCGGTGCCCCATCTTGATTCGGGCGCATCAATTGTCTTGACCAGCTCGGTCGCCGGACTCAAGGCATATCCACACACCGGGCACTACGTCGCGGCCAAACACGGGGTCGTCGGGCTGATGCGGTCCTTCGCTGTCGAGCTGGGTCCGCGAAACATCCGCGTCAACTCGGTACACCCGACACACGTGAACACGCCATTGTTGATCAACGACAACACTTTTCGCCTGTTCCGGCCCGACTTGGAAAATCCGGGCCTCGACGACTTTGCCCCGATCTGCCGGACCTTCCACATCCTGCCAATCCCCTGGGTCACCGCCGCGGACATCACCAACGCGGTCCTGTTCCTGGCGTCTGCCGAATCGCGCTACATCACCGGCGTCGCGCTGCCCGTCGACGCGGGCAGCTGCCTGAAGTAGGACCAGCACATGAAAACCGGGCTCTACTACGACCCTTACGACGTCAACATCGCCGCCGACCCCTACCCCACCTACGCCCGCCTGCGCGACGAGGCGCCGATCTATTACAACGAGCGCTACAACTTCTGGGCGCTGTCACGCCACGCCGACGTCGAGAAGGCGCTGTCGGATTGGGAGACGTTCTCCAACAGCCGAAGCGACATTCTCGAACTGATCCAGTCCAAGTTCGACATGCCTCCCGGCGTGATGATGTTCCAGGACCCGCCCGCACACACGAGGCTGCGCGGCGTCATGTCGCGGGTCTTCACCCCGCGCCGGATGGCCGAACTCGAAGACCAGATCCGGGCCTACTGCGTGCGTTGCCTGGATCCGCTGGTCGGCTCGGACGGCTTTGACATCATCGCCAACCTCGCGTCGATGATGCCGATGCGCGTCATCGGCATGCTGCTGGGCATCCCCGAAGGCGACCAGATCAGTGTCCGGGACGCCAACGACGCCAACCTGCGCACCAAACCCGGTACGCCGATGAAGGTGGCCGATCCGGACGCGATCGCCGACGGCCGCATCTACGCCGACTACGTCGACTGGCGCGCCAAGAACCCCTCCGACGACCTGATGACCGCGCTGCTCAACGTCGAGTTCGAAGACGAAAACGGCGTCACCAGAAAGCTCACCCGCAACGAGGTGCTGCATTACACCCAGGTCGTCGCCGGCGCCGGCAACGAAACCACCGGACGACTGATCGGCTGGCTGGCCAAGGTGCTCGCCGAGCATCCCAACCAACGCCGCGAAGTCGCGCAGGACCGTTCGCTGTTGACCCGCACGGTCGACGAGACGTTGCGCTACGAGCCGACCGGACCCCATGTCGCGCGCTATACCCTTCGCGAGTTCGAGTGCTACGACACCACGGTGCCCGCCCACAGCGCTGTCCTGCTGCTCTTCGGCGCCGCCAACCGAGACCCGTTGCGCTACCGGGATCCCGACACGTTCGACATCCACCGCGACAACATCTCCCACCTCACGTTCGGCAAAGGCGTGCACTACTGCCTCGGCGCGAACCTGGCACGGCTGGAAGGCAGGGTCGCCCTCGACGAATTGCTCAACCGGTGGCCCGAATGGGACGTCGACTACGACAGCCTCAAGCTCGCGCCGACCTCCACCGTTCGCGGCTGGGAGCGGCTGCGCATCCTGCTACCCTGAGCCCGCGCGAACCGGGTCTGCGTCAACCGCATGAAACCCCGGCCCGCGATGGTGTTGGATGGCGGAGTGGCAGGCATCAGTCGCAGCCGGACCATAACGGCCGAGCGCAGGCGATTTGGGACATCCTGGCCGACTTCGGCGCCCTGAGTTCGTGGGCCGGCGGGGTCGACCATTCGTGTGTGTTGAACCACGGCCCGGGCGGCGGACCGGTGGGTACCACCCGCCGGGTGCAGGTGGGCAGCAACGCGCTGGTGGAACGCATCACCGAGTTCGAGCCACCCACCAGGCTGACCTACGACATCGAGGGCCTGCCGCCGCGGTTACGCAAGGTCGCCAACTGCTGGACGCTGCGGCCCAGCGGCCCGGCGGGCGCCGCCACAGTGGTGAGCCTGACCAGCACGGTCGAGGTCGGCGACGGCAAGCCGGCGCGGATGGCGGAGTGGGTCGCGCTCCGCGTCCTGGCCAAGCAGTCCGAGGCGATGCTGGCCGGGCTGGCACACCGATTGGAGAATATGCATGGCTGATCGCCCCGACATCGTCATCGTGATGACCGACGAGGAGCGCGCGGTTCCGCCCTACGAGTCGGCCGACATCCTGGCCTGGCGACAGCGCACCCTGACCGGGCGCCGGTGGTTCGACGAGCACGGGGTGAATTTCACCCGGCACTACACCGGCTCGCTGGCCTGCGTGCCCAGCCGCCCCACGATATTCACCGGTCACTACCCCGACCTGCACGGGGTCACCCAGACCGACGGCATCGGCAAACGATTCGACGACTCGCGGCTGCGCTGGCTGCGCGCCGGCGAGGTGCCGACCCTGGGCAACTGGTTCCGCGCGGCCGGCTATGACACCCACTACGACGGCAAGTGGCACATCTCGCACGCCGACCTGCACGACCCCGAGACCGGCGGATCGCTGGCCACCAACGACGACGACGGCGTCGTCGACCCGGCCGCGGTGCAGCGCTACCTCGACGCCGACCCGCTGGGTCCCTACGGTTTCTCCGGTTGGGTAGGTCCCGAACCGCACGGGGCCGCCATGTCCGACTGCGGCCTGCGCCGCGATCCGCTGATCGCCGATCGGGTGGTCGCCTGGCTCAACGACCGCTACGCACGGCGACGCGCCGGTGACGCCGCGGCGCTGCGCCCGTTCCTGCTGGTGGCCAGCTTCGTCAACCCGCACGACATCGTGCTGTTCCCGGCGTGGGTGCGACGCAATCCGCTCAAGCCGTCCCTGCTGGACCCGCCGCCGGTGCACCCCGCGCCCACCGCCGACGAAGATCTGCAGGCAAAACCGGCTGCCCAGATCGCGTTTCGGGAGGCCTACTACTCCGGCTACGGTCCGGCACGGGTGGTCAAACGCAACTATGGACGCAACGCGCAGCGCTACCGCGACCTCTACTACCGCCTGCACGCCGAGGTCGACGGACCGATCGACCGGGTGCGCCGAGCGGTCACCGAGGGCGGCTCGGACAATGCAGTTCTGGTGCGCACCGCCGATCACGGCGACCTGCTGGGAGCTCACGGCGGCCTGCACCAGAAGTGGTTCAACCTCTACGACGAGGCCACCCGGGTGCCGTTCGTCATCGCCCGCATCGGCGCCGACGCGACCACGGCGCGCACCGTTTCGGCGCCGACATCGCACGTCGACCTGGTGCCAACGCTGCTCGGCGCGGCGGGGGTCGACGCCGACGTCGCGGCCGCACAACTCGCCGAGTCGTTCACCGAAGTGCACCCCCTTCCCGGCCGCAACCTGATGCCGGTGGTCGACGGCGGACCCGCCGATCGGTCCCGGGCTGTGTACGTGATGACGCGTGACAACGTGCTCGAAGGCGACACCGGCGCGTCGGCGTTTGCCCGGCAGCTGGGCCGAACCGTGAATCCGCCCGCGCCGCTGCGGATCAAGGTGCCCGCGCACGTGGCCTCCAACTTCGAGGGGCTCGTCGTACGCGTCGACGACTCCGACGCCGTCGGCGGCGCCGGGCACCTGTGGAAGCTGGTACGCACCTTCGACGACCCGGCCACCTGGACCGAACCGGGCGTGCGTCACCTGGCCGGCAACGGCATCGGCGGCGAGGCGTACCGCACCGATCCCGTCGACGACCAGTGGGAGCTCTACGACCTGACCACCGACCCCATCGAGGCAGACAACCGATGGACTGACCCCGCCCTACACGAGCTGCGCCAACATCTGCGGATGCAGCTCAAGCAGCAACGGGCGGTGTCGGTGCCGGAGCGCAATCAGCCGTGGCCGTATGCCAAGCGTCAGCCCCCGGCCGACCCGTCCGGCGGCGTGCTGCGTAGAGCGCTCGGGCGATTCAGGTAGCCCCCGCGGTGAGATTGCCGTGATGGCCGTGGTCAGGCCGTCGACCACAGCCAGAGCGGCAACCTCGGCGGACGTCGACGCGCTTATGGCTCCCCGAGCAGGGCTCGGGCCATCTCGATCGGCTCGATCTCCAGACCGGCGAGATCGGCGTTGAAATCGGGTCCCAACAAGTCACCGCCCTCATGCATGCCCCTCAACGGTCCGTCGATGAACTCGTCGAGGGTCAACGAAGCCGGTTCCATACCCGCCCACTCCCCCGTTGCGTGCCGGCGCGCATAGGCCGGTGTGGAGTAGACCAGATGTACGCAGACCGGCTCGTCGTCTTCGGTCACGTAGTCATTCGAGTGCACCCACGCTCCCCGCAGATCGGGGCCGAGCAGCACCCAGATTTCTCGGGTCGCGCGCACCCGGTCGATGAAGCGCTGATAGTTGGCCCGAAGGTCGGCCGTCAGGTGGAGAGCCACGCCCGACTCTAACCGCCGCACCACGATCGCGCCGGTTTCCGCCAACCTGTTACGAACAGCCGCACGTCGATATGGTTTTGCTATGCAGACGCTGCTATTCACTTTCGGGCTGGTGCTGTTCTTGATTGGTCTGCTCACCGGATTCGCCGGGCCGGCGCTGACGAATCCCCGGATGGCGCTGTCCAGCCATCTCGAAGGCGTCCTCAACGGCATGTTCCTGGTGCTGGTCGGCCTGCTGTGGCCGCACCTCAACCTGCCCCACGCATGGCAGGTCGTCACGGTCGTGCTTCTCGTCTACGCCGGCTACGCGAACTGGTTGGCGACGCTGCTGGCGGCCGCATGGGGGGCGGGCCGCAAACTGGCACCGATCGCGGCGGGCACCCACCAGGCCTCGGCGGCAAAGGAGGGCGTCGTCACCTTCCTGTTCTTGTCGCTGGCGGTGGCCATCGTGGCCGGCGTCGTCATCATCATCGTCGGGCTCTGACAGCGGTCTGCACCGCCGATCACGCCAGCTGCCCGAGTTCACTCGCGAGCTTGTCCAGGTATCGAAGCGTCTGGTCGTACGGCTCGGTGGGCAGGTCCAGCAAGACGCGCTCGACCCCCAGCGGCCGATATCCTTCGAGATCCGTTGCCGTCGCGTCGCCCCAGTGACAGACGGTAACCGGTACGTCGCTGCCGGCCGCGGCGCGCAGTCGCTCCAGCGGACGGGACAGTTGCTCCGGTGACGGGCTGATCGCGATCCAGCCGGCGTTCAGGTCGGCGATGCGGGTGAAATTCGCCGGCCCACCGCCGATATAGAGCGGCGGGTAGGGCTTCGTCACCGGCTTCGGCCAGCAGTAGATCGGATCGAAATCGACGTATTTCCCGTGGAATTCGGCTTTCTCCTGGGTCCAGATCTCGATCATCGCGCGCAGCCGCTCGTCGGTCACGCGTCCGCGAACCGCGGGATCGACACGGTGGTTGGCCACTTCTTCGCGCAGCCAACCCACGCCGACGCCGAATCGAAACCGCCCCTGCGACAGCATGTCCAGCGAGGCAACCTCTTTGGCCGTCAGAATCGGATCGCGCTCCGGGACCAACGCGATGCCGGTACCCAAAACCAGCGTCTCGGTGCTAACCGCCGCCGCCGTCAACGCCACGAACGGATCCAATGTCCGGTAGTACTTGTGCGGAATGGGCCCACCGGCCGGGTAGGGGCTGCGCGTGTCGACCGGGATATGGGTGTGTTCGGCGAGAAACAGCGACTCGAATCCGCGCTGTTCCAGGGCCGCACCCAGCTGTGCCGGGCCGATGCCCTCGTCGGTGACAAACGTCAACACACCGAACCGCATGGTTGCTCCTATCGTCATGTGCGCGATGACCGTCGGCCGGTGGGCGAAGCGATGCGGCTGACGCCGCGCCGGATCCACGGCGCCCGCCTGGCAACTACCGCCAGGAGTTGCCGGGTGCCCGGTGCACCATGGAAGTCGACATACCGCGTATCCGGCACCGGCTGAGCGTAGTACCGATGTCCGGGCACGACCAGCGACGGCCTCGCACGCCGCTCCTGCGGGCGGTCGGCGCAGATGAGGTACTTACCTACCCCACTGCGCTGGGCAACCGGTTGGCGACCGGTTTCGGTGTCGACGTCACCTTGTTCGCTTTGCGAATTCCCTTGTCCATCAGCGCTTCGGGGGCGAACTTGCGCAGCAGCGACAGTCCGCGCGCCAGGGCGCCGGCCGGATAGCGCACTTTCGGCCTTCGGCTGGTCGCCGCCTTGAGGACGGCCCGAGCCACCACCGCGGGATCATCCCCGTGGTGCACTCCCTCGGTGATGACGAGTCGGGCGTTCTCGCGAGCGGTCACGTAACTGTCGATCAGTGAATCGGCATCGACGGCATTGGCGCCGAACGAGGTCTTGGTGAAACCGGGTTCGACGACTGACACCCGCACGCCGAATTCCCGGGTTTCATGGTCCAGAGACCCCGAGTACCCCTCGACGGCATGCTTCGAAGCCGAATAGAGCGCGGCGTAGGGCGCGGGCAGTAAACCCAACACCGAGCCGATGTTGATGATGCGTCCGCCGCCCTGCGCGCGCAGATGCGGCAGCACCTCACGAGTCAGCCGCACCAGGCCGAAGAAGTTGGTGTCGAAGAGCTGCTGCGCCTGGGCGACCGAGCTCTCCTCCGCGGCGCCGATGATCCCTACGCCGGCATTGTTGACCAGGATGTCGATGCGACCGGCCCGCCGGATGACCGAGGCGACGGCCGTGCTGACCGACGTGGCGTCGGTGACATCCAACTGCACCAATTCCACCCCGGGTATCGGTTGCGTTCTACTCGGGTTGCGACTGGTGCCGAAGACCTCAAAACCCTTCGCCGCGAAAGCGTTCGCCACGGCGAGGCCGATTCCCGAGGAAACGCCGGTAACCAATACCACTGGCGATCGTCCGTTCATCTCCACTCCTAGTAAACCGACTGGTGTACTTTTGCATGCGCAACGCTACGCCGCTTGATGCGAGTTGTAAACCGTTCGGTATACTTACGCTTATGGCTAAGCAACAGGCGGCGCGCAGGGGCGGCCGTGGCGCACGTCAGCGCATCCTGGACGCGGCTGCCGAGTTGTTCTACCGGGAGGGCATCAACGCCACCGGCGTCGAACGACTGGCTACCGAATCGTCGGTGTCCAAACGGACTCTGTACCAACACTTTCCAAGCAAGACAGCGGTAGTCGAAGAGTACCTGCGCAGCATTGGCGACGTTGCCGCCAATCCGCTGCACGTCAGCGGCGAAGCCGCAGAGCAGACGCCGCGAAGCCGACTACTGGCGTTGTTCAAGAGTCCTCGCCCCGGGACAGCACCGCTGCGGGGCTGTCCTTTTCACAATGCCGCCGTAGAGGCGGCGGGAGCGATGCCAGGAGTTCAGACAATAGTCCGGGCAACCAAGCAGAAGTTCATCGATGGGCTCATCGAGCTGGCCCGGGCGGCGGGCGCCAGCAACCCGCGCTCACTGGGCAATCAACTCGCCGTTCTCTACGAAGGTGCGGCCGCGCTGGCTACCTCGCTCAACGATGCATCGACGTGGGCGCAGGCCCGTGCGGCAGCCGAGACGCTGATCGACCAAGCGCTCGCCTCATGACCCGCGGGCCGAAGCCACAGCTCCGTAGTCTGGTCAGGTGAGCGTTGCACCGGATAGGACAGTCGCGCTGCAGGACCGCTTCTTTCGCGCGTTGCCGGAGATGGCGGTCCGCTGGCAAGCCGATACGCCGCCGGACGCGCGGCTGCTGGTGCTCAACGAGCCGCTGAGCACGCAGCTTGACCTCGACGCGACCTGGCTGCGCAGCCCCGACGGGGTGCGGTTTCTGGTCGGCACCCTGCTGCCCGACGGCGCCGCGCCGGTAGCCCAGGCCTACGCCGGTCATCAGTTCGGCGGCTACGTCCCGCGGTTGGGCGACGGGCGGGCGCTGTTGCTGGGCGAGCTCAGCAGCGCCGACGGTCGTCTTCGCGACATCCACCTGAAGGGCTCCGGGCCCACGCCGTTCGCACGCGGCGGCGACGGCTGGGCGGTCGTGGGCCCGATGCTGCGCGAATACGTCGTCAGCGAGTCGATGCACGCCCTGAGTATCCCGACGACGCGCTCCCTGGCCGTCGTGGGTACCGGTCGCCCGGTGCAGCGCGAGACCCTGCTACCCGGTGCCCTGCTGGTACGTGTCGCAAGCAGCCACCTGCGCGTCGGCAGCTTCCAGTACGCGGCATTCACCGGCGACCTCGGCCTACTACGGCGGCTGGCCGACCACGCGATCGTGCGCCATCACCCCGGCGCCGCCGACGCCGAGCATCCCTATCTGGCGCTGTTCGAAGCGGTGGTCGCCGCGCAGGCGTCGCTGATTGCACATTGGATGCTCGTCGGCTTCGTCCACGGGGTGATGAACACCGACAACATGACCATCTCCGGCGAGACCATCGACTACGGGCCGTGCGCGTTCATGGAGGCCTACGACCCCGAGACGGTGTTCAGCTCGATCGACCACTGGGGCCGCTACGCCTACGGCAACCAGCCGGTGGTCGCGGGCTGGAACCTCGCCCGCTTCGCCGAGGCGCTGCTTCCGCTGCTCGCCGACGACACCCAGGAGGCCATCGCGCGCGCCGAGCAGGCCTTCGGGGTGTTCCGCGCCCGTTACGACGGCGTGTGGTCGTCGGGCATGCGCGCCAAGCTGGGTTTGCGCACACCCACCACGCTGGTCGACGAGTTACTGCCGATGCTGCAGGAAAGCCGCGTCGACTACACGTCGTTCTTCCGCCACCTCGCCAAGGCGGCCCGCGGCGACGCCGAACCCGCGCGCGAACGGTTCGTCGACGGTGCCAGGTTCGATGGCTGGCTGTCGCGGTGGCAGGCCCTGGGACCGGACGCCGAGCTGATGGACCGGGTCAATCCGGTCTACATCCCCCGCAATCACCTGGTCGAGGAGGCGCTGACGGCGGCCACGGAGGGAGATCTCGGTCCCGTCGAACGGCTCCTCGACGCCGTCACCCACCCCTATGCCGAACGGCCGGGCCTGGAGCGCTACGCCAGTCCCGCGCCCGGGGATTTCGGCGCCTACCGCACCTTCTGCGGCACCTGAGCCCGCGCCATCGCTACCCTGCTGAACACACCACCAGCAGAAGGAGCTAAGGGATGACGTGGCAGATCGTGCTGTTCACCATGGGTTTGATCGTGGCCGGAGTCGCGGCATTGCTGTGGGTGTTCGCCGGCGCTGACAAAGCCCGCGCCCGCGCCAAGTCGGTGACCATCGGCGCCCTGGCAGCGTCGGTGCTGTTCTTCCTGTTGGGCTGCTTCACCATCGTCGGGACCCGCCAAATCGCCATCGTCACCGCCTTCGGGCGCCCCAACGGCGTCAGCCTCAACAACGGCTTCCACGGCAAGTGGCCGTGGCAGATGACCCACCAGATGGACGGTGCGGTGCAGATCGACAAATACGTCAAGGAGGGCAACAACGATCAGCGGATCATGGTGCGCCTGGGCAACCAATCCACTGCCCTGGCCGACGTCAGCATCCGCTGGCAGCTCAAGCAGCCCGCCGCCCCCGAACTGTTCCAGCAGTACAAGACCTTCGACAACGTGCGCGTCAACCTGATCGAGCGGAATCTGTCGGTGGCGCTCAACGAGGTGTTCGCCGCGTTCAACCCGCTGGACCCGCAGAACCTCGACGTCTCCCCGCTGCCGAAGCTCGCCAAGCGCGCCGCCGACATCATGCGCCAGGATGTCAGTGGCCAGGTCGACATTTTCGACGTCAACGTGCCCACCATCCAGTACGACCAGGGCACCGAGGACAAGATCAACCAGCTCAACCAGCAACGCGCCCAGACCTCGATCGCGGTGGAGGCGCAACGGACCGCCGAAGCCCAGGCCAAGGCCAACGAGATCCTGTCCCGCTCGATCAGCAACGACCCGAATGTCGTGGTGCAGAACTGCATTACCGCCGCCATCAACAAGGGAATCAGCCCGCTGGGTTGCTGGCCGGGCAGCTCGGCCCTGCCCACGGTTTCCGTGCCCGGACACTAGCCGACAAGATTGGTGCTCATGGAGATTCCGTTCGCCGACGCCGTGCGCGGCCGCTTCGGCCGCCGCGACGCCGAGTTCGACTTCATCGAGGAGTTCGAGCACGAGGCCTTCGACGGTGAGGTGGCCGAGGCGGCAGCCGACACCGTCGACCTGCCCTCGGCCGAGCCGGCCCTGCTGCTGCAGAAGATGGAGAACCGGCTGATCCGCCAGCACCTCGCCAACCCCGACGTGCTGAGCGACGAAGAACTGCGCAAGTTGCGCTACCTCCTCAATTTCGCCAGGCTCGCCGACTTCGAGCCGGGCGCGGCCGGCCCGGGCGGCAGCCGCGGCCGCGGCGACGTGTCGGTCGGCGCCGAAATCGCACCGTGGCGCTCCAGGGTCACCGACGCGCTGTACGGACCGCTGCGCGAAGAGGCCGATCCGGTCACTGCCCTGAAGGCGGCGCGCGATGCGCTACAGAGTCTGGCCCCCGACCAGGACGACCAGCGGCGAGTGCTGATCGAACGCCACGGCAACGACTTCTCGGCCGCAGAGCTGGATTCCGAGGTCGGCTACAAGAAGCTCGTCACGATCCTCGGCGGCGGCGGCGGGGCGGGCTTCGTCTATATCGGAGGCCTGCAGCGGCTCCTGGAGGCCGGCCAACTGCCCGACTACATGATCGGCTCGTCGTTCGGCTCGATCATCGGCAGCCTCGTGGCCCGGGCCCTACCGGTGCCCATCGAGGAGTACATGGAATGGGCCAAGACGGTGTCCTACCGGGCCATCCTCGGACCAGAGCGGCTGCGCCGCCGTCACGGCCTGGCCGGCGTCTTCGCGCTGCGCTTCGACCAGTTCGCGCTGGCCCTGCTCAGCCGGGCAGACGGCGTGCGAATGCGCATGTCGGACTTGGCCATTCCGTTCGACATCGTGGTCGCGGGGGTGCGCCGGCAGCCCTATGCGGCGCTGCCGTCAAGGTTTCGCCGTCCGGAACTGGCGGCGCTGCAGTTGCGGTCGTTGCCGTTTCGCCCGATCGGCATCGGACCACTTGTCGCGGCCCGCATGTGGCAGGTGTCGGCCTTCATCGACTTGCGGGTGGTCAAGCCCATCGTGATCAGCGGCGACGACCCGGACCGTGACTTCGACGTCGTCGACGCCGCATCGTTCTCGTCGGCCATCCCCGGTGTGCTGCACCACGAAACGCGCGACCATCGCATGGTCGGCATCCTCGACGAGCTGTGCGCCGAGAAGGACATCGCGGCGATCGTCGACGGCGGCGCGGCCAGCAACGTGCCCGTGGAGCTGGCCTGGAAGCGGGTGCGCGACGGCAAGCTCGGCACCCGCAACGCGTGCTATCTGGCCTTCGATTGCTTTCATCCGCAATGGGATTCGCGGCACATGTGGCTGGCCCCGATCACCCAGGCCGTCCAGTTGCAGATGGTGCGCAATCTGCCGTATGTCGATCACCTGGTCAAATTCCAGCCGACGCTGTCACCGATCAACCTGGCGCCCTCTGTCGCCGCCATCGACCGCGCCTGCGAGTGGGGACGCGACAGCGTCGAGCAGGCCATCCCGGTGACCACCGCGCTGTTACAGCCGACGTGGTGGGAAGGCGACGGCCCGCCGGTCGCCGAGCCTGCGGCGCGCGCGAAGTCGGTGGCGTCGTCGATGAGCTCGGTGCTGGCCGCGATTCAGTTGCCGACCGGACGCTGGGCACGGTGGCGAAACCGCCACCTGACGTAAGGCAACCGTGAATCGCCCGGGTGGCTACCATGGCCCTCATGCCCGAGCCGGTCCCGGCTTCCGAGGAAACCGCCGCACTCGGCGGCGAGACTGCCGCCCTGCCGGATTCGGCACCCACCAACGCAGTCCACACGGCATGGTCGCACAGCGACCAACCCGACCAACCCGACGAATCCGACCAACCCGACGCTAGCCAGGACGTCCGCGACGACGACAGGACTTCCGCAATCGAAGCGGCCGTCCAGACCTGGGGCACCACCTGGGGCCGCGCCGCGGCGCTGCTACTGCTCGGTATCGGCATCGCGGTGCTCATCGTGGTCGGCGGTTGGGCGCTGACCACGGAGAAGTCCCCCCGCCAGGGTGCGCAGCCACCCGCGGCTCCGCCGGCGACGACGGCCGCCCCCACGGCGACCACCGCGCCGGCTCCCACGACCATCGCCTCGACCCCGGAGCAGGACAGCGGATACATTCAGTCACTCAACGACCGCGGCATCACCTTCGCCAATCCCGACGCCGCCGTCTACAACGGCAAGTTGGTCTGCCTGAACTTTCGCCGGGGCATGACGGTGGACCAGATAGTCGCGGCATTTCGGGCCAGCAATCCGGCGCTGAGCAGCAACGCCGAGGATTACGTGGCGATCTCGATGCGCACCTATTGTCCGTAACGTTTCCCGGAACGACTCTCGTCGGGGTGTTCGCGGACCGCGCGATGGGTACCTACGCATCTATGACGGATCCGAGTAGCCGGAATTCCCGCCAACTCACCAACCTCAGCGGCCGGCTTACCCGGCGCCGACACAAACTCGCTCCGGACCCCGGCATTCGGCGCGCCATCCTGGTCGCCGCCTCGATGTCGGTGCGCGAACACGGGGTGCGAGGGCTCAACGTCGCCACCGTCTTGGACCGGGCGCAGCTGAGCACCCGCGCCTTCTACCGGCATTTCGAATCGAAAGACCAACTGGTTGCGGCGGTTTTCCTCGAAGTGGCGCGTGTTGAAGCAACGCGGCTGCGAACCCATATGGCCAAGGCCGCCAACCCGGTCGAGGCGGTGGCCGCCTGGATCGACGCCCGACTCGACCTGGCCTTCGACGAGAACGTGAAGGCCGACCTGCGCCACCTGTCGGTGGAGGCCCAATCACACATGCTCAACACCCCCGAGCTCGTTGCGCCGGCCTACGTCGAGACTCTCAAGCCGCTGATCGAACAGCTTCATCTGGGCCTGCAGCAGAACCTGTTTCACGACATCCATCCGGTGGACGAGGCGCAATCCATCCAGGGCGTGGTCTGGGCCAGCACCGAACAGCAGTGGGCATCGGGCAATTGTGAGCGCGACGGCGTTCGGGAACGCACCGTCCGGTTCTGTCTGCGCGGGTTGGGCGTGGCGTCGAACACCATCGCCGAAGTGGCAGGCACCGGCTGCTAAGCCGCCTGCTAAGAAAGTGCAATGGACCTCGGCTTCACCGGATCGAAGGCTGTCGTCACCGGGGGCAGCAAGGGTATGGGGCTGGCCATCGCGGAAACCCTTGCCGCCGAAGGAGCCAGTGTGGCCGTCATGGCCAGGGGCCGGGCGGCGCTCGACGCGGCCGTCGACAGGCTCCGCACGGCCGGCGCCCCGGATGCCGTCGGGATCAGTGCGGACATGGCCGACGCCACCGCCATCACCGATGCCTTCGCCGAAGTCTCCGAGCGCTGGGGACAGCTGAATTGCTTGGTCCACACGATCGGACCGGGCGCCGGGTATTTCGAAGAGCTGGACGATGCGGCCTGGGATGCCGCGTTCACGCTGGGCACCATGTCGGGTGTCCGTTCGATTCGCGCGGCCTTGCCCTTGCTGCGGGCTGCGGACTGGGCTCGCGTCGTCACGCTGTCCGCGCACTCTATTCAGCGCCAAAGTCCGCGCCTGGTCGCCTACACCGCATCGAAGGCGGCGCTGTCCAGTGTCACCAAGAACTTGTCGAAAAGCCTTGCCAAGGACGGCATTCTGGTCAACTGCGTGTGCCCGGGGACCATCGTCACGGCCAGCTTCACCGAACAGCTCAACGATGTCCTGGCCGCCGACGGCCTGGATGCCACCGATCCGCACGACGTTATGACCTGGATCGACAAGCATTTTCACCACCCATGCGATCTGGGCCGCGCCGGTCTTCCCGAGGAGGTCGCCTCGATCACCGCTTACCTGGTGTCGCGGCGCAACGGCTATGTCACCGGCGCAACGGTGAACGTCGACGGCGGTTCGGACTTCATCTAACCGGCGGCACGACCGTCCCGCCGAAACGGCAGCACATGCACCAATGGCACGACCATGGCTCCGACGGCCAATCCGATGACTGCCGACGCCCCCGTGTCGACCAGCCAGGCCAGCACCGCGCCCGCGGATCCCGTAGCGTGGCGCACCTGCTCCTCGACGTGGTGAATCAATGCGTACGGCAGGTGCCAGCCGACGCGGTCGCTGCCGACCAACAGGATGTGACCGCCCACCCACAGCATGGCCACCGTCCCGACCGTCGCGAGCGCTGAGAGCAGTCTCGGCATCGCGGCGACCAGGCCCCGGCCGACCTGCCGGCCCAACCGGGATCCGGTTTCGGCGAGCCGCAGGCCCACGTCGTCCATCTTGACGATGGCGCCGACGGCCCCATACACCACTGCGGTGATGATCAGGGCAACAACGACGAGGATGACGAGCCGCGGCAAGAACCTCTGGCTGGCCACCTCGTTGAGGGCGATCACCATGATCTCGGCCGACAGGATCAGGTCGGTCCGGACTGCGCCGCTCACCACCTCCTGCTCGCTGGCCGCGCCGGCCTCGGAATCATGACCGCGGATGCTGCCCCAGGCTTTTTCGGCACCCTCATAGCAGAGGTAGGTGGCGCCCAGCATCAGGATCGGGGTCAGCAGCCATGGAACGAACTGACTCAGCAGCATCGCGGCCGGCAGGATGATCAGCAGCTTGTTGCGCAGCGATCCGATCGCAATGCGCTTGATGATCGGCAGTTCGCGCTCGGCGGCGATCCCGTGCACGTATTGCGGGGTGACCGCGGTGTCGTCGACGACCACCCCGGCGGCCTTGACGCTTGCGTGGCCGGCGGCGCTGCCGATGTCGTCGACCGAGGCCGCGGCCAGCCGCGCCAGGGCCGCGACGTCGTCCAGGAGGCCGAACAGCCCCGCGCTCATCGGGTCTCCCCCATGGCGATCGAGGTTACCGTTTGCCGTTGCACTTGACCGTCGGCTAAGCCGGCTAAGCCCGCGAAGCCGGCGCCGTTCGCCACGATCGCCTCGGCGCCGCGGTCTGCGCACGTTCGAGTGATTGCGCTGCCGCCGAGGTGAGCCACCATCAGTTCGGTCGTCTCGGGCATGCCTGAGACTTCGCCCGAAGTCGCAGCGGCTAAACCCGCGCTTACTGCCAACATGCGCGACTTCGGCCCCGCGCGGGCACCACATCGGTCCGCGATGCCGTCGCCGAACCACGAAACCAGCCCATGGCCGTCGACGCCCCTGCGAGCGTCAAGGCGACCTCCGCAGCGGGTCTAACGATGGGGGCCGACACTCAGCAGGGACGCCGACCGCCCGATCCGGGGATCGGGCTACTCGGCAGGACTGTCGACCAGGGGCACGATCTCCCGGACAGTGCGCAGCGTCATCCGGCCACCGGGGTCTTCGGCTGTCGAGGGCACGACGGCGACGCAGTCGGCACCGGCGTCGTGATAGGCCCGCAGCCGAGCTGCGACCTCGTCGGCACCGCCCAGCGCACCCACCTGATCGAGCAGTTCGACGGGGACGGCCGCCGCCAGTTCGCGTCGGGTTGCGCCGGTGCGCGCGCTGCGGACGAGGTCGCCGAAGCCCAGCGCGGCGAACATTTCGCCGTAGCCGGGCGGCGCGAGATACACGGCCAGCTGAGCCGCCACCTGCGCGTGCGCGGCAGCACCCGGGTTGACCGCGACCGGCACCCAGGCCGTCAGGCGCGGCGCGGGACGGCGGACCGCGGCGGCTTCTGTGTCGAGGACCTCCCGAACCTGCGCGACGCGCGCCGGCGACGCGAGGTTGAGCACCACTTCGTCGGCGTGCCGGGCCGCCAGCCGGATCATGCCGGGACCGAACGCCCCCAACGCAATTCGGGTATCGGGCGGTGCGTCGCGGAGCCGGAAACCGTGGCTGCTGACGTGCCGGCCGGCGTAGTCGACGCGCTCGCCGGCCAATATCGGCCGCAGGCATTCGATGGTTTCGCGCATGACCGGCACATGGTGTGCCCACTGGCGGTTGTGCCAGCCACTCACGATCGCCGGACTGGACGCCCCCAGGGCAAGGTCGACCCGATTGCCGGTGAGGGCGGCAACCGAGGCGACGCCCAGCGCCAGTGTCACCGGGCCGCGGACACCGACGGCCAGCGGGCCGATTTTCAGGGTCAGGTGGGGCGCCCGCATTCCGACCGCGGTGGCCAGCGCGAACGCGTCATAGGTGGCCATCTCGCCGATCCAGAGGCCGTCGAAGCCCGCGTCGGAGGCCGCCAGCGCGACTTCGATTGCTTCGTGGTCGGGCCGGTCCAGCCAAAACGGCAGGACGACCTCGACGTCGATGCCGCTCACAGCATCGACACGTCGGCGGGCTGGTCGAGCAGCAGCCGGCCGGGCAGCTCGCGGGAGGCCTCGTTGACCTGGAAGTGGGCGGTGGCGGTGAAGGCGTCCCGGAACCGGCGCTGCAGTGGTGAACTGTCGTAGATGGCGGTTCCGCCCGCCAGGTCGTACATGGTGCGCACCACGTCGGCCGAGGTCCGCGCCGCATGCGTGGCCGCCAGCCGCAGCCGGTTGCGCAACGCCACCGGCACCGGCTCGGTGTCGTGGCTGGCCTGCCAGGCCGCGTCGATTGCCTGGTAATACAGCGCGCGAGCGGCTCCCAGCGCCGCTTCGGCGGTCGCCACCGCCGCCTGGGTCGACGGGCGCTCGGCCAGGGTGCGCGCGGAGCCCAGCCCCTTTTTTCCACCGGCCAGTTCGACCAGGTCGTCGATCGCGGCCCGGGCATTGCCCAGCGCGGCGGCGCCGATCGACAACGCGAAGAAGCCGAACACCGGAAAGCGATACAGCGGCCGGTCGAGGACGGGCCCGTCGAACACCGAGAGCACCCGGTCGGCGGGCACGAAAACGTCGTCGGCGACGCTGTCGTGGCTGCCCGTGCCCCGCAGGCCCAGGGTGTGCCAGGTGTCGAGGACCTTCAGGTCCGCTTTGGGCAACGCGACGACGGAGGGCACCCGCTGATCGTCGATGAAGCAACCGGCGAACATCATGTCCGCGTGGCTGATCCCGCTGCAGAACGGCCAGCGCCCGGACACCACGACGCCGCCGTCAACGGAGCGCGCCGTGCCCCGCGGGGCCCATACCCCGGCCGCGACACCGTGCCCGTTTCGCGGCCCGCCGCCGAACATCTCCTCGCGGCTGGACGCCGGCAGGTAGGCGACCAGCAGTGCGCTGGTGATAGCGATCGACACGCACCATCCCGCGGAGGCGTCACCGCGCGCGATCGCTTCGGCGCACCGCAGCGCCACTCCCGGTGCCAACTCCAACGCGTCGACCTCGCGGGGCATAGTGGCGCGCAGCAGGCCGGCCCCATTCAGGCTGGCCACGAGTTCGTCGGGAAGTCGGCGATCGTGGTCGATCTGCCCGGAAAGTTCGCGAGCCGAGAGTGCGATCTTCTCGGCAAGGTTCTCGATCTCGGCGTCGCGGTGATTCATCGACGGCTCCTGGTGACGGTGACGGCGGCGGTTCAATCAACTTACTCCTGTCGGTTCAGTAATTGAACCGGTAAAGTCATTGAACTATGCACCCCGCCGAGTTGTCCCATCGCTTCGACGGCGAGTCGGTCGGACGGGCCCTCGAGTTGGTCGGTGAGCGCTGGACGCTGCTCATCCTGCGTGAGGCGTTCTTCGGGGTGCAGCGCTTCGGCCAGCTCGCCCGCAACCTCAACATCCCGCGCCCCACCCTGTCGTCGCGGCTGCGGATGCTCGTCGACGTCGGCCTTCTCGACCGCGTCCCCTACTCCCGCGATCCCGAACGGCACGAGTACCGGCTCACCGAGGCCGGCCGCGAGCTCTTCGCAGCGATCGTCGTGCTCATGCGGTGGGGCGACGAGCATTTGCCCCACCCTGACGGCCCGCCGATCATGCTGCGACACCACACCTGCGGCGAATTGGTCGACCCCCGCCTGGTCTGCATGCACTGCGGTGAAGAGATCACCGCACGCAACGTGACCCCCGAGGCCGGCCCGGGATTTCGCGACAGGCTGTCGGCATCGCGGTAAGCGCCGCCGCACAACGCAAGTAACGATTCCCAACCTCAAACGTTTCGAATCGATAAGCAACTCCAAACACGTTGCTGACCAACGCCATACGGATCAACTGGCGAAATTATGGTTTTTCCGTGGACCGTCGGACCGCGCTGAAGCTACCGCTGCTGCTGGCAGCGGGCACGGCGGTGGCCACAGCCGGGCGCGCCGGTGCCGAACCGGGCCGGTGGCCGGCCGAGCGTGCCAACAGCTGGTATCAAGCGCAGGGCTGGCTCGTCGGCGCCAACTACATCACGTCCAACGCCGTCAACCAGCTGGAGATGTTCCAGCCGGGCACCTATGACTCACGGCGCATCGACGGCGAGCTCGCCGCGGCGCGGTCACTCGGGTTCAACACGATGCGGGTCTTTCTCCACGACCAACTGTGGGCCCAGGACCGCCAAGGCTTCCAAGGGCGTCTCGCGCAGTTCGTCGCGATCGCCGCGCGTCACGGCATCAAGCCGCTTTTCGTATTGTTCGACTCGTGCTGGGACCCGTTCCCCAGGCCGGGCCGTCAGCGCCCGCCGAGGCCCGGGGTGCACAACTCCGGGTGGGTGCAAAGCCCGGGTGCCGAACACCTCGGTGATCGCCGCTACGTCAGCGTGCTTCACGACTATGTCACCGGAGTCGTGGGCCAGTTCCGCAGTGACGACCGGGTTTTGGGTTGGGACCTGTGGAACGAACCCGACAATCCCGCACGCGTGTATCGCAAGGTGGAGCGCAGTGACAAACTGGCGCTGGTCGCCGACTTGCTGCCCCAGGTGTTCCGGTGGGCGCGGGCAGTCGATCCTGCTCAGCCGTTGACCAGTGGGGTCTGGCAAGGAAACTGGGCTGACCCCGGACAACGCAGCACGATCAGCGGCATCCAACTGGACAACTCGGACGTGATCACCTTCCACAGCTATGCCGCGCCGGCCGACTTCGAAGCCCGGATCGCCGAACTTTCGCCACTGGGGCGCCCGGTCGTCTGCACCGAATACCTGGCCCGCACCCGGGGCAGCACGGTCGAGGGAATTCTGCCAATTGCCAAGCGGCACAACGTTGGAGCGTTCAACTGGGGTATGGTCGCCGGAAAGACCCAGACGTACCTGCCGTGGGACTCGTGGGATCACCCGTACCGTACGCCACCGAAGGTGTGGTTCAGCGACCTGCTGCGGCCGAACGGGCGGGCCTATCAGGACGGCGAACTCCAAACGATTCGCAAGCTGACCGGCGTCCAGCAGGAATAACGCTGGGCGACATCGCTGCAGGGGTGAGAAAGCAAATTGTTCCGCGACGCGCCTCCGACCGCTATGATTCCGGTGAGTCGCGCACAACCACGAGGTGGTGGACATGTTTCGGGAACTCGCCGTAGGCGCAATAGGAATGGGTGTTCTCGGAGCGGGGCTGCTGGTCGCTCCGCCGGTGCAGGCCGACGACCCCCCGTACCACATCCTCAGCGCCCAGGATCTGTGCAACCTCGTCTACCCGAGCTCGGAGGCGATGCCGGACCCGTCCAAAGAGCCGCCGGCCGTTGGACTTATCTGCGTCCGGCAGGGCGGGGTGCTGCTCCGGTTGGCCCGGGATCAGCCGGCCATCTTCTCCAATACCTTCACTCTCGAGCCGGGCAAAGCTCCTGAGCTGCCGAAAGGTTCGGTGCGTGTCAATCCCAAGGATCCGCTCAGCGACTGGATCATTCCGGATTGCTACATCCCCGATCGCATCGACTGCAACCCCAACGCGCCCGGCCACCGCTGACCCGCTTCGCATTGATCAGGGCTTGGCCCCAACGGTCTTGACCGGCAGTCGCGCCCAGCCCCGCACACTGGACGTCCGTGCCCTGCTGGCGTTGTCGTAGTCGACCTCCCAGTCGGTCCATCGCTTGAGGACCTCTTCGAATGCGACCCGCGCCTCCAGGCGCGCCAGCGCCGAGCCGAGGCAGAAATGCAGTCCCAGCCCGAAGCTCAAATGGCCACCTTTGCGGTGGATGTCGTAGCGATCCGGCTCGCTGAATCTCGTCTCGTCCCGATTCGCCGAACCATTGAGCAGCAGCATGTAGGAGCCCTCGGTCACGGTGTGCCCGTACAGCTCGACGTTGCGAGCGACGTAGCGCGCCTGCACCGGCGACGGCGGCTCGTAGCGCAGGGTCTCCTCGACCGCTGAGGCGATCAGGTGCGGATCCGCGACGAGCTGTCGTCGTCGGCCGGGGTGCTCGCCGAGCAGTTGGCCCATGAAACCGATCAGCGGCGCGGTGGTTTCGTTGCCGGCACCCGCGATCATCGCGGTGTAGGCCAAAACTTCGTTGCGTTCGAGGCGCCGCCGGGATCCGTCTGGTTCGTCGACTTCCGCGTTGAGCAGATCTGTCATCAGATCGTCGGAGGGATGCGTCGCCCGCCACTCGATGTACTCGGCGAACATCGCCATCGAATCCTCGAAGATCGTCGGGCTGATCCCCTCTCGTCGCGGTCCGACCGCGAGGTTCTTGTCGTTGCGGTCACGGATCAGCTGTCGCGCCTCCTCGGGGATGCCCAGCAGATAGCCGATGGTGCGCATCGGCTTGATCGCCCCCAGATCGGCGACGAAGTCGAACCCGTCCGAATCGCGAAGCGGATCCAATGCGCGACAACAGAATTCACGCACCAGTCCGTCGACGGCCAGCATCCGCCGGAGGGTGAAAACCCGCGACAACAAGCGCCGGTGCAGATCGTGCAGCGGCGGATCCTCGAACAGCGGGATTCCCGGCGGAACTTCGATGGCGCTGAACAAGATGTCGGCCGTGGTGCCCCGTCCCGACCGATACGTCTGCCAATCATGCAGTGCGGCTGCCACGTCGTCGTGCCGACTCAACGCATAGAAGTTGTACTTGTCGTTGAAATACAGTGGGGCTTAGGCCGCCTAGGCCCGCATCCGTTTCCACACCGGATACGGATCGTCGTCGATGTCGAAGTCGAACGGATCGTAGTAAAGTTCCGCAGTCGGTTGGGTGGCCACTCATCCGCCCTGCCGGGGTTGGTTCGATACGCCGGGGAATAGCTGCTCCGTCGGCCCAGCGGTCACCCACCCGCCCAGCTTGGTGACGAGGTGGGGCGCAAAGACCGCCCCGTAGAGCAGGTTTCCGATGACGACGACGGCGACGACGGACAGCACTGCCGACTGCAGCCGGCTCGTCGACCGCTTGTCGGCCCACAACTCGATGACGTTTCGTCCCTGGGAATCCGTGCGGCCCAGCAGGTAGGTGAAGACCATCATCTGCACGCCCAATGCCAGGGAGTCGTAGACCGGGTACTGATGCTTGGTGCCCTCGAAGATTGCCAGGCCGGGGATCACGTAGCCGTAATGGAAGACGCCGAGCCGGGCTCCGACGAACGCGTTGAAGACGAAGGCCCAGCAGAAGCCGACGACGAGCCCGACAATCAGCAGCGTGATCGGCCTCTTATTCCCGGCGAGCCAGCCGAACCGCGCGCTCAACCGTCGCCCGAGCGTCGCGCCGATCACGGCGGGCAGCACGAAGTAGCCGATATAGCCGACCGGCACCGACGAGGGCAGCCCACCCCACGTCATGTTCAGCGGCCACCACGACGGCGCCCTTGGTAGGGCGGGCGGGAACTGTGCGTACATCGCCCAGTCGTAGGGCGCCTCGATCCACGAAAACGAGATCGCCGAGATGCACAGCAGGAGCAATGGGTGCAGGCGACGGCGGCGAACGCTCAGATACCCACCCGTCGCGGTGAACACGATGCCGCTACCCCAGCCGAAGATGACGGCCGCTGTCAGCAACGGCGTCAACTGGGTACTCATCGTGAGCGCCCGTCACGCGGGCCACGACGCGCTTCCGGGTCGAAGTGGATGACCAGACCGAAGATCACGGCGATCAGCCCGAACAGGGTTCCGAGCATGATGACCGCGCCCACGACACGCCCTTCCGGCAGGCCTACCCAGCTTTAGGATAGTGGATACTATTCTAGTCGGAGGTCAAGGCCGGCCATCGTGAAATGCCGTCAACCGCTCAGCTCGGTTCCGGAGTGCCCAGGAGCAAAGACCGTGTCCCAGCGACTTTCGCCCAGAAAGGGGCCGGCGGCCCAAGCAGCGGTCCAGCCATTCCGCCGGCCTCGCGGTGAGCCGCGCAGGCTCCTGCTCGATGCCGCGCGCGAGCTGTTCGCCCGCCAGGACTACCGCAGCACCACGACACGTGAAATCGCACAGGCGGCCGGAGTGAGCGAATACCTGCTTTTTCGTCACTTCGGCTCGAAGGCCGGGCTGTTCCGGGAAGCGCTGGTCCTTCCTTTCACCAGTTTCGTCGACGAGTTCAGCCGGACCTGGCAGTCGGTCGTCCCGGAGGAGACCGACGAAGAGGAATTGGCCCGCCATTTCGTCGAGCAGCTCTACGACGTGCTCGTGGACCATCGGGGTCTGCTGCTGACGCTCGCGGCGTCGGAGGCTTTCGGCGAGGAGGAAACCGAGGACACCGGCATCGCCGACATGCGGCGGGCTATTGCGGTGCTCGGTCAGATCAGCGCCGAGGGCATGCGCTTGCGCGGCATCCGGTCGAGTCAGCCGGACCTGCCGGCACACTCGACGGTGGCGATGATCGTCGGCATGGTCGCACTACGGTCGACCTTCTTCGGGTCCGTGCCGCCCCCGCGGGAGGCGATCGTCGACGAACTCGTCCAGGCGATTCTGCACGGCTTCCTGCATCGTCGAGACTGAGCACCAACCGTGCCCGGCCCGGCCCGGGCCGTCGCAGCCCCGCGGGTCAAGCGCGGCCCGGGATGACCATGCCGTGGCCGGATTGGCCGGTGGTTGAGGTCTGATAAGTACTCGTCTGCGATCTCGCGGATCGGGTGCCGGCTCACAGAAAAATTAGGCGGCGTCCCGTGTTCGCGCCTCCACGTCCTTGATCCCCTGGCGTAGGTGCTCAGCCAGATACCACTCTGCGCCGCTGCGGGAATCGTGTAACGCCTTCTCGATTGCGCGCTTGGCATGCTCAAGATGCTCGCGGCGGTCGTCCCCAGCGGTGACGATTGCATCGAGAACCGCAACGACGGCCTCATGAACAGCGCCGGCGAAGCCGGTGAGACTCTTGACCGCCACCGTGGCTCCTTCCGTCAATCGTCGCGGACAACCGAAGCAGCTGACTGAGTTCCCCGCCTGAACGGTCGTAAACAACGTCACGACGCCTATCCGGCTGGCTACCCGTCGGTGGTCAGGCCGCGATACCGAGTTCCCGGTTGATCTGCGGCCAGTATTGGAAACCGTCCGGAGTAAGCAGAATCCAGTCGTGAATCTGGCCGTTGGCCAGGACGAAGCTGATCGGGGCGCCCTGAGTCGCCGCCGCCTGCTGCAGGACTAACACGTCGGCCGCCAGGATGTCCAGGTTGCCCGAGTAGACATACGTCGGCGGCAGACCGCTCAGCGAGCCGTTCAGCGGACTCACCAGCGGGTCGTTCACGTCGAGATTGCCTGCCCATACCTTGCCGATCTGCTGCGCAGGCCCGACAGGAAGCAACGGATCCTGGATCAGCGCAATATTCGGATTGGTCATTCCTACGTCTAGCCATGGCGACACCAGAACCATCGACGACGGCACGGGACCCCCGTGGTCCACCAGGTACTGGGTAGCCGCCAGGGCGAGGTTGCCGCCCGCCGAGTCGCCGATCACGCTGACGTTGGACGCCTGGTGCTGAGCGATTTGCGTGGAGATGAAACCGGCCATCGTGGGTACCACCGTGCCGGCGGTACCACCTTGCTGCAGCAACGGATAAATCGGGACTTGCACGGTGGCGCCGGTTTGCTGGGCCATCACCGAGTAATTGATCCAGTGCAAAAACGAGGGCGGGAAGATAAATGCGCCCCCATGAATGGCGACCACGTATTCGCCGGTGGGATGCGCCGGTGTGATCTGTACGACGCTCATGCCGTTGTACGTGGTGTACTGGACCGTCTGCCCCAGCAGCAAATTCAAGAACGGTGGCGGCGAGTTCCCGAGAAACCATGATAGCGGCGGGATGTCGCTGGCAAACAATGCCAGAAGCGGGCTTCCGGGCGCCGAAATCTGAGTTTCCAGGCCGGATAAATTCAGCAGGGGCTTTACCGGCCACAGCGCGGCTTCTTCGATTCTCGTCGCCAGCGATGGTGTGCCGGTGAAAGTTCCCGCCTCCGTTGCCGGGAAGGGGGGATTAGCCGGTGACCCGAAGATGCCGGTGATGACGGTGTCAGATACCCGGGTGAATGCGGCGGCCAGTGCCGTGGGGGTCTGCTGAATTTCCTGCTCTGCCAAGGCGAAACCGTTCCCGATCGCTTTGGCGAGTTCGCCCGGTAGCCCAGGCAGATTCTGCAGCGCTTGTTCCCACGGGGCCAGCAGCGCGACCGTCGCCGAGGCGCTGCTGTGATATCCGCCCATCGCGACGACGTCCTGAGCCCACATCTGCTCGTATGCAGCCTCGGCGGCCGCGATCGCCGGTGCGTTCTGGCCGAAAAGGTTGGCGACCACCAGCGACACCAGCTGGCCCCGGTTGGCAGTTATCAGTTCGGGATGCACGATGCCGGCCAGCGCGGCTTCATAGGCGATGGCCGCCGCCCTGGCTTGAGCGGCCGACTGTTCGGCTTGAGCGGCTGTCCGTCCCAGCCAGTCCACATACCGGGAGGCTGCGGTCGTCATCGATGCCGACGCCGCGCCCTGCCAGGCCTGGCCGCCCAGGTCGGAGGTGATCGAGCCAAATGCGTTCGCCGCTGAGCTCAATTCAGTGCCGATCCCATCCCAGGCCGCCGCCGCCTCGAGCATCGGCCCCGATCCCGGTCCCTCCAGCAGCAGCACCGAATTGACTTCAGGCGGCCACATCCAAAAGCTCATGACCTGTCCCCCTCTACTCCCCTCGGTTACCACGCGATCAGCCCTAATCCAGGAACGTACCTCGTCGACGTCTTAGCCGAAGAGTTTCTGTCGCAGTCGCTTTGTCAGTCCCCACATTTCGGCAAACGGCCGGGAGCGCCGCGCGCCAAAAATCGCAAGGCGTCCCGCGAGGACCCGGGGCATCGAAGAAGTTCGCGCCCCGCGACTCATTCCTGCAGGGGCGGAACCGGAATCGGCTTCGCCCCCAGGGTCAAACGGCCTTGGTGGAGCCGACGTAGGACAGCACTACGTCGGATTCATCGGTAATGCGGGTCAGGGTCGCGTACGAGCGAATGAACGACTGGCCGACGCACCCGTCGATCTTGATATGGAAGTCACTGATCATAATCCAGGGACTTGGCCCCTTGAAGTCCTTCCTGACCACCGGCACGATGACGACGAATCCCGGCTTGAGGCCCACGCTGACCACGTTGTTGTACTGCCCACTGGCCAGTGGTATGACGATCGGCGGCTGGCCGGGCCCCAGTGGCAGCTCGGCGGCGATCGAGGGAGAAATTCCGCTGCCATTTGCCATCACGTAGCCGTTGGAGGTGCTCTGGTCGATCCCGCAACCGATCTCGTAGCCGACCTCGAAGACGCCTCGAGGGGGTTCCGGCCCGGTCAGCGAAGCCCCAAATATTCCGCTGGAGAGGTATTCACGAGATGACAGCGCGGTGGTCAGCGGCGCCACTGGGACGTGTTTCTCGTCCTTGCCGCCGAGAGCCAGCACCCAGCCGTCAGGGGTGTTCACCCTTACCGGCGTGCCGGGGGGTACCGACCCATCGGACGGCGGGGCTGCACCGGGAGGAGGTTCGGCGTCGGGTTGGGCACCCGCCGAAGGCGCGGTCACTGATACGACGAGGCACAAAGCCAGAACCGCAGCACGGCGAACTACCGCGGAAATCGGCATCACAGCCGATACGCTAGGCATCGCACGGTTATTCTACGGCTTTGCTGATTGACGAAAGTCAGAGTCGTTGCGCCTTTGTAGCCGGTTTGCGATACAAACAGGACAGTCTGGAAAGACCGTTGCCGCTCAACGTTCATCGCTGAGCATGTCCGGTATTGCGTCGTCGTCGAACGCTCATTATGTGCGCTCGGCGAGTAAGCTTGACACATAGCCAGGAATTCGTGGCGGATGGCAGAAGGAGCGATCAATGCCCCTGCAAAGGTTCGCTCGCGCAGCATTGGCCATCCTTATGGCCAGCGGCGGGATAGGGCTGGCGGCCCTGGTAGGTAGCAGCGGCGTCGCTCGCGCAGACCCGGACGACGATGTGACGCCTCAGATAATCGACGATTTGTTATTCACCCCGATATTCGCGCAGGATCCGCGCCTGCTACATCCGAGCAGCACTGCACCCACACAAGACTGGGGCCGTATCGGAATGGTCTGCCAGAATCGAAATGTCAAGTGCCAGAAGAACGGCTTTTAGCCTGGATCTTTCGCGCGCCGGACGCGCCCTCCCCCGATGAGGCTGCGCTGCGTCCGTGAACCTGAACAATTTGCGGCGCCTCATTTTCCAGGCCGTGCAAGTCCACTTGGTCACCTCCGCCAGCAGACCGCCATGGCGGGGTCGGTCATCGACGGCGCGGTCGAGGCGGTCGAACTCGACCGCCTAGGCTTCGAAAATGCTTGCGGCGCTGTCGGTATGACGAAGGAGCACCCATTGCAGCAGCTGATCCGTCGACTCTGGGCCTGCCGAGATCAGAAGCACTGGTCCGAGGTGGTGCCGTGAACCGACTGCAGCGCGACGGGGTCACGCTGGCTGTCCGGGTGCACAATCCGCTCGCGCGGGGTGTGCCGGTATTGCTCACGCACGGTTTCGGCGCCACCGCGGGCATGTGGGAACCCAATGTCGACGCCTTGAGCGTCGACCGGCCGGTGATCGTCTGGGACCAGCGGGGCCACGGCAGCAGCGACGCACCCGACGACATAGATGCCTACAGCGAGCAGCTCAGCGTCGCCGACATGGCGGCCATCCTCGACGCGGCCGGGACTGATCGGGCCGTGCTCGGCGGGATGTCGTTGGGCGGCTACCTGTCCCTGGCCTTCCACCTCGTCCATCCGCAGCGGGTGGCCGCGCTGGTGCTGGTCGATACCGGGCCGGGCTACCGCAACGACGAGGCCCGAGCCAAATGGAACGCGTGGGTGGAACGACGCGCCCGGCAACTCGAGCGGGGCGGCGCGCCCGCCGACGTCTCGCCGGAACTCACGCAGGCGGTACATGAGCATCCCGAGGGGCTGCCGCGCGCCGCCCGCGGCGTCATGGCGCAAAAGGACGCCCGCGTGATCACGTCGCTCGACAGCATCACGGTGCCCACCCTGGTGATCGTCGGCGCCCAGGACACCGATTACCTGGCCGCGGCCGACTATATGGCGCGCAAGATCCCCACGGCCCGCAAAGTAGTCATCGAGAACGCGCGGCACGCGGCGAACATGGACCAGCCCGAAGCGTTCAACATCGCGGTGCGCGAATTTCTGGATCACTTGTGACAACTCCGGAGGTCACCGTCGATGCGGCGGCCACGTGGCCCGACCCTGCACCTCAACGGTGGGATTCGCTACCCGGCCGTGCCGGTTTGTAGGCTTTCGGGCATGCCGTTCGACAACGGCGAGGTATTCGCTGGCTATGTGATTCAGCGCCTCCTCGGCACCGGTGGGATGGGTGAGGTTTACCTCGCCCAGCATCCCCGTCTGCCGCGTCACGACGCGCTGAAGGTCTTGTCCTTGGCCGCCACAGCCGACCAGGAATTTCAGGCGCGATTCAAGCGCGAAGCCGAATTGGCAGCGACGCTGTGGCACCCCCACATCGTCGGCGTTCTCGATCGTGGCGAGTTCAACGGCCGGCTGTGGATCTCGATGGAGTACGTGGACGGCACCGACGCGGGCCGGTTGGTCCGGGAGCGCTACCCGCACGGCATGCCAGAGCAAGACGTCGCCGAAATCGTGACGGCGGTGGCCGATGCGCTGGACTTCGGTCATGATCGACGTCTGCTCCATCGTGACGTCAAGCCCGAGAACATCCTGGTGACCGCGCCCGATGGCCACCGGCGCAGGGTCCTGCTGACCGATTTCGGCATCGCTCGCAGAATCGACGACGTCAGCAACCTCACCGACGTCAACGTCGCCATCGGAACCATCAGTTACGTGGCCCCCGAGCAGCTGCTGGGCAAGCCACTTGACGGCCGAGCGGATCAATATGCGCTGGCCGCGACGACGTTCTACCTGTTAACCGGTGCCCCGCCTTTTCAGGACTCGAATCGCGCCGTCGTCGTCAGCAACCACCTGAATACGCCGCCACCGCGGATCTCGGAGCGCCGACCCGAGCTCGCGCACCTCGACGCCGTCCTGGCAAGGGCGCTGGCCAAAGACCCTAACCAGCGATACCCGACGTGCACCGCGTTCGCCCTGGCCCTCACGCAGCACGGTCCCCACCGCGATGCCGCCTTAGCGGCAGGCCCCGCCGAGGACCTCCGTTCGGGCGGACGTCCGGCCACGCAGCGTCTCGAGCGTCTGGTTGTTCAGGGGATTGCACGCGCCGTAGCGCAAAGCGCGGTCGGAGCCCAATCTCAGGTCGGGATCTTGTCGTTCCAAGTAGTCCCGTATGAGCCGCTCGGCAACCGGCGCGCTCCACTTCCCGTCGAGATCCAAACCGACCTCGTCGCCGGTCAGCTCGCGGACGGGGATGAGGTCGAGATCACCGGCCTGTGGGACGGCGAGACCCTCGACGCCGACAAAATCGTCAACTTGTCAGCCGGAGCTCGTCCGAAACGACCCCGGCCGGAGGCCTCCGCCACATCGCCGCGAGACAAGTCGCCGAAAGGCAGAAAACTGTGGATCGCTGCGCTCGTCGCCATCGTCGGTGTCATCGTATTGACCGCGGCGGCGGTTGTGTACTTCACGGACAGTTTCGGCACCCGGACCCGCCCCGGACCAATCGTCAAGCCGGTGAGTGCAACGGTTTTTTCACCCGACGGCGCCCCCGACAATCCGCAGCAGGCCAGCTTGGCGATCGACGGCAACCCGAACACGGCGTGGTCCACCGTTACCTATCGGGACGCGGTCCCATTCCCGAAATTCATCGAGGGAATGGGGCTGCTGCTGCACCTGGCCCAGCCGACCGCGCTGAGTGAGGTGACGATCGACGTGTCCAGCACGGGAACCCAGGTCCAGATCCGCTCGGCACCCAGCCAGTCGCCGACCAAATTGGCCGACACCACCGCGCTGACACCGAACACGCCGCTGCAACCTGGGCACAACGTTATCCCCGTGCATGACCGGGCCAAGACATCCAATGTGCTGGTGTGGATCTCCACCTTGGGCACCACCAATGGCGAGAGCCGGACGTCAATCTCCGAGATCACCCTGCGGGCGGCCGGGTAGCTTTCTCCCCCGTAAGACGTGAGCGGGTACAACTGGGGTTATGACGTACCCTCACCAGTTCGGCGTACTGCAAATCGTGCTGGCAGGCGTGGCCGTTGCCGCCGTGGTGATGTTGCTGTCGGCGGTGGTCGGGCGACGCCGGACTGTGCATTCGAGTTCGGCGGAGTCGGCGCCGCGGGGACGCCGACTGCGATTCCGGCCCGGACGAGCCGCCGGCGGCGTTGTGCTACTGGTTGTTTCGATTCTGCTGCTCTGGTTCGCCACACTGGTCCAGACGTATGTGGGTCTGACCGGCGAAATCAAAGCGGCTCACGTGGTGGCGACGCCGGTCAGCAACGAGGCGCACCGCCTCAACGTCGATCTCACGCTCTACGATGACGCCGGCAAGGCATATGCCCATCAGACTTACGAAGTCGAGGGTGACATGTGGGTGCTACAGGCCGACATTGTCGAGCTCCAGCACTGGGTGAATATCCTGGGCATGCATTCCGGTTACAAGGTGACCCGCCTGTTCGGCCAACGCCTCGACGGGGTGTCGCCGACACAGCACCAGATCATGCTCAACGGCGGTGACGGGGACTTTTTCGACGACATGCGCGGCGGCAAGTGGTGGACCAAGCCGTTCGTACGTGCCGCGTACGGCAACGCTGTCATCGCCGCGCCCGGTGCATTCGACGTCTACATCTCTCAGGACGCGATCAAAGCCCGGGCAAGCGATGGCTAGCGCACCAGCGCACCGACCGGCCGCAGCGCACAATTCGTCGCTCAATTCGTATGGGGCGAACCGTTATCGGCCTCTCCCCGCGATCGTGGCGCGTCAATACTGACGGCGGGCCGTTCAGCACCCTGCGATCAGGCCACGATACCGAGTTGCTGGTTGATCTGCGGCCAGTACAGCAACCCGCCCGGAGTCAGCAGAACCCAGTCGTGAATTCCGCCGGGTTCCAAAGCAAAGCTCATCGGGGCACCTTGGGCTAACGCTGCATGCTGCAGGACGGCCGCTTGTTGTGCAAGTGGATCCAGCGAGCCGGAGTAGACATACGTCGGCGGAAGGCCGTCAAGTGACCCGTACAGCGGGCTCACCAGATAGTTGTTCGCGGGAAGATTGCCCGCCCACGCCGCGCCGAGCCCGCCAGTCCCCACGTCCAGCCACGGAGACAGCAACACCATCGACGAAGGTACCGGTTCGGATTGGCTGACCAAGTATTGGACGGCCCCCAGTGCGAGGTTGCCGCCCGCGGAGTCGCCGACCACGCTGACATTCTGCGCTCCGTGTTGCGCGATCAGCGACGAGATGAACCCGGCCGTTTGGGGTACGACCGTGGCGGCGGTACCACCTTGCTGGAGCAACGGGTAAATCGGCACTTCGAAGGTCGCGCCGGTCTGGTAGGCCGTCACCGAGTAATTGATCCAGTGGAACAACGAGGCCGGGAGAATGTACGCGCCACCGTGCAGGGCAACCACGTATTCGCCGGTTGGGGCGGCCGGCGTGATCTGCACGACGCTCATTCCCTGATACGTGGTGTACTGCACCGTTTGCCCCAGCAGCAAATTCAACAGTGGCGGCGGGGAGTTGCCCAACACCCACGACAGCGGCGGGATGTCGCTGGCAAGCAGCATCAGGAGTGGATTACCTGGGATTGAAGTCAAAGATGCGAGCCCGGAGCTGAATCCGGCGGCGATCGTCGTGGGGATCTGCTGGATTTCCACCTGGACGCCGAGCACCGCCTGCTCAAAGGTCGCAAGGGGCGCAGCGCCGGCCGCTTCGGCGGTGGCATACGCCCCGGCAGCGCCGGCCAATGCCTGCACGAACCGCTCATGGAAGGCCGCCGCCTGTGCGCTGAGAGCTAGATAGCCCTCGCCGTGGGCGGAGAAGATGGCCGCGATCGCCTCTGACACCTCATCCTCGGCCGCGGCCACTACCGCAGTGGTGGCAGCGGCCATGCCCTGGTTTGCGGTCGCGACCAACGAACCAATCGAAGCCACGTCTGTGGCCGCGCCGGACATCAGCTCGGGAAACGCAAAAACATACGACACCGTGCCGCTCCACCCTTCGAGCAACCCGTCGAGTTGCCCAGCCGATACCGATCACCGAGTAGCCGGAGCTTATGACGAGGCCGGGTCATCACGTAGCGGTTTGCCGGAAACCGGCTTCCCGGTGACGTCACCTAAGGAAGAGCCCGGAGGGGCGGGATGTCTGGTAGCGATGGCCAGGCTGTTCGCTTCAGGCGGTCACTGCTCACATAAGGAAGAACCTCCGGAGCGGTGGGATGTCTGGTAGCGATGGCCAGGCTGTTTGCTCGTCATCCGGCGGGCACTGCAGCGGCTCGAACGGGAAGTGTGGATCAAGCAGGCTCGCACCGACGCCGAACGGCTTCGAGACGAGGACGTCTCCACCGAACCGGACGCGTGGTGATTCGGGGAGCGATCTACCGGGTCGACTTCGGTCATGCGAAGCGAGGCCACGAGCAACGCGGGCGGCGCTACGCCGTGGTCATCAGTCCCGGCTCGATGCCGTGGAGTGTCATAACTGCGGTACCGACGTCGACAAAGGCCCAACCTGCGGTCTTCCGCCCAGAGCTGGAAATCATGGGAACAAAGACACGGTTCCTGGTCGACCAGATCCGGACGATCAACATCGTCTCTGTGCATGGTCTACGTGCTCGGCGATCCGGTCGACTATCTGGACCGTGACGAAATAGCCGACGAAATGGCCGAGTGGAACACGCCGTGGCGCGATACCTCGGTCTGTGATGGCTGTCTCTGTGATGGCTGTAGCCCGCAAATGGGCCGCCGACCCGGCCCATCAAGTGGTGGAGCTGCCGGGAATCGAACCCGGGTCCTACGGCATTCCCTCAAGGCTTCTCCGTGCGCAGTTCGCTATGCCTCTGCTCGGATCTCCTGGTCACGCGAACTAGCCAGGATGACGATCCCAGTCGCTGTTGGTGTCCCGACGAGTCCCGCGACCGAACTCATCGGTTGATCCCTCTAGCTGATGCCAGAGTCCGGGTCGAGGGCGGTCCCGGTCTGACAGACTAGCCGTCGCTTAGGCAGCGAGAGCGTAGTCGCGCTGATGTGAATCGGCGCTTATTTGGTTGCAACGACGCTTACGGTGGTCTCTTGCCTGCACCGGCACGCTTCCCTTGATTCGATGCGCGAAGTCGAAACCGTTCAGCCCCATGTCTTCGAGCACCCTTGCCGGCTTTCGGCAAGACAATCAATGGTACGCGTCTACCAACAACCGGCAACGGAATTATCTTCCCGATCAGATCACGAAGTTCAGACGCTTCACGATCTGCCCGGCGAGATCCTCGTCGCCGCCGAGTTCCACGTCCTGGCTCCGGGCCGGGCTCATCGGGCGACCGCCGGCGAGCCTGGTGAACTGCAACCCGTCCATGCGGATCGTCGCGGTCGGTTCCTGCCCGCCGAAGTCGTCGACGACCTGCGCCCGGCCGTCGACGCTGACGCGCATGGTGCGGGCCAGCGGGCCGGTCAGCTCGAACAGCACCCGGGAGCCGTCGGGCGCTTTGGCCAGCTTGCCCACGACGAAACCCATGCTGGACGACATTTCGTCGAGGGACAGCTCGCCAGCCCGACCGCCCAACTCGTCGTCGGACGACGGCCGCTGTACCGCCTGACGGATGTCCTGCTCATGCATCCAGCAGTCGAAGGTGCGGATCCGCATGAACCGTCCGTAGGTGTCGGGGCCCGCCGGCGTCGTGGTCGCGGCGTTCCAGTCGTCGTCGGACATGCTCTCCAGAGCCTTGCGGCGTTTGTTGGTCACCTCGCGGAACCGCTTCAGCAGGCTGGCGCCCGATTCTGCGCTGAGATGAATTACCCAGCTCTCGTTCATCACTCCGATGGGATTGCGCACATGCTCCAGGGTGGACAGGTCGACGTCGGCTTCCGGTGCGCCGATGCCGAGCAGGAAGGATTCGGTGCCGATGATGTGCGACACCACCGCCTTGACATTCCAGCCGGGCAGTGGACTCGCCGACTGCCAATCCGCCTCGGGCAGTCCGTCCAACAGCGCATCGAGGGAGTCCCACACGGCGAACAGTCCCGCCAGGACGTCGGACTTGTCGAGTTGGGTGAGCGGACGATCGGCCATGGACGGATCGTAGGCCGGTCAGCTGTACAAGCGGAGGCCGGCCCGGAACAAGATGAGACCGCTTAACACCAGCAAGCCGCAAACCGGGATGATCCCCACGGGCGCCGTCAGCCCATGCCCTTGGCGCGGCGACCCAGCTCCCGGATGACCTCACGTTGGGCATCGCGGCGAGCCAGGTCCTGGCGTTTGTCGTGGGCATGCTTACCGCGGGCCAGCGCGATCTCGACCTTGACCTTGCCCTCGGTGAAATACAGCGACAACGGCACCAGTGCGAAGTTGCCTTCGCGGAGCTTCCCGATCAGAGTGTCGATCTGACGCCGGTGCAACAGCAACTTGCGGTTGCGTCGCGGTTCGTGGTTGGTCCAGCTGCCGTGCTGGTACTCCGGAATGTGCAAGTTGCGCAGCCATATTTCGCCGTCGTCGATGGTGGCGAACGCGTCGACCAACGACGCGTGCCCCTCGCGCAGGCTCTTCACCTCGGTCCCCTGCAGTGCCATGCCGGCCTCAAAGACCTCGATGATCGAATAGTTGTGCCGGGCTTTGCGATTGGTGGCAATGATCTTTCGGCCGATCTTCTTGCCTGCCGCCTTGGCCTGCTTGGACTGCCCCGCCATCGCTATCGCCGCACGTAGATTCGCAACGTCGCGTAAGCCGTCAGCCCGGCCATCGCCACACCCAACAGCAGCAGCCACGGCGCGATGTAGAGGATGTCGGCGTAGTCGACGCGGGCGATCAAATTGGCTTGGTAGAACTGGTTCAGCGCATTCTCCAAAAACATCGCCCGCACCACGATCAGGCCGCCGATCGCGATGAGGACACCGACGGTCGCCGCCAACATCGCCTCCACCAGGAACGGCAGCTGGGTGTACCAGCGGCTGGCCCCGACCAATCGCATGATGCCGATCTCGGTGCGCCGCGTATAGGCGGCGACTTGGACCATGTTGGCGATCAACAAGACCGCGCCGATGGCCTGGACAAGTGCGACCGCAAAAGCGGCATTGCTCAGCCCGTCGAGCACGGCGAACAGCCGGTCGATCAGATCCTTCTGGTTGAGTACCGACAGCACCCCGGGTTGGCCCTGCATCGCGGTGTCGAAGTCCTTGTGCTGCTCGGGATTTTCCAGTTTGACGATGAATGACGCTGGGAAGGAATCTTTTCCGGCCACGTCCTTGTACTGCGGAAATTTCCGGATGGCGTCGTCATAGGCCTGCTGACGGTTGAGGAAGCGTACCGCTTTGACGTCGGATCGCTTTTCGATCTTCTCGCGCAGCGCTTTACACGGGTCGCTGTCGCAGGCGGGATCGTTGGCGGAGACGTCGTCGGTCAGGAAGACCTGGGTTTCGACCCGGTCGAGGTAGATTGCTCGGGAGTTGTCGGCCAGCCGGACCACCAGCAGTCCGCCGCCGAACAGACCGATCGAGATCGCGGTCGTCAGGATCATCGCGATCGTCATCGTGACATTGCGACGAAGGCCGGTCAGAACCTCGTTGAGCAGGAAGCCGAAGCGCACTTAGCGATCCATCCCATAGACGCCGCGCTGTTCGTCACGAACCAGCCGGCCCAGCGACAACTCGACGACCCGCTGCCGCATCGAGTCGACGATGTGGTGGTCGTGGGTGGCCATCACCACCGTCGTCCCGGTTCGGTTGATCCGCTCCAACAAATCCATGATGTCCTTACTGGTGTCTGGGTCGAGGTTGCCGGTGGGCTCGTCGGCCAGCAGTACCAGCGGCCGGTTCACAAAGGCGCGGGCGATCGCGACCCGCTGTTGTTCGCCGCCCGACAACTCGTCCGGCAGCCGGTTGGCTTTGCCCGACAACCCCACCGTCTCGAGCACCTCGGGCACCACCCGGTTGATCGCGTCGGTGCGTTTGCCGATCACCTCCAGCGCAAAGGCGACGTTTTCGTACACGGTCTTTTGCTGCAACAGCCGAAAATCCTGGAAGACACAGCCGATCACCTGACGCAGCTTCGGGACGTTTCGACCCCGCAGCTTGTTGACATGAAACTTCGACACCCGCACATCGCCGGATGTCGGCGTCTCGGCCGCCAGCAACAACCGCATGAAGGTCGACTTGCCCGAACCCGACGGGCCGATCAGGAAGACGAACTCACCCTTGTCGATCTTGACGTTGACGTCGTCCAGCGCCGGACGCGCCGACGATTTGTACTGCTTGGTGACATGGTCCAGGGTGATCATCACGGCACGCCAGTGTAGCGGTGAGTTTCGCTGGGAAGCGAAATTCAACTGGCCGGGGGCGTCGAACTGGGCGACGGGCCGGGCCCGGGTTGGGGTGACGGCTCCGGTGTGCTCGGAGTCGTGCTCGCGGGGCAGAAGGGCGGCGGCAGCAGGCAGGGGGGCGACCCGGGCGGCGGTGTCGGGGTCGTTGTGGTCGTCGTCGGTTCGGTCGTCGGGACCGTGGTGGGTGTCGGGCGCAGCGAGGTCGTGCCAGGTGGTTGGACTCTTTCGCGCGGCACCCAGGTGTAGTCGGGATCGGGCACGAAGCCCGGCGGCACGACCTGCGCAGGCCTTGCAGGGGCAGGTTCCGGACGGTAGGTGTCATAGGTCCACCACACGGCCAGGAACACGACGATCAACACCACCGTCGACGTCCGCACCCGGCCGCCGAACAGGTGGCTCGGGGTGCGCCGTGCGCCATTCCCGTCGCGCTTACCCAGCACGTTGGGCCAGAAGTTCATCACTACCGCACCGCACCCTTGACTTCACTGGGCTCGGCGGCTTCAGCGGCTTCGGCGGCAGGAACCGCCGGGTCTTCGACCAGGCCGACCGTCGCGTCGGCGGCGGTCACGATGCCGGCGCGAGCAAGGGCCCGGATGACCAGCACCCGCAATTGCCGACCGGCCTCGAACTGCTTTCCGGGCAGCGTGCGGGCCACCAGGCGCAGCGTGACCGTATCCAGCTCGATGCTTTCCACCCCCATCACGGTGGGTGAATCCAGCAGCAACTCCCCCAGCACCGCGTCGTCGCGTGCGTGCTCACATTCCTGGTGCAAGACCTCGTTGACCCGGTTCAGGTCGGCGTTGGTCGAGACCGGGATATCCACCACCGCGCGGGCCCAGTCCTTGGAGAGGTTGACCGATTTGACGATCTGACCATTGGGGACGGTGAACACTTCGCCGTCCGCGGAGCGCAGCCTGGTCACCCGCAACGTCACGTTCTCGACGGTGCCGGTCGCATCGGTCGCCGACCCCATGATGGTGAGCTTGACCAGGTCTCCGAAGCCGTATTGCCTCTCGACAATGATGAAGAAACCGGCGAGCAGGTCCCTGACCAGCTGCTGGGCGCCGAAGCCCAGCGCCGCCCCCACCACCGTTGCCGGCGCAACCAAGCCGCCCACCGAAAACTGCAGAACGTCGGCGATCTGCATGACCACGACGATGCCGATGAGCACGATCGAGACCCACGAGATCACCGACGCGACGGCCTGACGGTGCTTGGTGGCCTCGGAGCGCACCAACGCGTCGCTTTCGGCGAAGCCGAGGTCGAGCCGCCGGGTCACCCGTTGGGCCACCCAGCTGACGAACCGGGCCGCCAGCACCGCCGCGATCAGCAGCATGACGACGCGCAGGCCCCGGGTAATGATCCATTCGCCGATGTGACCGCGCCAAAAGTCGTGCCAGCGCTGCGCCACCGAGAGCGCACGAATTGTGGTGTTAGTTGCTGTCATCTTTTCGGTTACGCCACCGGATTCCTGCTTCCAGGAACCCGTCGATGTCTCCGTCCAGGACGGCCGCCGGATTGCCTACCTCGTATTCGGTCCGTAGATCCTTGACCATCTGGTAGGGATGCAGGACATAGGACCGCATCTGGTTACCCCAGGAACTGCCGCCCTCACCCTTCAACGCATCCAGCTCAGCGCGCTCTTCTAAACGCTTGCGCTCCAACAACTTTGCTTGAAGAACTCGCATCGCCGCCACTTTGTTCTGCAGTTGCGACTTCTCGTTCTGACAAGTCACCACAATACCCGTCGGGATGTGGGTTAAACGCACGGCGGAGTCTGTGGTGTTCACCGACTGGCCGCCGGGGCCGCTGGACCGGTAGACGTCGACCCGTACATCGCCCTCCGGGATGTCGATGTGGTCGGTGGTCTCTACCACCGGTAATACCTCGACTTCGGCGAACGACGTCTGGCGCCGGCTCTGGTTGTCGAATGGGCTGATCCGCACCAGCCGATGGGTGCCCTGTTCGACCGACAAGGTGCCATAGGCGAACGGCGCATGCACGGCGAAGGTGGCGCTTTTGATGCCGGCTTCTTCGGCGTAGGAGGTGTCGAAGACCTCGACCGGATATTTGTGCTGCTCGGCCCAGCGGATGTACATCCGCATCAGCATTTCGGCCCAGTCGGCCGCGTCCACTCCCCCGGCACCCGATCGGATTGTGACCAGCGCCTCACGCTCGTCGTACTCGCCCGACAGCAGGGTGCGCACCTCGGTGGCCTCGATCTCGGCGTGCAGCGCCTTGAGCTCGGCGTCGGCCTCGGCCAAGGCTTCGGCGGCGGCTTCCCCCTCTTCCTCGGCTGCGAGCTCGTAGAGCACCGGCAGGTCGTCAAGGCGGCTACGCAGCTGCTCGACCCGGCGCAGTTCCCCCTGGGCGTGCGACAACTCGCTGGTCACGCGCTGCGCGCGAGCCTGGTCGTCCCACAACTTGGGGTCGGACGCCTCGTGCTCGAGCTTGTCGATCTTGGCCCGCAAAGCGTCGACGTCGAGCACCCGCTCCACCGTGGTCAGGGTGGAGTCAAGGGCGGCTATCTCAGCTCGTCGGTCGGCTTGACGGTCGGGTTCCACAGCCGACCACGTTACCGGGAGTTACCGTGGTCAGCGTCTAGCATCATGGGACCAGTGCATCGCGCGACTGCGGCACATCCGTTTCCGGGCCATTCCGGGCACGAACAGAAAGCTCGAGCATGCGGCCACACCACCGTCCCTACCACGTCGCCATCGTCGGCTCCGGGCCGTCGGGGTTCTTCGCCGCGGCATCGCTGCTGAAAGCCGCCGACGGCTCCGACCACATCGATGTGGCCGTCGACATGCTGGAGATGTTGCCGACGCCCTGGGGACTTGTTCGCTCCGGCGTCGCCCCTGACCACCCGAAGATCAAGTCGATCAGCAAAACCTTCGAGAAGACGGCCGAAGATCCCCGCTTCCGCTTCTTCGGCAACATACTGGTGGGCGAACACGTCTCCCCCGTCGAACTCGCCGAGCGCTACGACGCGGTGGTCTATGCCGTCGGGGCGCAGTCCGACAAGCCGCTGAACATTCCCGGGGAGGATTTGCCGGGCAGCATCGCCGCCGTCGATTTCGTGGGCTGGTACAACGCACATCCCAACTTCGAACATGCCGCACCGGATCTGTCGGGTGCCCGGGCTGTGGTGGTCGGCAACGGCAACGTCGCGATCGATGTCGCGCGCATCCTGGTCACCGACCCCGAGGTGCTGGCGTGCACCGATATCGCCGATCACGCGCTGGAGTCGCTGCGCCCCTGCGGCGTCCGGGAAGTGGTGCTGGTCGGTCGGCGCGGTCCGCTGCAGGCGGCGTTCACCACGCTGGAATTGCGGGAACTGGGTGAGCTGGAGGGGGTCGACGTGGTGGTCGACCCGGCCCAGCTGGCGGGCATCAGCGACGAGGACGCGGCGGCGGCCGGCAAGACCGCCAAGCAGAACATCAAGGTGCTGCGCGATTATGCCCAGCGCGCGCCCCGCGAAGGCCACCGTCGGATTGTGTTCCGGTTCATGACTTCCCCGATCGAGATCAGAGGCGACGGCAGGGTGGAGCAGATCGTGCTCGGACGCAACGAACTGGTCGCCGACGAGAGCGGGTGGGTTTCGGCCAGGGACACCGGCGAGCGCGAGGAGTTGCCGGCGCAGTTGGTGGTGCGTTCCGTCGGCTACCGCGGGGTGCCGACGCCCGGATTGCCGTTCGACGAGAAACGCGGGACCATTCCCAACACCGCGGGCCGGGTGGAAGGCAGCCGCAACGAATATGTGGTGGGGTGGATCAAACGCGGGCCGACCGGCGTGATCGGCACCAACAAGAAGGACTCCCAGGACACCGTCGACACCTTGATCGCCGACTTGGCGGCTACCGAAGCGCTCACGGAATTCCCACCCGACCATGGCGAGCAGCTGGCCGCCTGGCTGGCATCCCGACAACCTCAGCTGGTCACGACGGCGCAGTGGAAAATCATCGACCGCTTCGAACGGGCGGCGGGTGAGCCGCACGGGCGTCCCCGCGTCAAGCTGCCGAACCTGGCCGAGTTGCTGCGGGTGGGGCACGGCTGATCAGAAGTCGACAAGCACGCCTGGGTTGAGGATGCCGGCCGGGTCGAGCGCGGACTTCGCCGCGCGCAGGGCTGCCGCGAACGGGTCGGGGCGCTGCCGGTCGTACCAGGGGCGGTGGTCGCGGCCCACGGCGTGGTGATGGGTGATGGTGCCGCCGGCTGTGCTGATCGCCTCGGACACGGCGGCTTTGATGTCGTCCCACTGGGCGTCGAGCGAGCCCCAGCGTCCGGCCGCGTAGATGCCGTAGTACGGGGCCGGGCCGTCGGGATAGACGTGGGTGAAGCGGCAGGTCACCAGGCCGGCGCCGCAGACGCTTTCGATCGCGCTCCGGGCCGCGTCGGTCACCGCGGCGTGCAGCGTGTCGAATCCGGCCCAGGTGCACGCGGTTTCGAATGTTTCGGCGATGACGCCGCGGCGGGCCAGGGCGTCTCGCTGGTAGGGCATCCGCAGGAACGCCGAGCGCCAGTTCGTCGAGGCATCGTTTTGCGTTGGGTCACTGATGTTTTCGCGGCCTCGCCGGGCGGTGACGGTACCGCCGTGGTCAGCGGCGATATCGAGGGCCCGTTGCAGCCACGCGTCGACGGGGTGGTCTGCCGATTCGAAAGCCAGCACCAGCAGCCCGCCGCCGACCGTGGTACCGGCGTTCAGGAACGCCTCGGCGGGATCCAGTAGCCGGCAGTTCGCCGGGTAGAGGCCGGCCTGGGCGATCGTCCGGGTTGCCGTCACCGCGGCGGCCCACTCGTCGAAAGCGACCGAGGCGGTGAGCTGCCAGCGCGGCCGGTCCTGCAACCGCATCCACGCCTCGGTGATGATGCCGAGCGTGCCCTCCGAACCGAGGAACAGCCGGTCCGGGGACGGCCCGGCGCCCGATCCCGGCAGCCGCCGCGATTCGCTGATGCCGGCGGCGGTGACGACGCGCATCGACGCGGTCAAGTCGTCGATGTGGGTGTACAGCGTGGCGAAGTGTCCACCGGAGCGGGTGGCCAGCCAGCCGCCGAGGGTCGAGTAGCCGAAGGACTGCGGGAAATGGCGCAGCGTCAGATCGTATGGGCGCAGCTGGTTTTCGATCGACGGCCCCAGCGCACCGGCCTGGATGCGCGCGGCGCGGCTGACCCGATCGATGTCGAGCACGGCGTCGAGCGCGCCGAGATCCAGCGTGACCGCCGGCTCGTCGAAACGCGGCTCCACTCCCCCGACCACCGAACTGCCGCCGCCGTACGGGATGACGGAGATGCGCTCACGCGTACACCAATCCAGCACATCGACCACGTCCCGCTCGGTGCGCGGCCGCACGATCAGATCGGGGACATGGTCGAGGCGGCCCTGCAGGTTGCGTGCGACGTCGCGAAATGCCTTGCCGCGCGCATGCCCGGCGCGATCGAGGAAGTCGGCCGAGCACAGCCCGGCCAACGACGTCGGCGCGGTGATCCGCGGGGGCGCCAACCCGAGCGCGCCCGGGTCGGGTGGTTGGTGGTCGGTCAGGTCATGGCCGGGCAGCAGCGTGGCGACGCGTGCCGCCAGTGCCTGCGTTTCGCCGTCTGACAGCGCCTCCTCGACGTCACCCCAGCCCCACCAGGAACGCATGCGGGGTGGTCAGCGTTTGACGACGACGAGAGCTCCGCCGACGACCAGCAACACCAGCGCCGTCACGATCGCCCAGCCGGTGCCCGCCAGCCACCAGATGACGGCCAGCAATGCCAGCACCGGTGACAACGCGAACAGCACCATCCCGGGGTGCTGTTTGATCACGGCGAGCGCGCTTGTCGCCCGGACCCGATCGATTTCCTTGCCTGCCATGCGTTCAGCATGCCATGACACCGGCCCGGTCAACCCCCTTCTTCGCCTTTCCCGTCTGCCTCGCGTAGGAGTTTTTCCGCGTGGTGGAACGTGTGGGTGGGGGGGTTGGCCCGTTGGTCCAGACGAGTCTAGGTGCGGTCGGGTGGCCCTGAGGGATCCAATCGGTGTCTCCCCTGGCGTTTTTGCGGGTGGTCCAGCCGGTATCGCCACAGCCGGACGGAGGAATTGGAAACACGAAACGCTTGGCAGTTCCGTCATCTGCGTCTGGTCTGCGCGTCCTACCGGCTGTCACCGCTCCGCGCGCATCGCCGTCACGGCGTGAGCAAAACCTTTACCTGCTCACCGGACCGGACCCCGGCAATCGCGTAGCCCGTGACCGCTTCGGCCAACGGCATTCTGGTGGTGAAGATGCCGTCGACGTCGAGCCGACCGGATGCCAGCAACGGAATCAATTCCGGCCAGGTGCGCTGCACCGGAGCGGTGGTCATCCGCAGGGTGATGCTGCGTAACAGGCAAGGCAGGGCGGGCAGCGGAAACGGCTGCAGATCATGTAATCCAACTACGGAAACAGTACCGGCGGGCCGCACCGCGTTGATCGCGTCGGTCAGCGATGCGTCCGTGCCGACGGCGTCGATCACCGAATCCGCGCCGCGACCGCCCGTCGCGGCGATGATGGCCTCGGCCGCCGGCGCCATGATCGGCGTCGCACCCCACGCGGCAGCACGCTCCAACCGCCCCCTCACCCGGTCGACAGCGAAAACCGTTGCCGCACCTTGGGCCAACGCGCTGCGCAGCGCGCACAGTCCGACGGCTCCCAGGCCTATCACCACGACCGTGCCGCCGAATGGAATGTCGGCTCGCCGAGCCGCAGCCCACCCCGTAGCGAGGTTGTCGGTGAGGAGCAGGGCCTGCTCGGTGGATATTTCGTCGGGAATCTTGAGCATTTGGAAGTCGGCGGCGGGCACGGCGAGCAGATCGGCTTGCGCGCCGCCGAGCACGCCGGAGCCGAAGATCTGCAGTCCGGCCGAGCAGGTGACCGGGTCACGGGTGGCACAGCCCGGGCAGGCACCGCAGCCGGCCACCGAAGACACCATGACCCGGTCGCCAACCTGGACGGTGCGTACCTGCGGTCCGGCGTCGACGACGGTGCCGACCGCTTCATGGCCGAGGGCCACCGACCCGGGTATCGGGATTTCGCCTTCGTAGAAGTGCAGATCGGATCCGCAGATACCCGCAGCGGTCACCGCGACGATCGCTCCGTCGGGTCCGGGCAGGGCCGGATCGGGACGGGCCTCGAGCCGAATGCTGCGTGGCCCGTCGATGACTACCGTACGCACACTCGTGTGCTCACTTTCCTTGTCCCATAACGCATTAATTGAGCGGGGCGTCGCTATCGCGGTTCAGACCGGGATGGTGGGGTCGAGCTTGCTGGCGATCTCGACCACCTCGGCCACCAGCTCGGCTGCGGCTGTCAACTGGTCTTCGGTGTGTTCGCTGGTGACGAAGAACCGCAGTCGTTCCTGCCCCGGCGCAACCGCCGGAGCGGTCACCGGTCCGACGTAGACGCCGCGCTGCAGAAGCAGCGAAGAGGCGAATACGACTCTGGCCACACTGGGAATCAACACCGGGCAGATCGGCGTGTTCTGGGACATTCCGAGGTCAAGATCGCGGTCCCGCAGTGCCGAGGTGAACAGCTCGGTGTTATGCCACAGCCGCCGAACCCGCTCGGGCTCGCTCTCCAGCACTTCCAGAGCGGTCAGCGCAGCGGCTGCGGCGGTCGGTGGAAACCCGACGGTGAGAAGCATTGCGGGAGCGGTGTTGAGTGCTTCGATCAAATTCGCGTTACCCGCTATGAACCCGCCGCAGCTGCCGAGCGCCTTCGACAGGCTGCCCATCCAGATATCCACGGCATCGCCCGGCAACCCGAAGTGCTCGCGCACGCCGTGCCCGCTTGCGCCGAGCACACCGATCGAGTGCGCCTCGTCGACCATCACACCGCAGTCGAATTCCCGGGCCACTGCGGCTATTTCGGGCAGCAGGCCGATGTCTCCGTCCATGCTGTAGAGGCCTTCGATGACAACGAGTACCCGGTTGAAGCGGTCCCGGGATGCCCGCAGGATGCCGCGTAGGGACTCCGGGTCGTTGTGGCGAAAGGTCATGACACGCGCGCCGGCCCAGCGGGCACCGGCAACGACGCTGGCATGAATAAGCGAGTCGCAGATGGCTGCATCACCCTCACCCAACAGGTATCCGAGAACTCCGGCATTGGTGAGGAATCCGCTGGTTGCGATGATGGCCGCCTCGACGTCATAGATTTGGGCCAGCCGCTGTTCGAGGCGCGGATACAGCTCGATCTCGCCTGAGGTGATGCGGCTGTTCGACGCCGAGGCACCGAATTGGGCCACCGCATCCTGAACGGCGCGAACCACTTTCGGGTGATGCGCCAGGCCAAGATAGTTGTAGCCGGCGAAGTTGGTCAGCTCCTGGTCCTGCACTTGCAGGACGGCGCTGTTATAGCCCTTGCGCTCGAGAAACAGCGGACTCGGCATTCCGGTCAGCTCCCAGATTGCGCGCCTGCGCGCGTTCAGTTCGCAGGCCGCGGCCACCAGGGGGTGGTCGGCGAACTTTTGGCGTTGACCCCGCTGCGGGAGGGGCGGTGCAACCGCCCTTCCCACGGCCGGCCGCACGTCACCGGAATCGCGCTGGGCGAGCAAGCGGCTGGCCATGTCGCGTATCGCGGCTTCGTCATGCTTGGCTTCAATCATTTCGTGGCTCCTGCGACGATCGTCTCGGCGAGCGCGGCGCCGGCCTTCCGCAGGTTGTAGCTGGGTCCCAGCATCAGCGTGTTCAGCGACACGCCGATCGCCTCGCCGGTGCGGGCGCTGAATTCGACAGCCATCAGGGAGTTCAGCCCGAGTTCCATGACGGGTACGTCGATGTCGATGGACTCGGTCGACACACCCATGACGGTGGCGAGTTGCTCTGCGAGCATGTACCCGACCACCGCGCCGCGCTCGGCTTCGTCGAGGGCAACCAGGTTGGCGCGCAACCGGTCTTGGGCGGAATTCGACTCGGCGGCCGTGGAGATCACCGCCGCGGTGCGCAGCAGATGACGGAAGTGGCCGAAAACCGTGTCCAGCTGAGCCCAATTGATGGAGATGATCGACGCCTGCCGGACACCCAACCGGAGCGCTTCTTCCAGATATAGTGGGCCGTCGTCCATTTCGATGGGGTCCACGCCGCAGGCAATCATGTGCCGGGCCAGGATTTCGTCGGTGGCCATGCCGCCACCCGTTCCGGACATGTGGCCCCAGCCGATGCAGATTGCCGGCTGGCCCTGGTGCGCAATCGAATCGGTGAGAGCCTGTACGGCGAAGTTGGCTGCGGCGTAACTGTATTGCCCAAGCAAACCTAGCATCGTGCCGGCTGACGAATAGAACACGAACTGGTCGAGGCTGATTCCCGCGGAGCTGACAGCCGAGCACAGCGCGCGCCCGCCGTGGACCTTGACTTCATATACCCGCTTGAGGTCGGTGAGGTCCATGTCGGCGATGCGTTGATCGGCGATGGCTCCGGCGGCATGGAAGATTCCGCGCAGCGGGCGGTCGCCGCCATTGCAGCGACTGACCAGGGCCGTCACCGCGGCGGCGTCCGTCATGTCGACCGACTCCTCGGTCACTTCGACTCCGGCGGTGCGCCACTGCGCAATCTGCTTTCGAGCCAATTCCGTTGTCGCACCGCTCCTGCTGGCCAGCACCAGATGCCGGGCGCCGCGTCTGACCAGCCACCGTCCGGTCGCCAGGCCGAAGCCTCCGTGGCCGCCGGTGATCAGATAGGTGGCTTCGGGATCGGTGATGACGTCGTGCCAACCGGGCTTCACCGGTGGCGTGTGGTCGACGAAACGAAGCGCGATGCGACTGGTCCGGCTGGAGCGGAACACTTCTTCGAGGGCCCGGCCGATGTCGGCTGCATCGAAAACCTCGACGGGCAACGGCTGGTAGATGCCGCTGGCGAATTTGTGGTAGATCTCGGCTTCCAACTTCAGGCAGGCGTCCGGGTCCCAGGCCATGAATCGATCCATGTCGATCTGGAAGTAGCTGAGGTTCTTGTCCAGCACCGCCATATCCAGGCTGCTATTTCCGTAGATGTCGGCTTTGCCGACTTCGACAATGCGGCCGAACTCGACAACGGCCTCGAAGTTGTGCCGCAAGATCTCCCCCGGCGCGCTGCTGATGATCACGTCGACACCACGGCCGTGGGTCAGTTCCCGAACGTCGTCGACGAAGTTCAGGGAGCGTGAGTCGATCATGTAGTCAGCGCCGGAGGCCAGCGCGAACGAACGCCGCTCGTTCGTGCTGGCCGTGCCGATCACCTCTGCCCCGCACAGCTTTGCGATCTGGATGGCAGCCTGGCCGACACCGCCGGCCGCGCCGTGAATCAGCACTGTCTCACCCGGCTTCACCCGGGCCAACTCCAGCAGGGCGTATTCGGCAGTGATGAAAGCGGTCATGCTGGTACAGAATTCGGGGCGGAAGCGGCTGTCAGAGGACGAAGGCACTTTGATGCACAACGCCGCATCGGCGATCTGGTAGCGGACGAGCATGCCCTGGGCCGCGGTGGTGACCACGTCGCCGATGTGGAAACCGTCCACCCCCGGGCCGATGCGGGTAACTATTCCGACGCCCTCCATACCCAGCTCGGTGCCGAAATGGGTTCCTTCGAGCTCCTTTTTGCCGAGCAGCCCGACTACCTTGATGGCGTCCTTGTAGTTCAGGCCGACGACCTGCATGCGCAGCTCGACTTCGCCGGCTCCCGGCTTCCTCCGGGGGCAACGGCGCCAGCCAAGATCCGACAGGATTCGCGACTTGGGAATATCGATGGTGAAGTTGGCTTCCGGGTCGGTGAGCTGGTGTGCCTGGGCCATCGTTTCCAGCCGCTGCGGCAGCGTCCTCCCGACGACAAGGGCCCACCGGGAACCGTTGCGCAGGATGACTTCGTCGGTGTGGTCCGGGGAGAAGGCACCTGGAACCGCCAGCTCCGAGATGAGCTGGGAGAGTTCGGTATCGGGCCCCACGTCGATCAACCGCCACCGCAACCGCGGCTGCTCGGCGACCAGGGAACGCCGGGCCCCGGCCAGCCCGGCGTGGCTCACGTCGGGCGCGCCAACGTCGCTGGGGTGGGCAAAGGCCTGTTCGGTAATGATGCTGGCGCAAAACGAATCATCGCCGAGCGCCTCGAGTTCTTCGGGCTGGTCGCCCCTCGTCTCCCGGACGAACCGTTCGATGGTGACAGCGATCTGCTTCAACAGCCACAGTGCAGCGATGTCGTCGGCGCAACGTCCGGCAACGGTACAGACATGCAGCCGCGGGAACTTCTCCGACGCCTCCCGAAGCATGCGCGTGAGCTCGGCGTCGAGCTCGGCCGCATCGCTGCAGTGGTACAGGGTGGCGTGTGGCAGAGCGTCGGAAAGTTGTTGGGCGCGTGGCTCGAGACGGTCACCCAACGCCAACACCAAGGTCGCCGTCTGCTCGGCCGATGGCAGCGCCGTGACGTCCAGATCGTCGCACAGCTCCCATACCTCTTCATAGAACAGCGGATCGAGACGGTCGATCGGCTCCTGCCCGGGCGTGATGGAACCGAATCGCACGCCCGAAAGCTGCACGCAGGCCAGGTGTCGCGGGTCGAGTATCACGATGTCGGCGCGCAGCGGATCCGTGGGGTGCACGGTGGTGAGCACCTCGACCCGTTCGGGCAGGGGTGTGAACACGCGCACCGCGTCGACCCCGATGGGGACGATAGTTCCCAGCGCGCGGCCAACGGACTGTTCGATCAGCGGCGAGATCGTATGCAGCGCGGCGTCGATGACGCCGGGATGCACGAAATGCCTTGTGTCATCGAGTGATCGTGCGTCCACGGTGGCCACTGCCTGCTTGGCGTTCGCCCGCAGCGATGTGACCCGCCGGAAGCCGGGACCGTAGGTCATGCCGTTGCTGGCCAGGGCTGCATACAAGTCGGCGGGGTCTATCTCGGCCATGTCGCTGGCGTCGGGGACGTGATGTTTGGTGGGTAGACACTTTGCGTCAACCAGCCGGCCGGTGGCGTGGGTTGTCCATGTCCTGCCGGTGGCACTGCGCGATCGGATGGTGAAGCGGCGACTTGCCGCATCGAGCTCGGTGCGCACTATGGCGCCGTCGGCGGGATTGAAAAACAGCGGCGCGGCAAAGCGGATGTCTTCGGCTATGGCCGAAGTGAGCCCGCTGCGTTCGGCTGCCACGCTCAACGCGGCATCCACGTACGCCATACCAGGGAGCAGACACGCGTCGTCGACCACATGATCGGCGAGCCAAGGGAGCGCCTGCCCACTGACGTGGAGTTCCCACGCGGACGGGTGGTCAAGGTCGGGGTCACCCAGCATCGAGTAGCTGTCGTGGGTCCCGTACTTCATCTGCACGAATTCGGGTAGTTCGTCGCGCAGCCGCTGGCGCTGCCAGGGATACCGGGGAAGCTCGAAATACGGAGTGACCCTGGTGCACAGATCGCTGGCGTCAAGCGCACCGGCGGTGTACAACTCGGCGATCGTCTTGCGGACACTCTCGGCATCGGGTTGGCTGCGGTGCAGGGTGGGAATTGCCGCTCCCGGTTCATGGCTTTTCAGCAACAGCTCGCGGATGTTGGCCGAGAGTGCCGGGTGCGGGCCTATTTCCAAGAAGGCGCGGTGACCCGCGCTCAGGAGCGTCTTGATGGCGTCGGCGAACCGCACCGGCTGCCGCACGTTGGCGCACCAGTAGTCGGCGTCCAGGGCACCCGTCACCGCGTCGGCGGTAACCGTGGAATAGAGCGGGACCTTAGGCTGTTGAGGCGCGAGAACGGCTAGCTCGGAGCGCAATTCGCCGAGTATCGGATCCATCCGGTGACTGTGGTAGGGCACTTCCACGCGCAGCAGGCGATTGAAAACGCCTCGGTCGGTGAGGGTTTGAGCCAAAGCTTCCAATTCGCTCACGACGCCGGCTACCGTCACCGCCGACGGACCGTTGATGGCCGCGACATCGATGCGCGTGTCGTCGCCGAGCAGCGGTTCCAGCTCGCTGAAGGGCAACCCGACGGCGAGCATGCCGCCGGTTCCGGCCGTAGTCGCCTGCAGTCGCGCCCGATGGTAGGTGACCAGCAGCGCGTCGTGCAGTGACAGCGCCCCTGCCAGGTAGGCGGCCGGCACTTCGCCCATGCTATGCCCGACCAGGGCACTGGGTGCGATTCCGAACTGGGCCAGTTCGCGGGTAAGTGCCACTTGCAGAAGGAAAGTGGCCGGCTGCGCGACAGCCGTCGACGTAACTCGGGAATCCTCCTCCGGGCGCAACAGCTCGGCCACGATGGACCAGTCGGCAATTTCCTGGAAGGCGGCGTCGATCCGAGCGGCTTCGGCGGCGAATATGCCTCCGGCATTGAGCAGGTCGCGGCCCATCGCCCACCATTGCGTGCCCATCCCGGAGAACACGAAGACCAAGCCCGCGGAATTGTCCACCACCGAACCGACCGGGGCGGCGCCAGATGAGATCTGCCGCAGGCGCTCGGTGAGCTCTGTCGAATCAGTAAACGCCACCCCGGCTCGATGGCGGTGGTGCGCACGGCGGCTCCAGGCCGCCTCGATCAGCTCGCCGGGGTCGGTACCGGCTTCCACCAGATCGGCGTATGTGCCCGCCAGTTTCCGCGTCGCGGCCTCGCTGCGGGCCGACAGCGGGAATACCCCGGCATCGCGGCGAGTCGAGGGCACAGCGGGCGTGTTCGGCGCCACGGGTGCGTCCAGTTCGGCGAGGATCGCGTGCGCGTTGGTGCCGCCGTAACCGAAACCGTTGATGGCCACGGACATCCGATCGACGGCGGCATCGACCGCCTCCGGTTCCACCTGGACCGACAACCGCAACTCGTCGAACGCAATGTCGGGATTGGGATCGTCAAACCAGCCTTGCGGCGGCAGGATCCGGTGGTAGATCGCCAAAGCTCCCTTGATCACGCTCGCGATGCCCGAAGCCGCTTCGGTGTGTCCCAGCGTCGCTTTCAATGAGCCAACCGAAAGCGGCTTGGTGCGGCCCTCAACACATCCATACACGCGACCGAGCGCACCCAGCTCGATCGGATCACCGACCGGCGTTCCGGTGCCGTGCGCCTCGACATAGGTCACCTGGTGCGCGGCGATGCCGGAACGTGCGCACACCGAACGCGCCAGCGCCTCCTGCGCCTTGCCATTTGGGACGGTGATGGCGCTGGTGCGGCCATCCTGGTTGGTCCCGGTTGCCTCCACGACCGCGTAGATGCGATCTCCGTCGCGCAGGGCGTCCTCGAGCCTGCGCAGCACCACCATCCCGGCCCCCTCCCCGCGGCCATAGCCGTCGGCGCGGGCGGAAAACGGCTTGCTGCGCCCGTCTACCGCCAGGAAGCCGCCCTTGCACATCGACACGAATGTCTCCGGCTGCAACATGAGGTTGACACCGCCCGCCAGAGCCATATCGCAGTCACCGTTGGCAATACCTTGGCAGGCCAGATGGAAGGCGACCAGCGACGAAGAACATGCCGTATCGACAGTCAGGGCGGGCCCCATCAGGTTCAGCGCATAGGCCAGCCGGTTGGACAGCATCGTGAACGAGGCCGCCGTCGACGTGTTCATGTCGATGTGGGCCACCGCCGATGCAGCCATGGTGGTGACCGAGAAGTCGACATTGAAGGCGCCGACATAGACGCCTACCCCGCTGCCCGAGAGCCGACCGGCCACACCGGCATCGTCGGCCGCCTCCCAGGCGACCTCCATGATCAGGCGCTGCTGGGGATCCATGCTCGTGGCCTCGCGCGGCGATATACCGAAAAACTCCGGGTCGAACTGCCACGGATCGCAGTCCAGAAAAGCACCCCGCTTGGTATACATCTTTCCGGCAGCGCCCTTGTCCGAGTCGTAGAAGCGCCGGTAGTCCCAGCGATCGGCCGGTATATCACCAATGGCGCCGTCGTTCTTGTTGACCACAAAGTCCCAGAAAGACTGCGGAGAGTCGATACCACCGGCATACCGGCATCCGATTCCGACGATCGCAATTCGGCTCACTGCGTAACTCCTATGCTGAAGAAGGCGACGAAATTCCGACAAAGCGATACGTCTTCGCCAGGTAGCGCATCGCCGGTAAAAATGGTTCCGTAAACCGTCTGGTTACCCCATTACGGCATGGGACAATAACGGCTCGCTTACGCCATATATGGCGGTCCAGCAATCAGCGCGAACCGATCTGGGCAACCTGAGGATGCAACCGGGAATCCCGGAGAGGGATTACCCGATAGGGAGGCTGGGCGCGGCCGCAGGGCTATGATGGTGCGTCTCCTCCTCCATACGGATCTTCCTTTGCAGATATGTCATAAACATGGGAATAACGAGCTGTGCGTACCGCAGCACCCCATACCGGCGCGCCCGGGCCACCGGCGCCGATCTCAGCTAGTGATGAGCCTCGCGCACGTGTCGTGACCAGGACCAAGCCTTGCCATTTGCAACTGTCCTCGATGTCAAGTTAGCTCAGCGTCGGCTCGCTGTCAACCCTGATTGACAGTATCGAGTTGAACGGGTCCGCGGCAGCGTGCCGGCCGGCTCGTCCATGCCGACGAGCGCGCGGCCACGATCGGTCGCGCTGCTGGGGATCTGCCGCAACTGCCGGCAGCCGGCCGTGGCGCCAACGAAAGCCGTTGTCGCCAAATCCCCTTGACTCAGATCCCAAGGTTGGACGCGCCGGTACCGAAAGAACGAGTTAGTTCGTCGCGAACCGTAGACCCTCGTCGGTGATCTTGCGATGCCGGATCAGCCAGAGGTCGTTCAGGTAGTTGTGGTTGACCCGCCACGGATTACGCGAACCTTGCCTGGGCATCCACTCCAGCACGCGCAGCACATAGCCTGGCGTGAAGTCCTCGACGAACGGTCGCTCCTCGACCCCTGAGCCCGGGCGCTCGGCCACCACCATTCCAAAGCCGTTGGCGTCCATGTATTTCAGTAGTCGGCAGGCGAACTCCGAAACCAGGTCGGCCTTCAGTGTCCACGATGCGTTGGTGTAGCCGAACGTGAAGGCCATATTGGGCACACCGGAGAGCATCATCCCCTTGTAGGTCATGGTTCGGGCGAGGTCCACGGGTCGGCCGTCGATGCTCACCGTAGCACCGCCGAAGAGCTGCAGGTTCAATCCCGTTGCGGTCACAATGATGTCTGCGGGCAGCTCACGACCCGAGTCGAGCAAGACGCCGGTTGCGGTCAACCGTTTGATGGTGTCGGTGACCACCTCGGTCCGCCCCTGACGGATGGTGCGGAACAGATCGCCGTTCGGTGCTATGCACAACCGCTGGTCCCATGGATTGTATTGCGGACCAAAGTGTTTGTTCACGTCGTAACCCTCGGGAAGCTGGCGCCGGGCCAGCTCGATCAGCCGGGCTCGCATGCGCTGCGGCCACCTCCGGCAAGCCCAGTAGAAGGCCGCCTTCTGCAGGATGTTCTTCCAGCGCACCGCGGCATAGGCCCTATCTTCGGGCAGCCAGCGATTCAGCCTGTCGGCCACGGCGTCGCGGTCCGGTTCGGCCATGACGTAGGTCGGTGAGCGTTGCAGCATGGTGACGTGCTTTGCGCCCGAATCAGCCAGGGCCGGAACCAATGTGACAGCGGTGGAGCCACTGCCGATCACGACCACCTGCTTGCCGGAGTAGTCGAGTTCCTCGGGCCAGTACTGCGGGTGGATGATCGGCCCGGCAAAGGTCTCCGAGCCCGCGAAGTACGGCGAGTAGCCCTGCTCATAGTAGTAATAGCCGCTGCATAGCAGCAGGAACGAGCAGGAGATCGTGACCGAGGACGCGATGCGGCTGCCCGCGTTGACCTGCTCGACGCGCACGATCCAGCGGTTCTCCGCACTTTTCCAGTCCGCCTTGATGACCTTGTGGTTGTAGCGGATGTGCTCGTCGATGCCGCACATCGCCGCCGTGCTCTCGAGATAGTCGAGGATGGGCTTGCCGTTGGCAATGGCCTGTCCGGTCCATGGCCGGAAGCGAAAGCCCAGCGTGTACATATCGGTGTCGGCGCGAATGCCCGGATATCGAAAAAGATCCCAGGTGCCGCCCATCCGGTCGCGCTTTTCCAGGATGGCGTAGCTCTTGCCGGGACAACTGTTTTGTAAGTGCCACGCCGCGCTGACACCCGAAATGCCGGCACCCACCACTATTACGTCGAGGTGCTCCGTCATGGCCGCATGCTATCAATCATGACAGTCACTGACAGCTTCCAAAGAGCTGAATAATTCCTGTGCAAATCCCCAGACCGGGGGCAACGTTTGTGGTGTGGCGTAATTTGGTGTCAAACTGACCGGCAAAATCCTTAAATCCTCTATGTTCACCATTGACCGTCGCAATTGCCCGGCGAAGCATTTGTGGCGTAGTTCGTCCGCCGAACCTGACGGGAAGACCTTTGATGCTGCACCGACTCGCGATGCTGGCCACCGCCGCGCCGCGGCGCATTCTCGCGGCCGTCACCCTGGTGATGATCGGCGCGGCCGTGTTCGGCCTCCCGGTTATCGACCATTTGTCCGCCGGCGGATTCGAAGACCCGAATTCGGAGTCGGCGCGAGCCAGTGAACTGCTTGCCGACACATTCCACCAAAGCGACCAGCAGCTGGTAATCACGGTGACGACGCCGCAGGGGGCCACCAGCTCTTCGGCCCGCGCGGCAGCATTGGGCATCGTCGAAAAGCTGCGCGCGTCACCGCATGTCCTCAGCGTCACCTCGCTGTGGACCGAGCCGGCAACCGCCTCATCGGGACTGCTGAGCAAGGACGGCAAGACCGGTCTGATCGTCGCCAACCTCGCGGGCGGGGAGGACACCGCCCAGAAATATGCCCAGAAATATGCCGATGAACTGGCAGATGAGGTGGCCGTCGGCCACAGCGGGGTGGTGGTTCGCGCCGGCGGTGGGGCCATGATTTACGCACAAGTCAACGACCAGACGGTACGTGATCTGTTGCGGATGGAGCTGATCGCGATACCGCTCAGCTTTGTCGTACTGGTCTGGGCCTTCGGCGGGTTGCTGGCGGCGCTGCTTCCGGTCACCGTCGGTGTGCTGGCGATCCTGGGCTCACTTTCGGTGCTGCGGTTGATCACCTACGCCGCCGACGTGTCCATCTACGCGCTCAACCTCACCATGGCCATGGGCTTGGCGTTGGCCATCGACTACACGCTGCTGATCATCAGCCGCTACCGCGAGGAAGTCGCCGCTGGCACCACCAGGGACGAGGCGATTGTGCGCACCGTCTCGACAGCGGGCCGCACGGTGCTGTACTCGTCGATGACGGTTGCCCTGTCGATGGCGGCGCTGGCGCTTTTTCCCATGTACTACCTGAGGTCGTTTGCCTACGCCGGGATCGCCACGGTGGCGTTCGCGGCGGCAAGCGCGATCATCGTTGCACCGGCGGCGATTGCCCTGCTCGGCGACCGCTTGGATGCTCTGGATTTTCGCCGCTTCCTGCGCCGAGTGTTGCGGCGGCCCAAGCCCGGACAGCGTCCGCTCGAGCAGTTCTTCTGGTACCGGTCGAGCAAGATCGTCTTGCGTTACCGCATACCCATCGGACTGGCCGCCGTGGCGCTGCTGCTACTCCTCGGCGCGCCCTTCCTGCACGCCCGCTGGGGTTACCCGGACGACCGCGTGCTACCGGCGTCGGCGTCCTCGCGCCAGGTCGGCGACATGTTGCGCAGCGACTTCACCGACGACAACGCGAAATCCATTCAGGTCGTCATCCCCGAGGCCGCCGGCCTGACGCCCGACCAACTCGGCCAATACGCCGCCGCGCTGTCGAAAGTCGATGGTGTCCTGGACGTCTCGGCGCCGCAGGGCACCTATACCGACGGCAGAGCCGTCGGGCCCCCTGACGCGCCCACGGGCGTTGCCGGTGGCAGCGCCTTTCTCACCGTGAACAGTAAGGCTCCCTTGTACTCTCACATTTCAGATGCCCAGCTCGACGCGTTGCACGCGGTCCCGCCACCCGAGGCGCGCGCGGTCGAATTCGGCGGTTTGGCCCAGACCAACCGCGACAGTGTGGATGCCATCCGGGCCCGAATACCGTGGGTGCTGGGTTTCATCGCCGCGGTGACGTTCACCCTGTTGTTCTTGCTGACCGGCAGCGTCGTGTTACCGGTCAAGGCGGTGATTCTCAACTTCATGTCGCTGACGGCCGTTTTCGGCGCGCTGGTCTGGGTCTTCCAGGACGGACACCTCGCTGGCCTGGGTACCACCTCCACCGGAACCTTGGTCGCCAACCTGGCCGTGTTGCTGTTCTGCATCGCGTTCGGTTTGTCGATGGACTACGAGGTCTTCCTGATCGCCAGAATCCGCGAGTATTGGAGCCAGCTGATGCGGGATGCGTCCGCCATGACCCCGGCCGCACGGCGGGCCGCCAATGACGACAGTGTCACCCGCGGCCTGGCCCACACCGGCCGGGTGATCACCGCCGCGGCGTTGATCATGGCGATCAGCTTCGCAGCGCTGACTTCTGCCGACGTCTCGTTCATGCGGATGTTCGGTCTGGGGCTCACGATAGCGGTGCTGGTCGACGCGACCGTGGTGCGGATGATCCTGGTTCCGGCGTTCATGTACCTCATGGGCCAGTGGAATTGGTGGGCGCCGGCGCCGTTGGCGCGCCTGCACCAGCGCGTCGGCATCGACGAATCCGCAAGCCTGCCTTGATCTTCGGTCGGTGACGGAACTTGCGCGCCCTCGAGCCACCAATCTCGCGGACACCCGCGAAGCGCCCGATACCAGCGTCAGCAAACTGCCCACCAACTACCGTGAAACCACGATGACACTCGGCATTTGCCGAAATGACGAATGACCCTAGCAAGCCACAGCCAATGGCCCGTAGCGTCGACGTCGTGGACATCGAGGTGCTCGCGAACGCAGTCCTGCTGGCCTGCCGAGCACCGTCGGTGCACAACAGTCAACCGTGGCGGTGGGTCGTAGAGCGCAATGCCAACGTCTACGCCGTCCACCTGTTCGTCGATCGCCACCGAATCGTACGGGCCACAGACCATTCCGGCCGTGAAGCACTCATCAGCTGCGGCGCGGCACTCGATCACCTGCGCGTCGCGATGGCGGCCGCGCAGTGGCAGCCGAGCATCAGTCGCTTCCCCACCCCGAGTCACCCCGACCACCTGGCCACAATCGAATTTCGCCCCACCGATCACGTCACCGCGGCCCAGCAACAGCGGGCCGAGGCGATCCTGCAGCGCCGAACCGATCGGCTTCCATTCGACCGCCCCAGTTACTGGGACCTTTTCGAGCCAGCTCTGCGCGCCGCCGTCGACGACGACGACGCGACCCTGGATGTCCTCGCCGACGAGCAACGACCACTACTGGTGCAGGCGTCACAGTACAGTGAAGCCCTGCGTCGTGACGATCCGTCTTATCATGCCGAACTCGACTGGTGGACTTCGCCGTTCGCATTGGCAGAGGGTGTGCCCCCGAGCGCGCTGGCATCCGACACCGAACGCCTCCGGGTCGACGTCGGCAGGGATTTCCCGGTGCGAAGCCACCACCAGCGCCGCCCGCAGATCACGGCCGACTGGTCGAAAATCCTGGTGCTGTCCACACCTGAAGACACTCGGCTGGACGTATTGCGGTGCGGCGAAGCGCTGTCGACTGTCCTACTCGAATGCACCATGGCCGGCATGGCGACCTGCACGCTGTCCCATCTCATCGAATCGAGCGAAAGCCGCGACCTCGTCCGTGGCCTGATCGGCCACCGCGGCGAGCCGCAAGTCCTGGTACGCGTGGGGATCACGCCACCAATCGACGACGCTCCCCCGCCCACGCCGCGGCGGCCGCTGAACACCGTCCTTGAAATTCGCGAAAAGCCCGAGAAAGGTTGAGCCGATGCCCGACGAGCCAGTTACCTTCCTGTCAGACGACGAGAGTTGGAAACTCCTGAGCAGCGCCGCGCTCGGCCGACTAGTGACAAGCATCGCCGGCGAGCCCGAGATCTTCCCGGTCAACTATGTCGTGCAGGATCGCACCGTGCTGTTCCGGACGGCCGAGGGCACGAAACTGTTTCTCGCCGTGACGAACAGCCCGGTCGCATTCGAGGCCGACGACCACGACGCCGCGGAAGGCTGGAGTGTGATCGTCAAAGGCCGCGCCCAGGTCCTGCGAACCGACGCAGAAGTTCAGAAGGCCGAACAGGCCGGCCTACGACCCTGGATCGCGACGTTGAAGCTGCACTACGTGCGGATCATCCCGACCGAGATCACCGGCCGCCACTTCATGTTCGGACCGGAGCCGGACCGCTCCGACACGTTCGCGTGACGGTCATTCACACGACCAGAGATAACGGCCCCTTGGTGCGGCGGGCCTTGCGCCGCTTGCTGATTGCCACCAGCCGTGCTACCGCGGCTTCGATTCCCCGCGCCAGTTGGTCGACATCGCCCACCGCGTCGTAGTCGGTGAGAATGCCGAAGCACAGGTCGTCGGCGTAGCTGAGCATCGCGACACCGGTTCGCAGGTGCATCGCCAGCGGCGGAACCGGGAATATCGCGACCACCCTTTTGCCCAAGACTTTCAGCGGGTGACGCGGCCCGGGCACATTCGTCGCCACCGTCACGATCCCACGCTGGGGCAACCGCATCAGCAGGCCGACCGCCCGGGCTGTCATCGCGAATGGAATGCGATTCGCAACCGACATGAACAGGTTTCCGGCTTGCGGCTGACCGCTGGTCTTGGCCTGGCTCAATCGTTCATGCACGCTTCGCAGCCGCTGCACCGGATCCTCTTCCTCCACGGGAAGATTCGGAAGCATCGCCGATACGCGATTGTCGATCTCGCCGAATGCGTCCGTAGAACGGACCGAAACCGGTACCAAGGTGCGCAACGAACCCGGCCGGGGCCGCTGCCCACGCGCCACCAGGATGTTGCGGTAGCTCTCGGTAATCGCCGCCAGGGCAACGTCGTTGATGGTGACACCGAACGTCTGACACACCAAATCGAGATCGGCCAGCGAGACCCGCGCCCCGCCGAACCGACGCAGGTCGCTCAGCGGCCCGTTCAGCGTCGACTCGGCGGGGGTCAACAAACCGGCGAGCAGTTCGCCGGCGCCCCGGACCACGCGGACGATGCCTGAGGTGATCGCGCCTGGCGCAGTCCACAGGCCGCTCAGCAGGCTCAGTGGATTCGAGGCGCCCAGCTCTGGTTTCAGCGCGGCGTGGGTCTGGTCCGCGAAACTGTCCCGAGCGACATGACCGCTGGGGTCGCACAATCCGGCCAGGATGTGAGAAGCCGCGATTCCGTCGGCCATGCAGTGGTGGACCTTGGTCAGCATCGCCCACCTGTCGTCGGTGAGACCTTCGATGACCCAGAGTTCCCACATGGGGCGGTCGCGGTCCAAACGCCGGGCCATCACGTCGGCGACCAGCCGGTACAGCTCGCGGTCGTCGCCCGGATGCGGCACCGCAACCCGCCGCACGTGCCGGTTGATGTCGAAGTCCGGGTCGTCCACCCATTCGGGAGCACCCAGGTCCAAAGGGTGTAGCCGCAACCGTTGCCCGAACCGCGGACAGGCGCGAATGCGCTCGGCAAACAGCGACACCAGCACATCCTGATCGGGCGCGGGGCCTTCGATGACCGCGAGGCCACCGATAGCCAGACTGACTCGCGGATCAACATCTTCGGCCTTGAGAAACCCGGCATCCAGCGTCGTCAGGTGAGTCATCATCAGCGTCTTTTCCCAGTTATCTGCAACTCTCGGTACCACTATGCCTCGCGACTCGGCATCGCGGCAGGGCCAAAGGTCCCTGCTTGCCGAGGGCTTCGTCCTCTGCCACGATCAATTGCCCCGCCCCGATCCTTGATGCATGACAGCGATGGGACGGCTGGTCTGAATCGGAAAGGCAGCCATGAATGCCCAATTCCCCGACGCGGGCGCCCTTCGAGCGGTCCTCACGCTGGCCACCCGTGCGCCTTCGGTCCACAACACCCAACCGTGGCGGTGGCGGGTGGGCGCGCCAAGCCTGGACCTGTTTTCCGAGCCCGACATGCAACTGCACAGCACCGACCCGGACGGGCGCGATCTGATCATCAGCTGCGGTGTCGCCCTGCATCACTGTGTCGTTGCGTTGGCGTCGATGGGCTGGCGCGCCAAGGTAAACCGACTGCCCGATCCGGACAACCCCCGCCACCTCGCGGCCATCGAGGTCCGGGCCCAGGATGCCGATCACGCCGACATCGCACTCGCCGCGGCCATCCCGCGCCGCCGGACCGACCGTCGGGTCTACAGCAGCTGGCCGGTGGCCGGAGGTGACGTCGCCCAGATGGCTGCGCGGGCGGCTCGCTGTGGGGTCATGCTCCGCCAGGTCGACGCGCTGGACAAGATGAGATCAATTGTGGCCCAAGCTGTGTGGCGCCATGCGGGCGACGAGGGCTACATCCGGGAGCTCACGACCTGGAGTGGCCGGTACGGCGGCGTGGCCGGGGTTCCGGCCCGGAACACTCCACCGTCGGATCGCAGCGCCCCGATCCCTGGCCGGCTATTTGCGGCCCCGGCGCTGGCCCAACCCTCCGGTGTCTCGCCCGCCGACGACGGCGGCGTCATCCTGGCACTGGGCACCGACCAAGACGACCGGGTGTCTCGGCTGCGGGCAGGGGAGGCAACCAGCGCCGTCCTGTTGACCGCGACCGCCATGGGATTGGCGTCCTGTCCGATCACCGAACCTTTGGAGATCCAGAGCACGCGCGACGCCGTTCGCGCGGACGTGTTCGGCGACAGCGGCTACCCGCAGATGCTGCTCCGAGTCGGTTGGGCGCCGATCAATGCCGACCCGTTACCCGCCACACCGCGGCGTAGTCTGTCGCAGGTCGTCGACGGACCCCGAGAGCTACTGGAGGAGCGGCGCTGACCAGCGCAGCAATGTGCCGCCACTGGCAGTGGCTTCGATGGCGAATTCGCCACCGGCCTCCTCAGCGCGCCGGCGCAGATTGGTCAGGCCGCTGGCGGTGAACTGGTCGGGCATTCCGCATCCGTTATCGCTCACCTCGATGCACAGGTCGTCGGCGACTTTGACCCGGACCATCAATGTCGTGGCCCGCGCGTGGCGGACGGCGTTGCTGACCGCTTCCCTGACCATCGCCTCGGCGTGATCGGCCAGCAGGTTGTCGACAACCGACAGCGGGCCGACGAATTGCACGGAGGTCCGCAATCCCGATCCGGCGAATTGGGCGACGGCGGCATCGATTCGCTGCCGGAGCCGGGTGATGCCCTGTGAGCCTCCGTGCAGGTCGAAAATCGTGGTGCGGATCTCCTGGATGACCCCCTGCAGATCGTCGATCGCTTCCGAAAGTCGTTGCTGCACTTCCGGAACCCGCGCCCGGGGGACGGCAGCCTGCAACGCCAGACCGACGGCGAAGAGGCGCTGGATCACGTGGTCGTGCAGGTCGCGTGCAATCCGGTCGCGCTCGGTCACGACGTCGAGCTCACGCATCCGGCGCTGGGAGCCGGCCAGCTGCAGCGCCAGCGCGGCCTGGTCGGAGAAGGCCGCCATCATCTCGAGTTGGTCCTCGGTGGCCGGTCCGGAACTGTCGTGACGCAACAGCACGACGACGCCGGCGCACGTATCGGTGGCCCGCAGCGGCAACAGCAGCGCCGGACCCGCGACGTCGACACCGTCCAGCTCAAACTTCTCGACCTGTTTCGGGCTGCTGTCGGCGCAGACATCCGCGAGCACAGTGTCCGTCAACGAAATGACCTGCCCCATAACGGGAGCCACGGCGCTGCCGACCGTCTCGATCACCAGCACCTCGGTCACCTCGGCGGCCGGCACGTTCTCGTCGAGCGGTATCGCCACCAAGGCCGCATCGGCGGCGGTCAGCTTCAGCGCTTCCTCGGCGACAAGCCGAAACACCGTCGCAGGCTCGGCGCCGGAGAGCAGCTCGGTCGCAATGTCGCGGGTGGCCTCTATCCACGACTGTCGCGTCGTGGCCTGCTGGTAAAGCCGGGCGTTCGCAATGGCGATGCCCGCGGCCGCGGCCAGCGCCTGGACCAGCAATTCGTCGTCGTCGCTGAACGGCTGACCGTTGGTCTTGTCGGTCAGGTACAACGTGCCCAGCGACATGTCGTGCACCCGAACCGGCACCCCGAGGAAGGTGCGCATGGGGGGATGGTTGGCTGGAAAGCCCACCGACGCCGGATGCAGTGAAAGGTCGTCCAGCCGTAGCGGTTTGGGCTCATCGATGAGGAGACCGATGATGCCGAGGCCCTGCGGCAAGTGACCGATCGCCTGGACGGTCTCTTCGTCGAAGCCCTCATAGACGAACTGCAGCACCCGCTTGTCCCGATCGTGCACCTCCAGGGCACCGTAGCGGGCATCGACGAGATTGGTCGCCGAGTGCACGATCGTGCGCAGGGTGACGTCCAAGTCCAGACCCGACGTGACGACGAGCATGGCTTCCACCAGGCCGTCGAGGCGGTCGCGGCCGTCCACGATCTGCTCGACCCGCTCCTGCACCTCCACCAGCAACTCACGCAGCCGCAGCTGAGAAAGCGTTTGGCGCAGTGGACGCAGACCGGAGTCCAGGGTTGTGCCCTTGTTGACGGGAAGTCCGTTGTCAGCCATGGGTGTGCGTCACCCGGCGCCCGGCCGCGAGCGCTGCAACTGCGTTGCGAATACCGCGGCCTGCGTCCGGCGCTCCATTCCCAGCTTGGCCAACAGCCGGGATACGTAGTTCTTCACCGTCTTTTCGGCCAAGAACATCCGGTCGGCGATCTGCTTGTTGGTAAGACCCTCGCTCAACAGTCCCAGCAACGTCCGCTCCTGGTCGGTCAGGCCGGACAACGGGTCCGGCTTCTCGACACCGCCCCGCAGTTTGGACATCAACGCGGCCGCTGCCCGATTGTCGAGCAGCGACCGTCCCGCGCCCACTTCTTTGACCGCACGGGCCAATTCCATTCCCTTGATGTCCTTGACGACATATCCACTGGCACCGGCCAGGATCGCATCCAGCATCGCCTCATCGGAGGTGTACGACGTCAGGATCAGACAGCGCAGTTCCGGCATGCGCGACAACAGATCTCGGCACAGCTCGATGCCATTGCCGTCGGGCAACCTGACGTCGAGCACCGCCACGTCGGGGTTAGCCGCCGGAATTCTGGCCATCGCTTCGCCAACCGAACCCGCCTCACCGACGACCTCGAGTTGGGGGTCCGCGTCGAGCAGGTCGATCAGACCGCGACGTACCACCTCGTGGTCGTCGACCAAGAAGACTGTTACCAAGACTTCACTCCTGAGATAGTCCCGAACATTGGTTGTTCCTACAAGTTGCCACTGCGCACGGTCAGCACCGAGCATCCTGCGCTGTAGACGTTGCACGCCTGTGCGGCATGGGAGTCGGTGACATACAGCTGGTCCGGTTTGGCGTTGGCGGCGATGTAACGGCAGGCATGTCCGCGGATGATGGTCGACTCGACCTTGACGTCGGGGTACAGCCGCGTCCACCGGGCCAGCCGGCGGCTCAGTTGCGCTTGTGCCAACCGGTTCCCGTCGCCGGTGTCGCCCGCTGTGTCGGGCATGCGTGCCGAAAGAGCCCGCAGCGCAACTCCCCTCAGCCTTGCCTCCTCGAACGCATGTCGCAGCACCGAACCATTGTTCACCTCCGCGACCACTGTGCTGACTTTCGGCACCGGCACTCCGCCGGGGGGCACCTGGATGACCGCCACAGGGCATAGCGCCGACCCGGCCAGGGTCGCCGCGACCGAGCCCTCGCCGCGGCGCGCGTGGTTGAGCCCGATGGACCCGACACAGACCATCACCGCCGACCTGGACTCCTCCATCAGCTTGGTGAGCGGCCTGCCCCGTAGGACTTCGGTTTCCACCTTGACCGGGTGCCCGGTGGCTTCCACGGCACGGCATACGTCGAACAGCGCCGCGTGCGCCATGCCTTGCCGACCATCACGACCGCCACCGCCCGACGGTTCCAGCGGATCGATGACGTACACCAGGCGCAGCGGAATGTCGCGGCTCACCGCCTCGTCGATCGCCCACAGCGCTGCCTGGGTTGCTGCCTTCGATCCGTCGATACCGACGACCACCGCCGGAGCTGACGGGTTGCTCATCGCGCTCTCCTCTGCTGAGCCGTTGGCTACTCGCACGTTATCGATGAGGCACCCGCCTTACCCAGGGGCGTTGGTCCCGATATCAGTGCCATTGGTCCCTATAGAACAGCGGCCGGTCAAACACACTATTGCCACCGCGGCGATAGACGAATTGGATGTTTACGAGCCGTCGTTGCATGTGAACAAGGAGTTGAACCCGCGGCGATACAGCCCATCATCCAGACAGGAGATCTCGGAATGGCTGATCAACAGACGTCGTCATCGCCAATTCCCAGCCGGCAATCGTCGCGCCCCCTGATCGGGAAGGGCTGGATTCAGGGTGTGGCCCTGGTGATGATCTTCGGCTTCCTGGTGATGGGAATCCTGGTCTACCGCACGTATACCGCGGCGATGCCGATGCCGGACAAGGTCGTCACCGAATCGGGCCAGGTCCTGTTCACCGGCGACGACATCACCCGCGGCCAAGAGCTCTACCAGGCGCGTGGCCTCATGCAATACGGTTCGGTGCTTGGCCACGGCGCCTATCTGGGGCCCGACTACACCGCCGACTACCTGCGCATGGCCACCGACGACGTCGCCGATCAGCTACGGGCCCAAGGTGTGGCCGACCCCCGCGATCGGGTGGTCACCGAATTCCGGACCAACCGCTACAACCCCGATACCAAGACGCTGGTGTTCACCGACCGCCAGGCCGCGGCGTTCGGGCGGATCCAAAACCACTACGCGGCCTACTTCGGGGAGAACTCGACCAAGTACGGGCTGCTGCCGCAGCTGATCACCGATAAGGCACAAATCCGGGACCTGACCGCGTTCTTCGCCTGGACGGCATGGGCGGCCGCCGCCGAGCGGCCCGGCCACAAGTACAGCTACACCAACAACTGGCCGGCCGAGCAGCGCGTCGACAACGGTCCGACCGCAGCGGTGATCCTGTGGTCGGCGCTGTCGCTGATCGCGTTGCTGGGCGGCATCGGGATCATGTTCGCTATCTACGGACGCTGGAGCCAAAAGGTCGGCTGGCACAGCGCCGAGGTGTCCAACCTCTCCTTCCGCCAACCCGGCGAGGTGAGCCTGACGCCGGCCCAGCGGGCGACCATCTGGTTCTTCGCGATCGTGTCGGTGCTCTTCCTGGCCCAAACACTGCTGGGCGCCGCCGCCGAGCACTATCGGGCCGACTTGTCGAACTTCTTCGGCCTGGACCTGGCTCGGCTGTTGCCGTACAACCTGGCCCGAACCTGGCATCTGCAGCTGGCGCTGTTCTGGACCGCGGCGGCGTTTCTGGCGGGCGGCATCTTCCTGGTGCCGTTCATCAGCCGTCGGGAGCCCAAACGCCAGGGCCTGTTGGCTTACGTATTGCTGGGCGCGGTTGCGGTCGTGGTGTTCGGCTCGCTGATCTGCGAGGCGCTCTCCATCTACGGGGTGATTCCCCAGGGCGGGCTGCTCTCCCAGCAGTGGGAGTACCTCGACCTGCCGCGGCTGTGGCAGATCCTGCTGATCGTCGGCATGTTCGTCTGGATCGCCATCATCTTCCGCGGCATGCGCGCCCGGCTCAAAGGCGAGTCGAAGATGAACATGCCGTGGTTGTTCTTCTTCTCCGGCCTGGCCATCCCCACCTTCTACGCCGTCGGGTTGTTGGCCAGCAGCGGCACCCACTACACCGTCGCCGACTTCTGGCGGTTCTGGGTGGTGCACCTGTGGGTCGAGGACTTCCTCGAACTCTTCACCACCGTGATGGTCGCCTACATGTTCGTCCTGCTGGGTGTGGTGCGTGAACGAATTGCCCTGGGTGTGATCTTCCTCGATGTCATCCTGTACTCCGCCGGCGGCGTCATCGGCACCATGCACCACCTGTACTTCTCGGGCACACCGGTCGAGCACATGGCGCTGGGCGCCTTCTTCTCGGCTGCCGAGGTCATTCCGTTGACCTTCCTGACGGTCGAGGCGTGGGCGTTCCTGCAGCTGGGTGCGCGCCAGCAGTCCGGCGACGGCAACCCGTTCCCGCATCGCTGGGCGGTCATGTTCCTGGTCGCGGTCGGGTTCTGGAACTTCGTGGGAGCAGGCATCTTCGGATTCCTGATCAACCTGCCGGTCGTGTCCTACTACGAGATCGGCACCGCGCTGACGGCAAACCACGGACACGCGGCCATGATGGGGGTATACGGCATGCTGGCGGTCGGCCTGGCGATGTTCGCCTTCCGATATGTGATCCCGGCCGACAAGTGGCCGGAGAAGCTGGCGCGAATCTCGTTCTGGGGCATGAACATCGGCCTGGCCTGGATGGTGTTCGCCACCCTGCTGCCGTTGGGCATCCTGCAGCTCTACCACTCGGTCAACGACGGCTATTTCGAGGCGCGGTCGCTGGGCTACATCACCAAGCCCGGCAACGCGGTGATCGAATGGCTGCGGATGCCCGGTGATCTGATCCTCATCGTCGGCGGCGTGCTGCCGTTCGTCTGGATCGCCTGGATCGCGTTGCGCAACTTCCGCTCCGGTTCGACGGTCGAGGAATTGCCGGAACATCCGCTGTACACCGAGGTTCGGGCGGAGCCGACATCCGGTGTTAAGTCGCCGGCGAGGGACTGAGCGGTGGCGCCGCCGGCTGCCTCGGTCTGGCTGTTCGCCGGGTACTCGCTGGCGTTGCTGGCCATCGGGTGGAGCTTCGACTCGATGGCGCGGCGGGCATCGGCGCGTGCCGCACGCTGGCGCACCGGCCAATTCACGTATCACCCCGACCACGACGCCTGGGTGTGTCCACAGGACCAATGGCTGTGGCCGAGTTCGTTTGATCCCAAGCACCGGGTCATGCGTTATCGGGCGTTGCCGGTGGTGTGCAACAGCTGTCCGGTCAAAGACAGCTGCACGACGTCGGACCACGGCCGGGAGATCAGTCGCGAGGTGGACCCGTGGCCGCACTCGGACGCCGGCCGATTCCACCGCGGGATCGCTTGCTGCGTAGCAGCCTTGGGAATCGTGCTGCCGCTGGCGACGTTGATCGCCAACCACTCGCCGGCTGAGGTGTTGGTGTTGACGGGCACCATGCTGGTCGTCGTGCTGCTGGGGCTGCCGCTCGCCCGCCACCTGTGGAACACCCCGTCCAACGCGCCCGACCATCTGCCGCATCGCACCGCGATCGAGGACCAGGTGGCTGCCGCGGTCGACCGGTATTCGACTCGCTGGGGCGGCTGGGAAGGCAAGGAGGACAAGACATCGTGACCGGTGTGGTGATCGGCTTCATCGTTGTCGGCGTGGTGGTTCTGGTAGTGCTTGCCGTGCTGTCGCCGGCCGTGCTGCGGGAGTACGAGCGCGGGGTGGTCTTCCGGATGGGGCATGTGCGCCCGCTCTACCAACCTGGACTTCGGTTTCTTATTCCGTTGGCGGACAAAATGATCCGGGTCGACCAGCGGCTGGTCACGCTGACCATCCCGCCGCAGGAGGTAATCACCCGTGACAACGTGCCGGCCCGGGTCAATGCGGTCGTCATGTTCCAGGTGACCGACCCGATGAAAGCGATTCTTGCGGTGGAGAACTACGCGGTGGCCACCTCGCAGATCGCGCAGACGACACTGCGTTCCCTGCTGGGCCGTGCGGACCTGGATACCCTGCTGGCACATCGCGAGGACCTCAACAGCGATCTACGCACCATCATCGAAAAGATGACCGAGCCGTGGGGTGTGCAGGTTCGTGTAGTGGAGATCAAGGACGTCGAAATTCCCGAGTCGATGCAACGGGCCATGGCCCGAGAAGCCGAAGCCGAGCGGGAACGCCGCGCCAAGGTCATCAATGCCCGAGGTGAGCTGCAGGCGTCAGAGGAACTGCGGGAAGCCGCCGAGACTTTGTCGAAGAGCCCCGCCTCACTGCAATTGCGCTATCTGCAAACTCTTTTGGAGCTGGGCGCCGACCAGAACTCGACGGTCGTCTTCCCACTGCCGGTCGACATCATCACCCCGTTTCTGCGGCAACCTGAACTGTTGCAGAGCGTTGTCGACAACTTCAACCACCGCGGCTAACCGGGCACCGCACCGTCTGAGGAACTCACAGGAAAGTCCCAGAGACGATTTGGCTTCGCCGTGACTTAAAGTCGCGGCTCCGGGCTGGTCTGCAAAGCTACTGCACCACAGCCCTGTTCACACCAGCTACCAGTTGCTACACACCGCGGCTCACCGCACCCGCAAGCCCGCCTGCGGGATAGTCGCCGCCCTGCGGCCACCGTCGACTGGCTATACGCTGACCGCGGCCCGCGGCCTGCCACACATGTCGTGATGCAAGTCGACGGTCTGTGCCGCCCTATTCCCGCACCCACGCCGAAGCCGAAGCCGCGCCGAAGCCGCTAAGAAGGCCACAACAGTCAAGGGGCTGTGACGCAATGGATTACGCATTCTTGCCGCCGGAGATCAACTCTGCGCGAATCTACAGCGGCCCGGGACCGGGCTCGTTACTGGCTGCTGCAAGAGGCTGGGATGCGGTAGCCACCGAATTGACGTCCGCGGCCGTGGGCTACCGCTCGGTGATCTCATCCCTGACCGCCATGTACTGGTGGGGTCCGGCGTCGGTGTCCATGCTGGCGACTGCCGGTCCTTTTGTGGAGTGGCTGGAAACCACTGCTGCGCAAGCGAAGGAGTCCGCCGATCAGAGCAGAGCGGCAGCGGCCGCGTTCGAGCAGGCCCATGCGATGACGGTTCCTCCCGCGGTGGTCGCGGCCAACCGCACCCAGCTGAAAGCGCTGATCGCATCGAACTTCTTCGGGCAGAACACTGCGGCGATCGCGGCTACCGAGGCGCAATACGCGGAAATGTGGGCCCAGGACGCCGCCGCCATGTACGGCTACGCGAGCAACTCGGCCGCCGCCACGGCGCTGACGCCGTTTTCCTCCCCTGAGCTGAGCGTGGACCCGGACGGGGTGGTCGCCCAGAGCGCCGCAGTCAGCCAAGCCGCCGGCGGCGGCTCCGCCGGAAACACCGCGACCGTGTTGTCGTGGTTGGCTTCCCTGGCGCCCGAGGCCCTGCAGGCGGTCCAGGATTGGCCGAATATTCTGCCCGACGACTTCACCATTCTTGACGCCATATTCGCGGTCTATGCAACCGTGGGCGTGTCACAGGATGTCGAGTCGTTCGCCGCCGGAATCATCGGGGCCGAGGACAACCTGGGCCTGTTCGGCACCACCGAAAATCCAGCCGAGTTGCTGCCGGCCGGCCTCTCCCCGGTCTTCTCAGCGGCCGAAAGCAGTACTGGCGCAGGGCTGTCCAGTGTGGTAACCGCGAGCATGAGCCGGGCGGGCTCGATCGGCCCGTTGTCCGTGCCAGCGTCCTGGACCGCGCCGTCGACCGGTCCCGTAACGGCGTTGTCCGGCAGCGGCTTGACCACCATCCCCGGGACCGAGGTACCCGATCACGGCCTGCCGGGGGTACCCGGCATGCCGGCCGGCACCCTGAAGCGAGCCTCGAGCGTCGTGCCCCGCTACGGGGTCCGGCTCACCGTGATGTCGCGCCCACCGGCAGCCGGCTGATCACCGGCCGCACCCTTCGTCGACTCCGGTAACGGGCCGCGGTGTCGCTACCGGCATACCTGCGCCCGACCATTCCTGCGATCGGGCAAATCGGGAACGCCGAGCAGCCCCGGCAAACTTTCGTTTCTCTCGTCCATCTGGCAAATTCACTGCGAACTCATGTAGCCGTCGCCTAACATTCACTCCAACCGGCGTACGCGGTCGGCTGTGGCTTGCCAGTTTTAGGGCATTCCGGAATCGAAGGTCACCCAACATGCCCTGTGCGAATGGCCCACCAGCGACCCAACTCCCCCGACGCCACCTGAAAAGAGCCCGAAAGGTCCTGGGCCGCAATCTCACTGACCCGGTGCGCTGTTAGTCCCGGATTCCGGACCGACGGGGACAACCTGTCTTCCACGACATTGCCAACGCGGCACCTACCGACGCCGCCACCGAACCGATCGCGGGCACTCCCCACCGTAACTACTATCTAAGGAGCTGTGACACAATGGATTTCGCCTTATTGCCGCCGGAAGTCAACTCCGGCCGGATATACACCGGTCCCGGCCCGGGCTCGCTGCTCGCGGCGGCGGGCAGCTGGGACGCGCTGGCCACCGAGCTGGATACCACCGCGCAGACCTACGAATCGGTGGTTTCGGGCCTGACCACGTTGGATTGGTATGGCCCCGCATCGGAGTCGATGGCCGCAAAGGTCGCCCCCTATGTGAGTTGGCTCTACACGACGGCGACCCAGACAAAGCAGACGGCCATGCAGGCCAGGGCCGCGGCGGCGGCCTTCGACCAAGCGTTTGCGATGACTGTGCCACCGCCGGCGATCGCGGCCAACCGCATCCAGCTGATGGCGTTGATCGCCACCAACTTCTTCGGTCAGAACACCGCAGCGATCGCGGCCACCGAGGCGCAGTACGCCGAGATGTGGGCCCAGGACGCGGCGGCGATGTACGGCTACGCCACCAGCTCGACGGCGGCGGCGCAACTGATGCCGTTCCCCTCGCCGTCGCAGACCACCGACCCGGCCGGGCTCAGCGCCCAAAGCGCCGCCGTCGCCCAAGCCAACGCCAGCGCGGCCGCCACGGACCCGATTTCGCAGCTGGTTGCCGCGGTGTCCCAATCCCTGGGGGCGCTGTCCGGACTACAAATTCCCAATTTTCTTCCTGCCGACTACGCCGTCCTCGACGGGATATTCGCCATATACGCGACGTTCAGCGCGATTGACAGCGTCGAGTCGATCGCCGACGGCATCATCGGCGACGAAGCCGCATTGGTGCCGGCGTTGACCAGCGCCACGGAGGCCATGCCCGCCGAGGCTTCGACGCTGGTGGCGGCGCAACAGCCGGTCGGTGCCGGATCGGGGCTGGGGCCCAACGCGGTGCTTGCGAGCGCCGGCCGCGCGGGTTCGATCGGGCAACTGTCCGTTCCGGCAAGCTGGGCCGCCCCGGCCACCCGGACGGTCTCGGCATTGTCGCCCGCGGGCCTGACGACGATTCCGGGCACCGAGGAGGCGGGCGCAGGTGCGCCGGGCGTCCCGGGCATGGCGGTGCCGGCGCAGTCGCGAGCCTCCGGGGTGCTGCCCCGCTACGGGGTGCGGCTCACGGTCATGGCGCACCCACCGGCGGCCGGGTGACTCGGTTAGTCGGGCGGCTCGGGTGGCGGCTCGGCCGGTGCGAAGTTCCAATTGTCCGGGTTCTTCGGCGAATACACGACTGGAAGTACCTGCCCGATGGCCGGCCACTGGCTGACTTCGACGACCATTCGCCGATACACGCTGTGCTCGTTGATGGTTGGGCCGTTGAGGACGCCGGAGATGGTGACAAACTGCTCGCCCGTCTCGTCAGGCCGGGGACTGACGCCGGTCACCAGCAGTGTGCCGCTCGCCAGGGCACCGCGCGGGCCGGGCGGAAAGAACCGCGGCGCAAGGAACACCACCAGTACCGCGACCAAAATGAGCAACACGCCCAATTCCCATCCCATGCCGCCATGGTAGGACTGCTGGCGTGAGTCAGCAGGATCTACTCCTTGCGCTAGCGCTCGCCGACCGTGCCGATGCGGTGACGCGCGCCCGGTTCGGCGCGCTCGACCTGCACGTCGACACCAAGCCCGACCTGACCCCGGTAACCGACGCCGATCGCGCGGTCGAAACCGAGATCCGGGCCGCGCTTGGCCGGGAACGTCCCGACGACAGCATCCTGGGCGAAGAATTCGGGGGAACCACCATCTTCAGCGGGCGGCAGTGGATAGTCGACCCGATTGACGGAACCAAGAACTTCGTGCGCGGGGTGCCGGTGTGGGCCAGTTTGATCGCCTTGCTCGAGGACGGCGTTCCCTCGGTGGGCGTGGTGAGCGCACCCGCGTTGCAGCGGCGGTGGTGGGCCGCACACGGCCAGGGTGCGTTTGCCTCAGTTGACGGCGCGCGGCCCCGCCGGCTGTCGGTTTCCTCAGTGGCAGAACTGGATTCGGCGAGCTTGTCGTTCTCGAGTCTGTCGGGCTGGGCACAGCTCGGCTTGCGAAACCGGTTCATCGAGCTGACCGACGCGGTGTGGCGGGCGCGCGCCTACGGGGATTTCCTGTCGTACTGTCTGGTGGCCGAGGGAGCCGTCGACATCGCCGCCGAACCGGAGGTGTCGGTGTGGGATCTGGCCGCACTGGACATCCTGGTACGCGAGGCGGGCGGGCGGCTCACCAGCTTGGACGGCGCGCCCGGGCCGCACGGCGGCAGCGCCGTGGCGACCAACGCCCTGCTGCACAACGAGGTTCTGGCCAGGCTCGGCGGGGAGTAGCCTGGCGTCCGAGAATGAGCTCTTCAGCCGACGACCCGTTCACCGTCCCGACCACACACTGGCACCGCCTCGACGACGGCCGGCTCCAGTGCGACGTCTGTCCGCGTGCCTGCAAACTCCACGAGGATCAGCGCGGGCTGTGCTTCGTTCGCGGCCGGCGCGCCGACCAGATCGTGCTGACCAGCTACGGACGCTCCAGCGGGTTCTGCGTCGACCCGATCGAGAAGAAGCCGCTCAACCATTTCTTGCCCGGGTCGGCCGTGCTGTCGTTCGGCACCGCGGGATGCAACCTGGCGTGCAAGTTCTGCCAAAACTGGGACATCTCCAAGTCGCGGGAAACCGACACCCTCGCCAGCCGCGCCGGTCCCGGCGACATCGCTCGTGCTGCCGACGAATTGGGTTGTCGCAGTGTGGCATTCACTTACAACGATCCGACGATATTCTGGGAATACGCCGCCGATGTCGCCGACGCCTGCCACCGGCGGGGCGTCAAAGCGATCGCAGTGACGGCCGGGTACATGTGCCCGGCCCCGCGCGCGGAGTTCTACCGGCATATCGACGCCGCCAACGTCGACTTGAAGGCGTTCACCGAGGACTTCTACCGCAAGGTCTGCGTCGGGCACCTGCACGACGTGCTCGACACCCTCGTGTATCTACGGCATGAGGCCAACGTCTGGCTGGAGATCACCACCCTGCTGATCCCGGGCCGCAACGACAGCGACGCAGAGCTCGCCGCCGAATGCGCATGGATCCGCGAAAACCTGGGCGTCGACGTGCCGTTGCATTTCACCGCCTTCCATCCCGACTACAAGATGACCGACACGCCGCCGACACCGCCGGCCACGCTGCGGCGGGCCCGGCGGATCGGCATCGACGAAGGCTTGCGGTTCGTCTACACCGGAAACGTCCACGACACCGAGGGCGGCACCACATGCTGCCCGGGATGCGGGACCGCGGTGGTGGTTCGCGACTGGTATGCGATGCGGCATTACGCCCTGACCGATGACGGATGCTGCCGAGGGTGCGGCTGTCAGTTGGCCGGTGTGTACGACGGCCCCGAGGGAGGTTGGGGCCGGCGCAGGCTTCCGCTGCCCGCCAGCCTGTCAACGGTGTGAATTAGCTAACGCCCCTAATTATCTTACTCGGGAGTAAGATAAGGTCATCGCACCGCCCCAACGACAGAGGCAAGCTGACATGACCAACACACTTCCCGCTGCTAAAGCTGCTTCCAGCCCGCCGGCTCAGCGCAGCCGCAACCGCCTGTCCCGACGCGGCCACCAAACCGCAATCGGGACGCAGCCGCACAAACGAAGCGGAATCGACGTCGCACTGGCCCTCCTGACACCCCTCGTCGGCCAGGAATTCCTGGACAAATACCACCTGCGCGACCCGCTGAACAGAACGTTGCGCTACGGAACCAAGACCATCTTCTCCACCTCCGGCGCCGCGACCCGGCAGTTCCGGCGGGTGCAGAGCCTCCGTGGCGGCCCGACCCGGCTCAAGGCCAGCGGCAAAGACTACTTCGACCTCACCCCCGACGACGACCAGAAGATGATCGTCGAGACCGTGGACGAATTCGCCGCAGAAATCCTGCGACCCGCCGCGCACGACGCCGACGACGCTGCGACCTACCCGCCCGACCTCATCGCCAAAGCCGCCGAGCTGGGCATCACCGCGATCAACATCCCCGAGGACTTCGACGGCATCGCCGAACACCGCTCCAGCGTGACCAACGTGCTGGTGGCCGAGGCACTGGCGTACGGCGACATGGGGCTGTCGTTGCCGATCCTGGCCCCCGGTGGAGTGGCGGCCGCGCTGACCCACTGGGGCAGCGCGGACCAGCAGGCCACCTACCTCACGGAATTCGCCGGCGAGAACGTTCCGCAGGCGTGTGTGGCCATCGCCGAACCACAGCCGCTGTTCGACCCCACCCGGCTCAAGACCACCGCCACCCGCACCCCGTCCGGGTACCGGCTCGACGGCGTCAAGTCGTTGGTCCCGGCCGCTACCGCCGCCGAACTGTTCATCGTCGGCGCCCAGTTGGGCGGCAAACCGGCCTTGTTCATCGTCGAGTCGTCGGCCAAGGGTCTGAGCGTCAAGCCGGACCCGAGTATGGGCGTCCGCGCCGCGGCCCTGGGTCAGGTCGAGCTGAGCGGAGTCACCGTCCCGCTGAGCGCGCGCCTGGGTGAGGACGAGGCGACCGACGGCGACTACTCCGAAGCGATCGCGCTGGCCCGGCTCGGCTGGGCTGCGCTGGCGGTCGGCACCTCACATGCGGTTCTCGACTACGTCGTCCCCTACGTCAAAGAACGCCAGGCCTTCGGCGAGCCGATCGCCCACCGGCAGGCCGTAGCGTTCATGTGCGCCAACATCGCCATCGAGCTGGACGGACTGCGGCTGATCACCTGGCGCGGGGCGTCGCGAGCCGAGCAGGGCCTGCCCTTCGCCCGCGAGGCCGCGCTGGCCAAGCGGCTCGGCGCCGACAAGGGGATGCAAATCGGCCTGGACGGCGTCCAGCTGTTGGGCGGCCACGGTTTCACCAAGGAGCACCCGGTCGAACGCTGGTACCGCGACCTGCGGGCCATCGGCGTCGCCGAGGGTGTCGTCATTATCTGAGTCGTTATCTGATCCGAGCCGAAAGTCTAGTGATGGCAATCAATCTGGAACTACCACGCAAACTGCAAGCCGTGATGACCATGACGCATCAGGGCGCCGCCGAAATCATGCGGCCGGTCTCGCGCAAATACGATCTGAAAGAGCACACCTACCCGGTCGAACTCGACACCATGATGAGTCTGTTCGAGGGTGTCGCGGACGCCAAATCGGTCGCCTTCGCCGGGGCCGACGCTCTCGGCGACACCGAATCCACCACCGACAACCACAACGGCGCCAACATGGCCGCGCTGCTGCAGACGCTGGAGGCCTGCTGGGGTGACGTCGCGCTGATGTTGACCGTCCCATACCAGGGGCTGGGCAACGCGGCCATCTCCGCGGTCGCCACCAACGAGCAACTCGAGCGGCTGGGCAAGGTGTGGGCGGCGATGGCCATCACCGAGCCGGGATTCGGATCGGACTCGGCAGCGGTGTCGACGACGGCCACCCTCGACGGCGACGAGTATGTGATCAACGGCGAAAAGATCTTTGTCACCGCCGGATCGCGTGCCACCCACATCGTGGTGTGGGCCACCCTGGACAAGTCCAAGGGCCGCGCGGCAATCAAGTCGTTCATCGTGCCGCGCGAGCACCCCGGTGTCACCGTCGAACGGCTCGAGCACAAGCTTGGCATCAAGGCGTCCGACACCGCCGTGATCCGCTTTGACAACGCGCGCATTCCCAAGGATAACCTGCTGGGCAACCCCGAAATCCAAGAGGGCAAAGGCTTTTCGGGGGTGATGGAGACCTTCGACAACACCCGCCCGATCGTTGCCGCCATGGCCATCGGGGTCGGCCGCGCAGCGCTGGAGGAGATCCGCAAGATCCTCACCAACGCCGGAGTCGAGATCGACTACGACCGACCCGCGTATGTGCAGAGCGCCGCCGCGGCCGAGTTCCTGCGGATGGAGGCCGAGTGGGAGGCCAGCTATCTGTTGGCGCTGCGGGCGGCCTGGCAGGCCGACAACAACATTCCCAACTCCAAAGAAGCGTCGATGAGCAAGGCCAAGGCCGGCCGGATGGCCAGCGACGTGACGCTGAAGAGTGTCGAATTAGCCGGCACCACCGGCTATTCCGAACAGACGCTGCTGGAGAAGTGGGCTCGCGACTCCAAGATCCTGGACATTTTCGAGGGCACCCAGCAGATCCAGCAGCTGGTGGTCGCCCGTCGGCTGTTGGGCCTGTCGTCGGCCGAGCTCAAGTAGGAGTGCCGAGCACCACTCACCGCACCACCCGCACACCGGTCAGGTCCAGCGCAATGTCGACCAGCATGTCCTCCTGCCCACCTACCATGCCGCGCCGCCCGGCCTCTTCGAGCAGCGTGCGGGCGTCGACGTCGTAGCGGGCGGCGGCGGCCTCGGCATGCCGCAAAAAGCTGGAGTACACCCCGGCGTAGCCGAGCGTCAGGGTTTCCCGGTCGACACGCACCGGCCGGTCCTGCAGCGGACGGACCAGGTCGTCGGCGGCATCTTCGAGCAGGTGCAGGTCACACCCGTGGTCCCAACCGAGCCGGCTGGCCGCGGCGATGAACACTTCGAGCGGGGCATTGCCTGCACCGGCACCCATACCCGCCAGTGACGCGTCGACCCGGTTGGCCCCGTGCTCCACCGCGACGATCGAATTCGCCACGCCCAGCGACAGGTTGTGGTGGGCGTGCACGCCGATTTCGGTTGTGGCATCCAACTTTTGACGTAGCGCATCGATACGATCGGCGACGTCGCGCATCAGCATCGCTCCTCCAGAATCAACGACGTAGACACAGCCGGCGCCATAGCTCTCCAGGCATGCGGCTTGCCCGGCCAGCGCGTCGGGCGTGGTCAGGTGACTCATCATCAGGAAGCCGACCGCATCCATGCCGAGTTCTCTTGCCGCAGCGAGGTGTTCGGCGGCGATGTCGGCTTCGGTGCTGTGGGTGCCCACCCGCACCACGCTCGCCCCGGCCCGGCGGGCGTCTTTGAGGTGGCGTACGGTGCCGACTCCCGGCAGCAGCAGCGTTGCGACCTTGGCGCGCTTGACGGTACCGGCGACGGCTTCGATCCATTCGAGGTCGGTGTGCGCCCCGAATCCGTAGTTGCATGTCGACCCGGCCAGCCCGTCGCCGTGGGCCACTTCGATCGAGTCCACTCCGGCCGCGTCGAGCGCGCCGGCGATGGCTATCGCCTGTTCAATGGTGTACTGGTGGCGCACGGCGTGCATCCCGTCGCGCAAGGTGACGTCGCTGATGTAGAGGTCGTGGATCATGTACGGGCTCCGGCGGTTTGGCTGGCGCGGTCGGCGATGCGTTCAGCGGTGGCCTTGGCTGCCGACGTCATGATGTCGAGGTTGCCGGCGTAGGCGGGCAGATAGTGCCCTGCACCGGCGACCTCGACCAGGACGGTGACCCGAGTGCCGGTGAATTTGCCGGTCTCCGGAATGAACAGCGGATTCGCGGCGGTGCAGGCATCGAACTGGACACGCTGCTTGAGCCGGTAGCCGGGCACATAGTTTCTGACCTGCTCGACCATCGCCTCGACCGACCGCTCGATGGCGAAGTGGTCGACCTCGCCGTCGACGAGGCAGTACACCGTGTTACGCATGACCACCGGCGGATTCGCGGGGTTGAGGACGACCAGCGCCCGGCCGCGTTGGGCTCCCCCGACGACTTCCAATGCCGCAGAGGTGGTTTCGATGAATTCGTCGATGTTTGCCCGGGCACCACGCCCGACGGATTTCGACGAGATGGACGAGACGGTCTCGGCGTAGGACACCACGCCGACCTGACCGACCGCGGCGACGATGGGGACCGTGGCTTGTCCGCCATAGGTCACCATGTTGAGGTTGCGGGCCTCGAGGTGGTCGTCGAGGTTGACCACCGGCACGCAATAAGGTCCAAGGGCCGCCGGCGTCAGGTCGATGACCCGCACGCCGGTGCCCTCGAGCTTGGCCCAGTTCGCCCGGTGCACGCCCGCCGACGTGGCGTCGAATACGACCTTGATGTCGGCGAAATTCGGCATGGCCAAGAGGCCGTCAATTCCCCCGGCGGTGCACGCGACCCCGAGCCGTTCGGCATGCGACAGCCCGTCGGACTCCGGATCGGTGCCGGCCATCGCCGCCATGGCGAGTGGACCGTCGCCGCACAGGATCTTGATCATCAGGTCGGTGCCGAAGTTGCCCGAGCCGATGATGGCCACCGGCCACTTCGCTGGTGTGGTCACGCTTTTCCTCAGGTGAAGGTCAGCGACACGGTGCCCAGACCGCCGATGGTGGCGCAGGCGTGATCGCCGGGTTGGACAGATGCCGCGGTGGTATATGACCCGGATATGACGAACTCTCCGGGCCGGATCTCGGTGCCAAAGGGGCTCAGCGCATTGGCCAGCCAGGCGACCGCCTCCGCCGGGTCGCCCATCACCGCCGAGCCGGTGCCCGTGTCGATCTCAGTTCCGTTGAGTGACAGCGACGCCTGCACGTCAGCCAAGACGGGGCCGTCGGCGAACGTCACCCAGTCACCGAGCACGACGGCCCCGGAGCTGGCGTTGTCGGCGACCGTGTCGGGCAGGGTCAGCGCCCAATTGGCGATCCGGCTGTCCACGATCTCCAGAGCGGCGGCCACCGCCTCGGTCGCGGCGCGGACGTCGGCGGCGGTAACCCCGGGTCCGCGTAACGGCTCCCGCAACAGGAAAGCGACCTCGGGTTCGACCCGCGGCGCGCAGAACCTTGCGGCCGGGACGGATGTGCCGGCCACAACCATGTCGTCGAGTAGGTAACCGAAGTCGGGCTCGTCGACGCCGAGCAGGATCTGCATCGGTTCGGACGTCAGGCCGATCTTGTGGCCAACCACCCTGCGTCCATCACGCAGCCGGCGAAATAGGTTGACCTGCTGGATGGCGTACGCCTCGACAACGCCGAGGCCGGGGTAGCGCGCGCTGAGGGGACCGATCGGTGCCCGGCCCTGCTGCGCGGCGTGCAGCAGCTCGGCGGCCTCGTCAACTTGAATCATGCTCAGTTTCATCGCTTCTTCCGTTCTTCGACGAACCGACGGGCCATGTCGTAGATCGCGCGCGCGTGCAACTCGAACAGCGCTACGAGATCGACCGCGTCGCCGCCGACCTCTTTCGCGATGAACAGTCCGTCCGCGCCGGCCATCGCGTACGTCGCCACCTGATGGGCGTGCGCGTCAGTCAACCCGGGTGTGAATTCCCGGAAGTTCTCCACCAATTGCCCGAATGCCTGGGCACGGACCTGCAGGAACATTGTGCGGGCGCGCGGTTCGGTGGGCCGGCGTTCCAGCGCGAGCATGAGACCGAGCCGAATGAAGTCCGGCGCATCCAGCAACGCCTTGGCTATCTGAGTGGCCAATCCCTGGAACCGCTCTTCCGCGGTGCCGCTCTCCGGTGCGCCCCATGCCGATTCCCAGGCGCCGAAACTGCGCTCGATGACGGCGGCAATCAGGTCGTCCTTGTCCTTGAAGTGCCAGTAGATGGAGCTGGCGGGCAGCCCGCACTTGGCGCTCACCAGCGCGATGCTGGTGCCCTCGTAGCCGCGTTCGGCCGCAATCTCGGTGGCCGCGTCAAGGATTCGTGCGCGTGATAGCTCGCCGTCGGCGCGGCCGCGGCGGGGCTTCGCGGCCTTGGGCTCCTTGCTCTTGGCCATCGAGCCTCCTTGATATCGGATCTTGACTATGTAGTGATCACTACACTACCGTAGTGATCACTACAGTACAAGCCCGGCGGCCGGGCAGGAGAGGTGAGAGCCATGATGGAGCCTTCGATCTACGACGTGGCAGTGATCGGCTACGGCCCGACCGGGGCTACCGCAGCCAACCTGCTGGGTCAGCTGGGATTGAAAGTGGTTGTTATTGAACGTGATCCGGATATCTACGGTCGGGCCCGCGCCATTTCCACCGATGAAGAGGTCATGCGGATCTGGCAGTCGGTCGGCTTGGCCGAGCGCCTGCAGCAGGACATGCTGCCGGACCGGCCGATTTCGTTTGTCGACGCCGACGGCCGGTCCTTCATCAACCTCACGATCGAGTCTCACGGCACCGGGCATCCGCCGCAGCAGTTCCTGTATCAGCCCGCGGTGGACAAGGTGCTGCGCGAAGGGGTGGACCGCTTCCCGAACGTCGAGGTGCTGCTGCAACACGAATGTCTGCGCGTGGCCCCCAAGGGCGACGCGGTCGAGCTGATGCTGGCCGACCTGCGCGCCGACACATTTAAACGTATCCAGGCGTCGTATGTCATTGCCGCCGAAGGAGGCTCGTCACCGACCCGCGGACAGCTGGGTGTCGGCTACTCGGGACGTACCTACGCCGAACGCTGGATCGTCATCGATACCAAGGTGAAACGTCAATGGAACGGCCACGACCGTCTGCGGTTCCACTGCAATCCGGCGCGTCCCACCGTCGATTGCCCGACCCCGCTTGGCCATCACCGCTGGGAGTTTCCGGCCCGTGCCGGCGAGGACGATCAGAAATTGGTTCAGCACGAAGAGATTTGGAAAGTCCTCAACGCCCAGGGCATCACCGGGGATAACGTCGAGATCCTGCGCGCCGTGGTCTACTGCCACCACGTCCGGGTCGCCGACCGCTGGCGCGTCGGGCGCGTCTTCCTGGCCGGCGATGCGGCGCATGCCATGCCGCCGTGGATCGGTCAGGGCATGTCGGCGGGTGTGCGCGACGCGGCCAACCTGTGCTGGAAGCTTGCCGCCGTCCTCCGCGGGCGGGCGCCGGACTCGCTGCTGGACTCCTACCAGGACGAACGCAAGCCGCATGTCACCGAGGTGACCCGGCGCGCGGTCTTCGTCGGCCGAATCATCACCGAACACCACAAAATCATTGCGGCGCTGCGCAATGGGGCCGGACGTGCGCTGACCCGGCTACCCGCGGTGATGACGCAACTGCAGAAATTCATGTGGGTTCCCCAAGCGCGCTACGAAGACGGCTTCTTGGCGACCGGCCATCGGGCGGCCGGCTGGCAGATCCCACAACCGTGGGTCGTCGACACCAAGGACGCCACCGTGCGTCTCGACGACGCGCTCGGTGACGGATGGGCACTGCTCTACATCGGGCATGCGCCTTCGGGTTCTCGTGCCTGGACCGAGCTCGGCGTACCGGCGATCCGGGTGATCGGTCCGCAGGATGGTGCGGACCCGGCAGCGATCCGCGACCGCGACGGCACTTTGCTGCGCTGGCTGCGACGCAAGAATGCGCCGGCGGTGGTGCTGCGCCCGGACGGATTCATCTACGCCGCAGCCCAATCCGGACAACCGCTGCCACCCCCGCCGGCCGGGTTCTCCGGCAACACCGTGACCGCGTCCAGCAAGGTCGGAGCCGGCGCATGACCGCAAGCACGCTTGCCGAGCGCACCGTCATGGTCGCGGGCAAACCAATCTCCGTCGCCGAGAAGGGCAGCGGGCCGGCCGTGTTGATGCTGCACGGCGGCGGGCCCGGCGCCGCCGGGGTATCCAATTACTCCCGGAACATCGATGCGCTCGGCCGCAATTTCCGTGTGATCGTTCCCGACATGCCCGGTTACGGCCGCTCGGCCAAGAGCGTCGACCATACCGACCCATTCGGCTACCTGGCAAACATGATTCGCGGACTCCTCGACCAACTCGGCATCGACTCCGCACACCTGGTCGGCAATTCCTATGGCGGCTCGTGCGCGTTGCGGCTTGCCCTCGACACGCCGCACCGGGTCGGCAAGCTGGTGCTGATGGGACCCGGTGGGATCGGGACCACCCGCGGTATCCCGAGCGCCGGGCTGAAGAGCCTGCTCACCTACTACACCGGCGAGGGACCTACCCGCGACAAGCTGGAGACCTTCATCCGCAACTATCTGGTCTACGACGGCGCCTCGGTCCCCGATGAGCTGATCGACCTGAGGTACGCCGCCTCCATCGACCCCGAGGTCGTGGCGAATCCGCCGCTGCGGCGCCCGTCCGGGCCGAAGGCTTTGCACACCCTGTGGCGCATGGACCTCACCCGCGACGAGCGGCTCAAACATCTGACGACCCCGACCCTGGTGCTGTGGGGCCGAGACGACAAGGTCAACCGGCCGACCGGCGGCCCAATGCTGCTGAACCTGCTGCCCAATGCGCATTTGATCATGACCCCGCGCACCGGCCACTGGATGCAGTGGGAACGCGCCGAGTTCTTCAACCACGTCGTGCGTGAATTTCTTTCGGACGGATCGGGGTACGCATCATGACCACACCACCCGTGTCGGTGTTCGGCAATGTGCATCTGGGCTACGTCGTCATCGAGACGAACAGGTTTGACGATTGGCGCCGCTTCGGACGCGACGCCATCGGCATGCATCTTGACGACGCGTTGGCCGACGTGATCCGGTTTCGCCTGGACGACAACGAATGCCGGTTCCTGCTGCAGCGCGGCCCGGCCGAAGACGTCACGGCGCTGGGATGGCAACTCGATGACCACCACACCTTCGACGAGATCGTCGGTCGAGTACGGCGACACGGTGTTCCGATCGCCGAAGGCACCGGCGAACAAGCCCTGCTGCGCGGCGTGGAAAGACTGGCGCGGTTCCCCGGGCCCAACGGGCTAGCACAGGAGATCTTCACCCGGGCGCGACGCGGCACCACGCCGCTGCGGATGGCGGTGCGCGGCGGCTTCGTCACCGGTGACGGCGGCATCGGCCATGTTGCCGTCACATCGAAGAAACCGCATCAGGTTCGCGGTTACTTCAACACCGTCTTCGATGCCCGGCTCAGCGACTACATCGACGAGACGATCAGCGGCCTGAAGTTCAAGATCCGCTTTCTGCGGGTCAACCGGCGTCACCACTCCGTGGCGATCGCCGCGACGAACCTGTTGCCGCTCAACCCGATTCGAACCCGAGTACAGCATGTCAACGTCCAGGTCGCCGAACTTGACGACATGACCGCGTCCTATCAGCGGGTCAAGGAACTCGGGTTCCACATGGCGCTGGGTGTCGGTCAGCACACCAATGACCGCGAGCTGTCCTATTACGCGATGACGCCCTCGGGTTTTGAATGGGAGCTCGGCTGGAACCCCATTGTGGTAGACGAAAACACCTGGGAGCCAACGACACATCAGGGGATCAGCATCTGGGGCCACACCCCGGAAGGCGAGCACATCATCGGCAAGCTGGCGCAGTTCAAGACCGCGGGACGGTCATTGCTGCGCCGCGAAGACACCGTGCCCGCGCTGGCCGGGGCCGGCATCCCCGACGACTACTAAGAGGCGATCACGCCGCGTGTCATAGCGGCCCCTACGGCGCCGGATCTCAGGGCGCGATTTCGCGCGGTGGGTCCACCTCGTCCTCGCAGGCGACCAAGTCCAGCTGCCACCACTGGACGTCGTGCCAGGCCCCGTGCTTCCACCCGACCCGCCGTAATCGGCCCGCCGGCTGGAACCCGAAAGCCTCGTGCAGGGCATTGCTCGCGTCGTTGGGTTGGGCAATGGCGGCGAATGCTCGCCGGAAACCACGTGCCGCGAGCCTACTGAGCAATTCGGCGTAGAGCTTTCGCCCACCCCCCGTGCGCACCCGGTCGCGCGCCATATATACGCTCGTCTCGACGGACCACCGGTAGGCGGCGCGCGGATTGAATTGCTGCGCATAGGCATAACCGGCGACGTCTCCCGCAACCTCGAGCACCAGCCATTCGTGCATTACGCGCGCGGCGACGATACGGGCGGCCATCTCCTCGACCGTCGGCACTTCCGTCTCGAAGGTAATCACGGTATCCAGCACATACGGCCGGTACACGGCGAGGCAGGCCGCAGCGTCGGCGGCGATGGCAGAACGGACATGTTCGGGCATCAGCCGACAACTTCGTTCAATTGCTCACGGGTCCCGTCGAGCTCGAGATCGACCAAGGCCACGGCGTGCGCCGGCCGCGGCCCAACTGCGCGGCGGCACATTTGGTCACTCGTGAGCCTCAACGTCGCGGTCAGAGTCTTGCGTCGACGGCGTCGGGCTGTGCCGTCAACAGCTTCGTGTCGGCCGTGACGAGCGTGAGCCGCTCCACCCTCGCCTGGGCCGCCAGGACCGCGTCGAGTGGGTCCTTGTGGGCCAGCGCGGTGAGGTCGGACGCCAGGATGTGGCGACGTGTTTCGGGCAGATCCCGCAGACCGGACCGGTCGATCGCGTCGTCCAAATCGTCCGGCAGCGCAACCTTGCCGACAGCCGCCTTGATGGCGCGTTCCCAGGTGCTCACCGCGGAGACGTAGACCGCTGCGCTTCCCGCGATCCGGTCGCCTAATCGCGGATTGTCGTCGAGCAGCCAGAGTAGGACATGGGTGTCGAGCAACAGGCCGCTCATTCGATGCCAAACAACGCATTGAGATCGCTATCGGTGTCGTCGAAGTGGTCCGCGTCGTAATGCAGCCGTCCGGCCAGGCCGCCGAAGGCGATGTCGGTGCGTGGGTGCGGGACCAGGTCGGCGACCGGCTTGCCGGCGCGGGCGATCGTGATCGTCTCCCCGTTCTCGACGCGAGCCAGCAGTTGCGGCAGATGGGTTTTCGCATCGTGGATGTTGACGGTTGACACAAGATACCAGTCCACTGGACTTAGTCTAGTTGGGCTAGCAACCGACAATCCGGGCCTCGGGCGCCTGGCGGTTGGCGGGCGAGCAACGAAGGCACGCGGCGCCGCGACTAGCGTCGAACCTCATGGACACGTTTCAAGCGCTGGTGGCACGCCAGGATGCAGACCGGATCAGCACGGCGGTGGAGACGTTGACCACGGCCGACCTACCGCCCGGTGAGGTGACCATCCGGGTGTTGTATTCGAGCGTCAACTTCAAAGATGCGCTCGCCTTGACGCCGCGCGGCGGTGTGGTGCGCACCTATCCCATCGTTCCGGGCATCGACCTGACCGGCCAGGTCGTCGACTCGCAGTCGCCCGACTTCGCCGTCGGCGACATGGTGTTGGCCCACGGCTATCAGATCGGTACCGGCCACCACGGCGGCTATGCCGAATATGCGCGGCTGCCCGCAGATCAGGTGATGGCGCTCGGCGCGCTGAGTCCGCACGACGGCGCGGCGATTGGTACCGCCGGATTCACCGCCGCGATGAGTGTGCAGGCGCTGATCGACTGGGGCATCGCACCTGAGGCCGGTGCCGTCGTCGTCACCGGCGCATCCGGTGGCGTCGGCTCGGTCAGCGTCGACCTGCTGGCGGCGGCGGGCTACCGGGTGGTGGCCTCGACCGGCAAGCCCCAGGCCGCCGAACTGCTGAAAACACTTGGTGCCATTGAGGTTATCGGCAGGCTGCCCGCCGACCCGGACGCGAAACCGCGGCCATTGGCCACCGCACGCTGGGCAGCCGCGGTGGACTGCGTGGGCGGCGCGACGCTGGCCGATGTGCTCAGCGCCGTCGACTACGGCGGGGCGGTGGCCGCCAGCGGCCTCACCGGCGGCGCGGCCCTGCACACCACGGTGATGCCGTTCATCCTGCGCGGTGTCGCGCTACTGGGCATGGAGTCGGTGCTGATGGCGATCGGTCCGCGCCGTCAGCTGTGGGCACGCCTCGGCGATTCGCTTCGGCCGCGTCACCTGGCCGACATCACCACCGAGGTCGACATCAAAGACGTGGTCGACGTGGTCGACCAGGTGCGGGCCGGCGCATTCACCGGACGGGCCGTGGTACGGGTAGCGGGCGGGTTCTAGATTGGGTCCGGGAATTGATAACGGAGGTGGTATGCGCGCAATACGGGTGACTCGGCTCGAAGGGCCGGGTGCGGTGGAAATATCAGAGATCGACGAACCCGCCGGCGAGGGTGTCGTGGTCGACGTGTACGCCGCCGGCGCAGCGTTTCCGGACGCCTTGCTCACCCGTGGCCTCTACCAGTACCGGCCAGAGCCGCCGTTTGTGCTCGGAGCCGAGATCGCCGGCGTGGTCCGCTCGGCGCCCCAGGATGCGCACGTGTGTGCCGGCGACCGGGTTGTCGGGTTGACGATGCTCACCGGCGGCATGGCCGAGGTCGCAGTGCTCTCCCCCGACCGGGTGTTCAAGCTGCCCGACAACGTGAGCTTCGAGGCGGGAGCGGGCTTGCTGTTCAACGACCTTACGGTGTACTTCGCCCTGCGTGTCCGCGGCCGGTTGCAGCGCGGCGAAACGGTACTGGTGCACGGCGCGGCGGGCGGCATCGGCACGTCGGCGCTGCGGCTGGCACCGGTACTCGGGGCGTCGCGCACCATCGCGGTGGTCAGCACCGAGGAGAAGGCCGCGATTGCGACGGCGGCGGGTGCCACCGATGTGGTGCTGGCCGAGGGATTCAAGGATGCGGTCAAGGCCCTGACCGACGGTCGCGGCGTCGACGTCGTGGTCGACCCGGTCGGTGGCGACCGGTTCACCGATTCGCTACGCTCACTTGCCCCCGCGGGACGGCTACTGGTCATCGGCTTCACCGGCGGCGAAATTCCCACGGTGAAGGTCAACCGGTTGCTACTCAACAACATTGACGTAGTCGGTGTAGGGTGGGGCGCCTGGGCCGGAAAGCATCCCGGCGCGCTGTCGGAGCAGTGGGCCGCGCTCGAGCAGCTGCTCAGCTCGGGCGAGCTGCCTCCCCCCGAGCCGGTCGTCTACCCGCTGGAGCAGGCCGCCGCCGCGGTGGCATCGCTGGAGAATCGCACCGCCAAAGGCAAAGTCGTGTTGCGTGTCCGCGATTAGCGAGCACGGTCAGATCAGCGACGCGAAATCGCCGGCAATCGATTTGGCCGCGCCATAGTAGGCGTACGCAAGGAAGAAGCTCAGGAATGTGAGCAGTCCCGTGTCGGCGGCAATCGGATAGCCGATCGCATTGATGATGCCCGCGGGATCGCCGTCGAGTGCTTGCCTGACGCCGTCGAGGAAGAGGTTGACGTCATAGGACGGCAGGGAAACGAGGATGGCGCTCAACATATCTGCGGTCGGAAGCAGGGTCGCATAAGCCGACGACGTCGCGCTGGTGACGGCGTTGGTGAGGTTGGTGTTCCCGGTCTGCAGACCCTGGATGATGCCGTCGATCGTGGTTGCCGCGACGGTGGGCGGGGTCAAGTCGCTGAGCGCGAAGGGATTTGGCGCTGGGTTTCCTGCCGGGGCATGCCATGTGCCGAGATCTGCTGCGGCAGCACCGATCCCCTGCCTCGTCCCATCGATCAAATCGGCGACGACAACCCCCGGGCTGGCGTCGGGGAACAGCCCGAACGGGGTTGGCACATTGGCCGGCCCGGTCGAATAGCCGTAGTCGGGGTTGCCGTAACCCAGGTTCACGATCACCTTCAGGTCCGGTTGAATCAGATCGGCGACCGTATTTCCCAGGGGTAGTGCACGCAACGGTTCGAGCAGCGGCAGATTCTGGGTGGGAATCATGTAGTAGGTGGTCGTGGTCGGCCCCTGCGTCGGCAGTTGCACAGCCGTAACGACCTGCGCCGGGGTCAGCACCGGATACTGCGGGTGCACATACAGTGCGCCGAGCATGGCGTTGGCGTCGGCCACCAAATTGAGCGGGTACTGCGGAAAATCGGCGAACCCGTCGTACTCGATCGTGTAGATGACCGTCGGGTAGTCATTGGCCGGTGTCGAGCCCGGGAAGGATTTGCCCATGCTCGCCAACGTCAGCCCGTCGAAGCGCGAATACAGGCCGCCGTTGGGGTTCATCGGATCACCAATCAGCGAGAAACTCACCGAACTCGTCGGTACTCCTTCGGCTTTCAGGTTCGCCATTTCCAGCGACGCAATGCCGGCGCCTTGCGAGAAGCCCTGAACGGCAACGTTGTTCCCGGTGGCCAGCTGTGCGTGTATGGCGTTGTCCAGGATGGTAAGGCCTTGAGCCCACGACGCGTCTTCGGTCAGCGTCTTCACGCCGGTGATCCAATACGACTGCGCAGGCGTGTATAAGGATTGCGCGTTAGCCGTGGTAAAACCCGGGAAGGTGGGGGTGACGTAGTCGGCAACCACGGTGTTCACATAGCTTTGCGACGGAATGGGATAGCCGCTGCCGCCGATCACCAAAGTGACACCGGTTGCCGCTGTCGATGCGCTGGGGCTGCTCGCCGAGACAGCGGCTTCGGCCGCCTTCATGCCGCCCACCGGGCTCTCCAGGGTCGATAGCAACGTCTGCCACGGTGTCAGCTGCGCGACGGCCGCCGACGCACCGGCGTAGTAGCCCGCCATCGCGCCCACATCCTGTGCCCACAACTGCTCGTAGTGGGCCTCGGTGGCCGCGATCGCCGGCGCGTTGAGCCCCAGGACATCGGCTGCGACCAGCGACACCAGGCGGGACCGGTTCTGTGCCAGCATCTCCAGCGGCACCGTGGCCGTCCGCGCCGTCTCGTAGGCGGCAGCCGCCGTTGCGGCGTGACGACCGGCCGCTGCCGCCCTCGTCGCCGCGGCCCCCAGCCAGCCCGGGTACGGGGCCACCGCCGCGGCCATCGCCGCCGCCGCCGGACCCTGCCACGCGGAGCCGCTAATCTCCGACATCACCGACGACACCGCAGTCGCGCTCGAGGCCAGATCTTCGCTCAGCGTCGCCCACGCCGTCGCCGCGGCCCGCAGCGGCGCCGGTCCGGGGCCGCGCAAAATCCGCGCGGAGTTCACCTCCGGCGGCAACGTCAAGAACTCCATCACACCCCACCTCCCCCTCAGAACGTCAACACGCGTAGACAACTGCGGGGTACCGTAACCGCTTTTGTCACCGGCCGTTGCGGTTTTAGAAAACTTTGGTTGACATTGTGCACAGTCGAAGTCGCTTCGTGTCAACCGCATTGGATACCGGAGGCCTGTGCATCACGGCGCGGTTCGGCGATTCGGCTGGTCGAGCCGATGCCGCGTGCGCCGCCGTCGCTGAGTCGCCGGCCGTGCCGGCGCCTACCGCACGGAGCGGGGCCCTTGCATCCAGCGTAAAGAAAAGTAATATCACTTTCAGTTTTGTGTCGCCGAATTCCCCCGTAGCTGCCCGACCCCCTGGAGCCACCGTATGGAATCCTTTGTCCACCTGCGTAAGGGCCGGACACCGCGGCGCCTGCATGCCGATCTCGACGGGCTCAAGGACGACGAACTGGGCCGCGGCGGATTCACCGGACGGACCGCCAACATCTACCGCCGCCACGACCCCACCGCGTATCGGGCGGTCGGCCCGCTGCGACCCCTCGACGTCCTATCCGATGACCTCAAACCCAGCGACGCCACCGATGCCAACGGCGGTCCGCTGCTGATGTTCCACAACATCGACTGCCGGATTCTGCTGAGCCGCCGCCACCAGGCCATGCCGTTCTACACCCGCCACGTCGACGGCGACTTGCTGTGCTTCGTCCACCGGGGCAGCGGCATGGCCGAAACCGAGTTCGGCCCGTTGCGTTACCGGGAGGGTGACTGGGTCTATATCCCCAAGGCCTGCACCTGGCGCCAGATACCGGACAGCGAAACGACCCTGCTGATGGTCGAGGCCGCCGACGAATTTCGGGTGCCGGCGCCGGGCGCGCTGGGCCGGCACTTCCCGTTCGACCCGTCGCAGATCACCATCCCGGAGCCGGCACCGATCGACGACGATGACCGTGACCAATACGAGGTGCGGCTGATCCACCGGCCTCTTGCCGAGGGCGTCCCGACAAGCCTTTACTACCAACACAATCCGATCGACGTCGAAGGCTGGCGCGGCGACAACTTCCCGTTCACCTTCAACATCGGCGACTACAACGTCGTCACCTCCAACAGCGTCCACCTGCCCCCGACAGTGCATCTGTTCATGCAGGCCACCGGGGTCTATGTCATGAACTTCCTGCCCAAACCCGCCGAGGGCATCCCCGGCACGGAACGCACACCCTGGTATCACCGCAACGTCGACTATGACGAGATCGCCTTCTTCCACGGCGGTTCGCTGTACGGCATTCCGATGCCGCCGGGGCTGATATCCCATGCCCCCCAAGGCGTTCACCATGGGGCACCGGAAAAGGCACGGCAACGCGCCCGTCGCAAGTTCGACGAATATTCGACCGTCGACTGGCAGGTGATCGCCATCGATACCCGCCGGCGACTCACCCCGTGCGCCGAGATGCTGGCCCACGACCTAGGGCAGCACTGACATGACGACCCGTCACGACTATCAGCGAATTCCTTACCTCGTTGCCTTCCAGAACAATTCCGGCGTCCGCGATGTCTATGGCGGGCTGGCCGAGATCACCGTGCTGGAAAGCTATCTGCTGCGGCCCTCGGATAAGCCGTCGGACACCGCACTGGTGTTCATGCACCCGATCGGCGGCGGCGCATATCTGCCGATGATCAACGCGCTCGCCCGGGCCGGCCACCACGTCATCTACTGCAACAGCCGGTTTCGCGGCACCGACTCGGGGCTGCTGATGGAGAAGGTGGTCGAGGACCTCGGCGAGTGCATCAAGGACGCGAAAGCCAGGCTGGGATACCAGAAAGTGGTGCTGGCCGGGTGGAGCGGCGGCGGTTCGCTATCGATGTTCTACCAACAACAGGCGCAGCACGCGACCGTCACCTCCAGCCCCTCCGGCGACGGTCCCGACCTGACCCGGCTCGACCTTCCCGCCGCGGACGGAATCATGTTGCTGGCCGCGCACATCAGCCGGCACGGCACGCTCACTGAATGGCTCGACGCGTCGATCCTCGACGAAACCGACCCGACCAAGCGCGATCCCGAATTGGATCTGTACCACCCGGATAATCCCAACCAGCCGCCCTACAGCCAGGAATTCCTGGCGCGGTACCGGCAGGCTCAGATCGACCGAAATCGCCGAATCACCGCCTGGGTCAAGGACAAGCTCGCCGAACTCGCCGCCCGGGGCCGCCCCGATGACGAGTTCTGCTTCGTCGTGCACGGCACCATGGCCGACCCGAGGTGGCTCGACCCGACCGTCGATCCCAACGAACGCACCCCGGGCACCTGCTATCTGGGTGATCCGCGAGTGGTGAACATGAGCCCGGTCGGGTTGGCCCGGTTCTGCTCGTTACGGAGTTGGTTGTCCCAGTGGAGTTATGACGATGCCCGCGGCGACGGCGTAGCATGTGCGCGTGATCTCGCCGTCCCGGCACTGGTGATCGGTAACCTGGCAGACGACGCCTGTACGCCCAGCCATACCCGGCGGCTCTTCGACGCGATCGGGAATTCCGACAAGGAGATGTACGAAATACCGGGCGCCACACACTATTACGCGGGGCCCAACCAGCGCGACAAGCTGGCACATGCCGTCGACGTCGTGACCGACTGGCTCATCCGACACGACTTCGCGAGCACGCGGTGACGGCGCCAACCGGACCGCTGGACGGCATCCGGGTGCTCGAACTCGGCACCTTGATCGCCGGTCCGTTCGCCGGGCGGCTGCTCGGCGACATGGGCGCCGACGTCATCAAGGTGGAGCCGCCGGGTGCCCCGGATCCGTTACGCACCTGGGGTCAAGCCGAACTCAACGGGCACCACGTGTTCTGGACCGTGCATGCCCGCAACAAGCGGGCCGTCACCCTTGACCTGCGCCGTCCGCGCGGCCGGGAGCTCTTTCTCGAACTGGTCGAGAAATCCGACATTGCCGTGGAGAACTTCCGCCCGGGCACGCTGGAAAAGTGGAACCTGGGTTACGACGTGCTCAGCGAACGCAACCCGGGCATCATTCTGGTTCGGGTGTCGGGCTACGGACAAACCGGTCCCGACGCACACAAGGCCGGATACGCCTCGGTGGCCGAGGCGGCCAGCGGACTGCGTCATCTCAACGGGTTCCCCGGCGGTCCGCCGCCGCGGCTGGCACTGTCGCTGGGTGACACCCTGGCCGGCATGTTCGGCGCCCAGGGGGCGCTGGCCGCGCTGTATCGCCGCGGCGTCACCGGCAGGGGCCAGGTGGTCGACGTCGCCCTGACCGAATCCTGTTTGGCGGTACAGGAATCCACGATTCCGGACTATGACGTCGGCGGGGTGGTACGCGGACCGTCCGGCACCCGTCTGGAAGGCATTGCGCCGTCCAACATCTACCGCAGTGCCGACGGCTCCTGGGTGGTGATCGCCGCGAATCAGGACACCGTATTCGCCCGGCTGTGCAAGGCAATGGGGCGTCCGGAACTGGTCACCGACGAGCGGTTCGCCACCCACGGGGCGCGCGGCCGCAACCAGGACGAACTCGACGCAATCATCGGCGCCTGGGCCGCGGAGCGCCGGCCCGGCGAAATCATCGAAACTCTCTCCGCCGCAGGCGTGATCGCCGGGCCGATCAATACCGTCGCGGAAGTGGTCGACGATCCACAGCTACGGGCGCGCGGCATGCTGGTCGAACATTACGATGAGAGGGTCGAACGATCCGTATTGGGTCCAGGGATCGTACCGGTACTCTCCGAATCACCGGGCAGGGTGCGCTCCGCCGGTCCCCCCCACCCTGGCCGGCATAACGACGACGTCTATATCGGGCTGCTGGGCAAAACCGTCGAGGAGCTCACCGATTTGCGCGCCGAGGGGGTGCTATGAACCAGCATGTGACCATTCGCGAGGTCTCGCTGCGCGACGGACTGCAGATCGAAAAGCCGATCCCGTTGGCGGCCAAGCTGGAGTTGCTGGCCGCGATCGCCGCCACGGGAGTGCGTGAGGTGGAAGCAACGGCGTTCGTGTCGCCGTCCAAAGTTCCGGCGATGGCCGATGCCGCCGAACTCGCGGCCGAGTTGCACCGGTATCCCGACATCGAGTTCTCCGCGCTGGTAGCCAGCCCCAACGGCGCCAAGCGGGCGATCGCGGCGGGCCTGCGCGCCATCGAATATGTGGTGGCAGCCAGCGACTCGTTCAGCGCGGCCAACGTCGGTCGCAGCAGCGCCGAGGCAACCAGTCAGATCGGCGAGATCCTCGCCATCGCCCGCGGCAGCGGGGTGATCGTCGAGGTGATCGTGGCCACCGCATGGGATTGTCCGTTCGACGGTCCCACCCCGTCGCAGCGGGTGCTCGACATCGCCGCCGTCGCCCGCGGCCTGGGCGTGGACCGGTTCTCGATCGCCGACACCATCGGCACCGCGACGCCGGGTCGAGTGAGTTCGCTGATCGCACAGCTACATCCGGTGATTGGCGACATTGCGCTGGGCGGACACTTCCACAACACCCGGGGTGCGGGCCTGGCCAGCGCCTACGCGGCGGTCTGTTCCGGTGTCACCCGGCTGGATGCCTCGGTCGGCGGCCTCGGCGGCTGCCCGTTCGCCCCCGGAGCCACCGGCAACATCGCCACCGAGGATCTGGTGTATCTGCTGGCCGACAGCGGTTTCGAGGTCCACATCGACCTGCCGGCCGCCATTGCCGCGGCCGAGGTTGCGAAATCGGTGGTCGGCCATGACTTGCCGGGTGCGTTGTTACGAGCCGGCGACCGGATCCGGAACTGATGGCCGCCGGCGTACTCACCGCCAAGGGCCGCCAGACCCGGCAGGCCATCGAACAGGCTGCGCGAAAGCTCTTTGCCGAACGCGGCTTTCACGGAACCACTCTGGCCGACATCACCTCGGCCGCCGGTAAGTCGCCCGCGGTGTTCTACCGGTACTTCTCCGACAAAGAAGACCTACTGGCCGCGCTCGCCGAATCATTTCTGCACGACGTTGTCGCTCCCTCCGGGCTGAGTGTGCATCTGCCGGATACCCCCGACGACGACACGTTCTTCACCTCGGTGGTCACCGGATACTGGAACATCTTCAAACAGAACATCGGCATCATGATCGCCGTTGCCCAACTGGCCGCCACCCAACGGCGTTTCGCGGCCGTGCAGAACGAATTCCGGCGTTTCGGAATGGACATCGTGGCCGCATCGGTCCGCCGCGCTCAGGAGCAGGGTTACGGTGCTGAGCTGCATCCGCAGCACACGGCCGCCGCGATCGCGCTGCTTTTCGAAAACTTCACCACCGTGTTCGTGGGGCGCTCGGGCCCTGAAAATTTGCGTCTGGACATCAGCGACGAGGATGCGATCAAGACGTTGTCAATGATCTGGAAGAAAACTCTGTACGGCACCTAAGGAGCTCAATCGTGGATTTCAGTCTGCCAGAACATCTTCCCGGTCTGCTTGCCGAGATGGACGAATTCATCGAGTCCGATATCAAACCGCTGGAACGCCAGCACATCCAGTATTTCGACCACCGCCGCGAGCATGCCCGCACCGACTGGGACAACGGTGGCGTCCCCCGGCGCGAGTGGGAGGACCTGCTGGCCGAGATGCGCAGGCGCGCCGACCAGGCGGGCTGGCTGCGTTACGGCCTGCCGTCGCGGTTCGGAGGCCGCGACGGAACCAACGTCGATATGGCCGTCATCCGGGAACATCTGGCGCACAAGGGGCTCGGGCTGCACAACGACTTGCAGAACGAGTCCTCCATCGTCGGCAACTTCCCCCAGGTCATCATGATGGACCGATTCGGCACCGAGGCGCAGAAGAAGGAGTGGACCGAGGCGCTCATCACCGGCGAGCGGTCTATGGCATTCGGTTTGACCGAGCCCAGTCACGGCTCGGATGCCACCTGGCTCGAGACCCGTGCCGAGCGCGACGGCAACAGCTGGGTGATCAACGGCGCCAAGCGGTTCAACACCGGCGTGCACCGCGCCACCCATGATCTGGTGTTCGCCCGAACCTCGGGCGAACCCGGTCAGGCCCGTGGCATCACCGCGTTTCTCGTCCCCACCGATACTCCCGGCTTCACCGTGCCGTACTACTGGTGGACGCTCAACATGCCGACCGACCACGGCGAGGTGGCACTTGAGGACGTCCGAGTATCCGGTGACGCCGTCCTCGGCGAGGTCGATCGTGGTCTGGAGGTGGGCCAGACTTTCTTGCACGAGAACAGGATTCGCCAGGCGGCCAGCAGCCTGGGCGCCGCCCAGTACTGCATCGACCGGGCCGTCGACTACGCCAACGAACGTAGGGTATTCGGTAAGCCATTGTCGGTGAACCAGGCTGTCCAGTGGCCGCTGGTCGAGTTGCAGACCGAGGCGCAGATGGTGCGGCTGCTGGTGTACTACGCGGCCGACCAATTGGATCGCAATCACCACATGGAAGTGTCGGACAAGGTGGCAATGGCCAATTACCGCGCCAACCGGCTGGTGTGTGAGGCCGCCGACCGGGCCATGCAAGTCTTCGGCGGAATGGGATATAGCCGTCACGAACCGTTCGAGCACATCTACCGCCATCACCGCCGCTATCGGATCACCGAGGGCGCGGAGGAGATTCAGATCCGCCGGGTTGCGCAGCGGCTGTTCAAGTTCGGCAAGAAGTGACTCTGTTGGAGGACTTGGCCGCGCTGCTGGACCCGTTGCTGGGCGCCGAGGTGGCGATCGAAAACCTGCGGGTGCTCACCGGCGGCGCCAGCAGGACCACGTGGGCGTTCGACGCCGTCGTGGGCGCCGAGCGTCGACCGCTGATTCTGCGCATCGGCCCGCCCGACGACGTGCACGCCGGTATGGAACTCGAAGCCCGCGTCCAGGCCGCCGCGGCAGCCGCGGGCGCGCCGGTGCCGCACATTCTGCTGGCCGACGATTCGCCTGCGGCACTGGGCAATCCGTTCCTGATCTGCGAAGAGGTCAAAGGCGAAACCATTGTCCGGCGCATCCAGCGGCAACTCGATGATCCCGGCCGGACACGGCTGTTGCGCCAATGCGCGCGAGCACTGGCCGCGATTCACCGCGCCGAGTGGAATGGCCTGGGCCTCGTCCGAGAGGACCCGCTCGGGCAGTGGCGTGACCGGCTCGATTCCATGGGCGACACCACCGCCACCTTCGAATGGGCCTTCCGCTGGCTTAGGGCGCGTCGACCACCGCCTTCGACAGCAGTTCTGGTGCATGGCGACTTCCGGATGGGAAATCTCATCGTCGACGGCTCCGACCTTGCGGCCGTTCTGGATTGGGAGCTGGTGCATGTCGGGGAGGCATATGAGGACCTGGCCTGGTTTTGTGTGCGGGCCTGGCGGTTCGGGGCTCCGGCGAGCCTTGGCGCCGGCGGGCTGGGCAGCATCGAGAGCCTGTTGCAGGCGTATGAGGAAGCCGGCGGGGCCACCGTCGATCGGGCGGCGTTTCGCTGGTGGTTGGTACTGGCCACCCTGCGTTGGGGTGTCATCTGTCGGTACCAGGCGGAGCGCCACTTGAGTGGTCGGACCCGATCGGTCGAGTTGGCGGCGATAGGGCGCCGGGTCTGTGAGAACGAGTGGGATCTGCTCGAGCTGCTCGAGGCGGTCGGACGATGACCGGGCTTCACGGCCGGCCCACCGCTGCCGAGCTCGTGGCCGCCGTCGCCGACTTCCTGGAAGGGGACGTGCGGGCGGCGACCAGCGGGCAGGTCAACTTCCATGCCCGCGTTGCCGCCAACGCCCTGCGCATGGTCGAGCGTGAATTGCTGAGTTCCGGTGATGCCGAAGTCCGGACCGCGCTGGCCGACCTTGGTTTCGCCGACGAGGCCGCCCTTGCCGCTGCGATCCGGGCCGGTGAACTGGACGGCCGCGACGAGGAAGTCATGGCCTGCCTGCGCGCACTGGTACGTCATCGTCTGGCGGTCGCTCATCCCGGATACGACAGCGAATAGGCGGCGTCGGCGGTGCCGATTGCGTTGTCGCCGCCCGGTGGACTGGATGACTGCCCGGGTGGGCGCTCGATGCTCACCTGCGTGCGTTTCGGCCGCTTCGCTGCACCGCCGGGGGTGCGACCGGCGTCCACCGGTCGAGATGGCTTAGGAGAATAATCCGCGCAAGGCCGCCACTAGTAATGAGAACAACGGCGGCTGGATGTCCACGATGTTGTCGCCGGGACCTGCGATCGCCGATGCGCCGTCTGCCCTGGCGATTGCGATGTCGTTGTTGCCATTGAATGCTCGAGCCTGGGCGTTGTTGGCGACGACGATCGCCAGGTCGCGATTGCCTTCGTCGCCTGTTTCACCCCCCGCGAAGGCGGTGCTGTCGTTTCCGACGACGACCGCGGCGTTGAAGTGGCCTCTTTGCGCATGGACGTCGGTGTTGTCGCCGCCGACGACCACGGCGGCGTTGGCGAAGTTGCCGCCTACGGCGTCGGCTGCGACCCCGTTGTTGCCGCGGCCCACGACGGTAGCAGCGGTGACGAAGTCGTTGTCGCCGACGGCGCTAGCAGTAACGGCACCATTGTCGGCACCCACCACCGTGGCCGCCGTCGCGATGTTGAGGCTGCCATCCGCACCGGCCGCCACCCCATTGTTGGCGTTGCCCACCACCGTGGCCGCCGTCGCAATGTTGGTGTCCCCGACAGCAGTCGACGAAATCGCCTGATTCCCATCAAAAACCGCGGTCGCCGCCGTCACCACATTGACACTGCCATCCGCATCCGCCGTAACTCCACTATTGCCATCACCGACCGCCGTGGCCGCCGTGGCCACATTGATACGACCATCCGCACTAGCCGCCACCCCACTATTGGCATCACCAACCACCGTCGCCGCCGTACCAACATTGGTCTCCCCCACCGCGATCGCACTCGCCGCATCAATCACATTGTCATTACCCACCACCGTCGCGGCCGTCGCAATATTGCGCACCCCCTGCGAACTGGCCAACACCCCAGCATTACGATCCCCCACCACCGTCGCCGCCGTCGCAATGTTCGTGTCACCGCTCGACCCCGCCACAACCCCACCATTGTCGGCACCCACCACCGTGGCCGCCGTCGCGATGTTGAGGCTGCCATCCGCACCGGCCGCCACCCCATTGTTGGCGTTGCCCACCACCGTGGCCGCCGTTGCAATGTTCGTGTCACCGACAGCAGTTGCCGAAATCGCCTGATTCCCATCAAAAACCGCGGTCGCCGCCGTCACCACATTGACACTGCCATCCGCATCCGCCGTAACTCCACTATTGCCATCACCGACCACCGTGGCCGCCGTGGCCACATTGATACGACCATCCGCACTAGCCGCCACCCCACTATTGGCATCACCAACCACCGTCGCCGCCGTGGCCACATTGATACGACCATCCGCACTAGCCGCCACCCCACTATTGGCATCACCAACCACCGTCGCCGCCGTACCAACATTGGTCTCCCCCACCGCGATCGCACTCGCCGCATCAATCACATTGTCATTACCCACCACCGTCGCCGCCGTCGCAATATTGCGCACCCCCTGCGCACTGGCCAACACCCCAGCATTACGATCCCCCACCACCGTCGCCGCCGTCGCAATGTTCGTGTCACCGCTCGACCCCGCCACAACCCCACCATTGTCGGCACCCACCACCGTGGCCGCCGTGGCCACATTGATACGACCATCCGCACTAGCCGCCACCCCACTATTGGCATCACCAACCACCGTCGCCGCCGTACCAACATTGGTCTCCCCCACCGCGATCGCACTCGCCGCATCAATCACATTGTCATTACCCACCACCGTCGCGGCCGTCGCAATATTGCGCACCCCCTGCGCACTGGCCAACACCCCAGCATTACGATCCCCCACCACCGTGGCCGCCGTCGCGATATTGGTATCACCGCTCGCCGTGGCCAGGATCGCCGCACTATTGCCATCACCCACCACCGTGGCCGCCGACGCGATGTTGAGGCTGCCATCCGCACCGGCCGCCACCCCATTGTTGGCGTTGCCCACCACCGTGGCCGCCGTCGCAATGTTCGTGTCCCCGACAGCAGTCGACGAAATCGCCTGATTCCCATCAAAAACCGCGGTCGCCGCCGTCACCACATTGACACTGCCATCCGCATCCGCCGTAACTCCACTATTGCCATCACCGACCGCCGTGGCCGCCGTGGCCACATTGATACGACCATCCGCACTAGCCGCCACCCCACTATTGGCATCACCAACCACCGTCGCCGCCGTACCAACATTGGTCTCCCCCACCGCGATCGCACTGGCCACATCAATCACATTGTCATTACCCACCACCGTCGCCGCCGTCGCAATATTGCGCACCCCCTGCGCACTGGCCAACACCCCAGCATTACGATCCCCCACCACCGTCGCCGCCGTCGCAATGTTCGTGTCACCGCTCGACCCCGCCACAACCCCACCATTGTCGGCACCCACCACCGTCGCCGCCGACGCGATGTTGAGGCTGCCATCCGCACCGGCCGCCACCCCATTGTTGGCGTTGCCCACCACCGTCGCCGCCGTCGCAATGTTCGTGTCCCCGACAGCAGTCGACGAAATCGCCTGATTCCCATCAAAAACCGCGGTCGCCGCCGTCACCACATTGACACTGCCATCCGCATCCGCCGTAACTCCACTATTGCCATCACCGACCGCCGTGGCCGCCGTGGCCACATTGATACGACCATCCGCACTAGCCGCCACCCCACTATTGGCATCACCAACCACCGTCGCCGCCGTACCAACATTGGTCTCCCCCACCGCGATCGCACTCGCCGCATCAATCACATTGTCATTACCCACCACCGTCGCGGCCGTCGCAATATTGCGCACCCCCTGCGCACTGGCCAACACCCCAGCATTACGATCCCCCACCACCGTGGCCGCCGTCGCGATATTGGTATCACCGCTCGCCGTGGCCAGGATCGCCGCACTATTGCCATCACCCACCACCGTGGCCGCCGTGGCCACATTGATACGACCATCCGCACTAGCCGCCACCCCACTATTGGCATCACCGACCACCGTCGCCGCCGTCGCGATATTGGTCTCCCCCACCGCGATAGCGCTCGCGGCATCGGTCACATTGTCATTACCCACCACCGTCGCGGCTGTCGCAATATTGCGCACCCCCTGCGCACTGGCCAACACCCCAGCATTACGATCCCCCACCACCGTGGCCGCCGTGGCGATGTTGGTGTCACCGACAGCAGTTGCCGTAATCGCCTGATTCCCATCAAAAACCGCGGTCGCCGCCGTCACCACATTGACACTGCCATCCGCATCCGCCGTAACTCCACTATTGCCATCACCGACCACCGTGGCCGCCGTGGCCACATTGATACGACCATCCGCACTAGCCGCCACCCCACTATTGGCATCACCGACCACCGTCGCCGCCGTACCAACATTGGTCTCCCCCACCGCGATCGCACTCGCCGCATCAATCACATTGTCATTACCCACCACCGTGGCCGCCGTCGCAATATTGCGCACCCCCTGCGAACTGGCCAACACCCCAGCATTACGATCCCCCACCACCGTCGCCGCCGTCGCGATATTGGTATCACCACTTGCCATGGCCCGGATCGCCGCACTATTGCCATCACCCACCACCGTGGCCGCCGTCGCGATGTTGACGCTGCCATCCGCACTAGCCGCCACCCCACTATTGCCATCACCGACCACCGTGGCCGCCGTGGCAACATTGGTGCCACCGGTGGCGGCGGCCGTAATCGCATGGTTGTCACCGAAAACGGCGGTGGCAGCGGTTGCAATATTGAGTCTGCCGTCGGAAGTCGCTGCGATTCCGTTGTTTCCGTTACCCACTGCGGTGCCCAGGGTGGCGATGTTTGTGTGGCCGGCCGCGTCCGCCGCCACCGCGTTGCTGTCGCCGACAACCGTTGCAAGGGTGGCAATATTGGTGTCGCCATTGGAGGTTGCGGCGGCGCCGGTATTGCCGTTTCCGACGACGGTGGCGAGGGTGGCGTAATTGGCAACGTCGTTGGAACTGGCCAGCACCCCGCTGTTGTGGTCACCGACCACGGTCGCAAGGGTGCCGATATTGGCGGTGCCGTTGGCCTCGGCCGTAAGCGCATTGGCATCGCCAACCGCAGTGCCGAAGGTGACGATATTGCCCGCCCCGTCAGTCGTGGCCTCGACCGCGGTGTTGGCATTGCCGACCGCGGTGGCCGCCGTGGCGTAATTGCCGGTGCCGTTAGCACTGGCCAGAACCCCGCCGTTGTGGTCGCCGACGACGGTCGCAAGAGTCGCGATGTTACCGTCGCCTACGACCTGGGCGGTGGGTGCATTGTTATCGCCGACCGCGGTGGCGAACGTGGCGATATTGCCCCGATTGGTGGCGCTGGCCAGGACGGCACCGTTGTCGTTACCCACCGCAGTAGCAAAGGTGACGATGTTGTTGTCCCCCATGGCGCTTGCGGTGACACCATTGCTGTCGCCGAAAGCACTGGCAAAGGTGGCGATGTTGCCCCCACCATTGGCACCGGCTTCGACCACGTTGCTGGCAGTGCCGAAGATGGTAGCGGCGGTGCCGACCGTCGCGATATTGCCTTGGCCGTTGGCGTTGGCCGCGACCGAATTGTCGCCCTCGCCAAAGAGAGTGAGGGAGGTGGCCATCGTAGCGATATTGGCGTTGCCGCTCGCGGTGGCTCGGACCCCATCGTTGCCGTTGCCGAAAACCCCGGCCAAAGTGGCAATGTTGTTGTTCCCGTTCGCGCTGGCTTCCACCTGCTGGTTGCCGCTGCCAACGACGCTGGCGAAGGTGGCGATGTTACCGCCTCCGGTGGCATTGGCTTTGACAGCGTCGTTCGCGTTGCCCACGAATCCGATGTTGGTGGCAAACGTGGCGATATTGCCGGTGCCGTTAGCGCTGGCTTCGATCCCGTTGTTGGCGTTGCCGATTAAACCGGCATTGGTGGCAAAAGTGGCGATATTTCCGGTGCCCGCAGCGCTGGACGCCACGCCCGTGTTGGCGTTTCCAAAGACGGTGGCAAATGTCGCGATGTTGCCCTGTCCGTCAGTGCCGGCGGTAACGCCGTCGTTCGCATTGCCGAATGCCGTTGCAAAAGTGGCGATATTGCCGGTGCCGCTGGCGCCGGCTTCGATGTTCTGGTTGCCATTGCCGATGATGTTGATGTTGTTGGCAAAGGTGGCGATGTTGAAGTCACCGTCAGCCGTGGCCTTGACGCCGTCGTTCCCGACACTTATCAGGCCGCTGCTGGTGGCGAAGGTAGCGATATTTGTGCGGCCGACGGCCGCGGCGGTGATATCACCGTTGGCGTTGCCTGCCACGGTGGCAAAGGTGGCGATATTGGTGTCACCGCTAGCGCTGGCACCGATCTCATGATTGCCGTTGAACACGGCAGTGCCGAAGGTGGCGATATTGAGATGGCCTGCGGTGGCAGCGGTTACGTCATGGTTGCCGTTGCCGACGGCGCTGGCGAAGGTAGCGATGTTGGTGTCGCCGTTGGCGCTCGCGCCGACCTCGTTCCCGCCGCCGACTGCAGTGCCGAAGGTGGCGATGTTGAGGCGGCCGACGGCATCGGCGCCAGCCCCATGGTTGCCGTTGCCGACCACGGTCGCGAAGGTGGCGATGTTGGTATCGCCATCGGTGCTGGTTGCGATGCCGCTGTTGGCGTTGCCGATTACGTTGCTGAACGTGGCGATGTTGGTGTTGCCGACGGCGTCGGCCGCGACCCCGTTGTTGTTGTTGCCGATGGCGTTGGTCATCGTGGCGATATTGAGGTTGCCATCAGCACCGGCCAACACCCCGCCGTTGTTGTCGCCGAGCACGGTAGCGACGGTGGCGATATTGGTCTGGCCGGCGACACTGGCTTGAACACCGCTGTTGTTATTTCCCAACACGGTAGCAATGGTTCCGACGTTGGCGTTCGCGACCGCACCACTTCCGTCGGCACCGGCGGTAACCATGCCGTTGTTGCTACCGAGCACAGTGGCGAAGGTGCCGATGTTGGTGTTCGCGACTGCGTCATTTCCATTGGCACCCACGGTAACTGTGCTGTTGTGGTTCCCGACGACGGTAGCAAAGTTGGCGATGTTCGTTCGGGCTACGGAGCCCGTGCCGTTCGCGCCGACTCCGACCGGGCTGTTGTAGTTGCCGAGCACTGTTGCAGCGTTGAAGTACCCGCCGCCGGCGTGGGCTGCGTTGTTGTCCCCGAAAACCCAGGCGCCGTTGCCTATACCGTCAATCGCACCGGCCTGGTTGTTGTTACCCAGAATTCCGGTGAAGTTCACAGTGCCACCGGCGCCGGTGCTATTGCCGCTACCGAGCGTAAGAGCCCTTGTGACCACGCCGACGACATCGGCTACATTGTCGTCACCGAAAACCCAAGCGCGGTTACCAAAGCCGTCAACCACACCGACCTGATTGCCATTACCGACCAGCCCGGCGAAATTCACGTAACCACCGGTGCTCACACTGTTGCCACTGCCGAAAGTCGATGCCGCAGTAAGCAAACCACCCACCTGCGCTACATTGTCGTCACCGAAAGCCCAAGCGCGGTTACCAAAGCCGTCAACCACACCGACCTGATTGCCATTACCGACCAGCCCGGCGAAGTTCACATAACCACCGGTGCTCACACTGCTGCCACTGCCGAAAGTCGATGCCGCAGTAAACAAACCACTCACCTGCGCTACATTGCCGTCACCGAAAACCCAAGCGCGGTTGCCAAAGCCGTCAACCACACCGACCTGATTGCCATTACCGACCAGCCCGGCGAAATTCACATAACCACCGGTGCTGACAGTGTTGCCGCTACCGAAGGCCGAGGCCAGGGTAAACAAGCCGCCGGCCTGTGCGGTGCTGGTGTCGCCCACGGCCAACGCCGTGTTGAGAATGCCACTACTGCTGGCGCCGGTGGCGCTGCCCAGGGCCCAGGCCCCGTCGAGCAACCCGGCAGCACTGGCAGAACTGTTCTGGCCGAGGGCCACCGCCAGCCCACCGAAAGTCGAGTTCGCCTGCGCGGTGCCCAACTGCACAAGTTGCAGCCCGCTGAACGACACACTGACATCCAAAGCATTGAGGGATTCAGCCTGGGCGGCCAGGTTGACGGCCGCAATCGAACTGCTTGCATTGCCCTGAAGCGTTTGCAGCACTCCTTGCCACGGCGCCAGCTGAGCGGCCACCGTCGAAACCCCGGCGTGGTAGCCCGACAGGGCTGCCACATCCTGGGCCCACATCTGCTCGTAGTGCGCTTCGGTGGCTGCGATCGCCGGAGCATTCAGACCGAACAAATTCGACATCGCGAGCATGACGAGCTGATTCCGATTCGTCGCCACCACCGCCGGATGCACGATCGCCGCTAGCGCGTCCTCAAACACCGTCGCCGCTGTACCGGCCTGGACGGACGCACTCTGGGCCCCGGCGGCGGCGGCGTTCAGCCAGCTCGCGTATGGAGCGGCGGCACTCGCCATCGCCGCCGCCGCCCAGCCCTGCCAGGAGTCGCCGACCAACGCCTCGGTCACCGACTCGAATGACGCTGCGGCCGAGGTTAATTCGTCGGCCAGCCGCTGCCACGACGCCGCCGCCTGCAGCATCGGGGCTGACCCGGGACCGGCATAAATCTGCGCCGAGTTGATCTCCGGGGGCAAAACCGAAAAGTTCATCGCATTCTTTCCTCTCCGAGCTGGCCCGGTCGACTTCAGAAGTTGCTACCAAAGAAGCCGGCCCAACCGGTACCGATATTGAAGCCCCCGGAGTTGCTGTTGCCGAAATTACCAATACCCGAATTGAATCCGCTGGCAACGTCGTTGATGTTTCCAAAGCCGGAATTATTGTCTCCGGTGTTGAAGAACCCGACATTATAAAAGCCCGTGTTCCCGAAGCCCGAGTCGTTGTTGGAACCCGTGTTTCCAATTCCGGAGTGCAGGGTCCCTTGATTCCCGATACCCGCATTGTTCTGGCCGGGGCCGCCAGCGACACCCGCGTTGCCGTAGCCCGAGTTGTTATCACCGAAGTTGTTGAAACCAGAGTTGCCGGTACCGGTATTGCCAAACCCCGAGTTGGCAACCGTCTGTATGATCGAACTGCCGAAACCGGTGTTCAGCGTTCCGGAGTTCAAGGCGCCGGTATTGGTATGGCCCGAATTCCACAATCCGGTATTGACGGAGCCCGCGTTGAAGCTCCCGGTATTCACGTCGCCTGCGTTGAAGCTCCCGAAGTTACCGTCGCCCGAGTTGTAGTCGCCCGTGCTGCCGGAGCCCGAGTTGAACCAGCCGGTGTTGTGGCTGCCCGCGTTGAAAGCGCCGGCATTGCCCGAGCCGGCGTTACCAAAGCCGGTGTCGTAGGACCCGGAATTCCAGAAGCCGGTGCTGGTCACGCCCGAGTTTCCGAAGCCGGTGCTGCCCATCCCGGAGTTCCAGCCACCCCAGTTGCCCACCCCCGAGTTCAACCACCCCAGGTTGTTGCTTCCAGAGTTGAAAATACCGGTGTTACCGCTACCAGAATTGAACAAGCCGACGTTTCCGGTGCCGGAGTTCAGGCCGCCGAATCCAATTTGATTGTCGCCGGTGAGGCCGATACCGATATTATTGTTTCCGGTATTCGCAAAGCCGATATTGTTGTTACCGGTGTTGGCAAAGCCGACATTGAGATTGCCACCGTTCCCGCTGCCGAGGTTGCCGCTGCCATTGTTTCCGCTGCCGAAGTTATTGCTGCCGGCGTTGCCGAAGCCAAGGTTGCCGCCGCCAATATTTCCGCTGCCGAAGTTATTGCTGCCGACGTTCCCGTGGCCGAGGTTCGCATCCCCGTTGTTACCGCTGCCCAGGTTGTTGTTGCCGGCGTTGCCGCTGCCGGCGTTGAGGCTGCCGGCATTGCCGCTGCCAAGGTTGACGTTACCGGTGTTGCCGCTGCCGAAATTGACGTTGCCGTTGTTGCCGCTACCCAGGTTGACGTTGCCGTTGTTGCCGCTGCCCAGATTCAAATCGCCGGCATTGCCGGAGCCGAAGTTTCCATTGCCGGTATTGCCGAAACCCAGGTTGGACAGCGAGATGTTGGTGCCGGCGGCCGCACTCGACCCGGCCGAGATGGCGGACGCCACCGGTCCTCTCCCGGAAGCCGGCATCTCTGACGTGCCCGACTGGCCCGATCCGGCGGAATTGCCTTGCGGCCCAGCACCCCACGGCGACAATGCGGCCGCCGCGGCAGACGTGTCAGCGTGATAACCGAGCATCGCGACCACGTCCTGCGCCCACATCTGCTCGTATTGGGCCTCGGCTGAGGCAATCGCCGGCGCGTTCAAGCCAAGCACGTTCGACGCCACCAGCTGCACGAACCGATTACGGTTGATCGCCACCATCAATGGATGCACTGTGGCCGCGCGCGCCGCGTCAAACGCTCTGGCCACCGCACGAGCCTGGGCTGCCGCCCCTGAAGCGTGGCCCGCCGCGGCACTCAACCATCGGGCGTATGGCGCCGCTGCAGCCGCCATCGCCGCTGACGCCGGCCCCCGCCACGAGCCGTCGACCAACCCCGATGCCACCGAGGAAAACGACGACGCCGCACCGGCGAGCTCGCCGGCCAGTCCGTCCCAGGCCGTAGCCGCGGCCAGCATCGGTTGCGGACCGGCGCCGGCGAAAATCCGCACCGAATTGATCTCCGGCGGCAACACCGAAAAATTCATCACCCTAGCCCTTCCGCAGCCGACCTGCCCCGACCGACGGGCCCGCGATTACGGGCCAGAGCAACCGTTACACCGGCGCGCCCAGGCTGTCAGCGGTTCGGGCGAATTGCTCTAGGGGGTCCTGGCCGCATCCCGGTTACCACTGCCACGCAGCGGGTTCCGCGGTCGCGGCAGCGCCCTCGTTGCCGACGGGTTAGCGGCGCGACTCGGCGAATCAGACGGTCCCGACGAGCCCTCCTTCAAACCGGGCCACCCACCGAGCCCGTGCGTATCGTCGAACCCGACCATGACGAACAACGGGCACGTGGCAGCCGCAGCGATGCCTGGGTCCGGGCGCGCGCACCGGCCAGCGCTGACATGCCGATCGCCGCCCGATTAACACTGGTACGACGCCGATTGGCCGACGCACACGCGGATACGACGACGAATAGGAATCATGCTCATGCCCTCTTCCACCACCGAGGCCATTGCCGAAGTGGCCGACCGGTTGTTCACGGCCATCGAAAACAGCGACCGGGCGGCGGTTGCCCGCATGTGGAGCGACGACATCGCAGTGTGGCGCGCGGGTGCCCATCGCGATGACGACAAGGCCCGCGCATTGCGGGTGATCGATTGGTTTGTCTCGGCGACCGCGGAGCGTCGCTATGAGGTTCTGGACCGCCAGATTTTCGAGGACGGGTCAGGTAGGGGCTTCGTCCAACAGCACGTGCTACATGCCGCGGGCCAGACCGGGCAGTCGATCGAGCTGCGGGTTTGCATCGTGATCAAGCTGGACACCGAAGGTTTGATAAACCGGATCGACGAGTACTTCGACCCGGCCGAGCTTGCGCCCTTGCTCGGCTGAGGCCCGTCAGTGCATCGCCGCCGGCGACAGGCTTTGCGACCGGTCCCTCCGCTTGCGGGTACACCACAAAGGATCCGACAACCACCGGGTGGGCTCCACGCCCGATAGACAGTGAGGCAGCACGATGACGACGCTCGAAACGCTACTCAGCGATCCCGATGCCGCCGGGGCATGGAATCTTGTTCCGGATCGCTCGGCGGTCACCTTCAAAGTCAAGAACATGTGGGGCCTGCTCGCGGTCAAGGGCGAATTCACCAAGTTCGTCGGCCGCGGCAACCTGACTGACCAGGGCACGGTCTCCGGCTATCTCGAGGTCGACGTCGCCTCGCTGCGCACCGGTATCCGCCTGCGCGACAAGCACTTACTCTCGGCCGACTTCTTCGAGGTCGAACGCTTCCCGGAAATCCGGGTTGTGGTGACCGCCCTGCACCCGACCAAGGGCAAACACGCCGAACTGCAGGCCAGCTTCACCATCAAAGGCATCACAGACCCGGTAACCCTGCCGGTCACGGTCACCGAGTTCAGCGACGGCTCGGTGCGCATAGCCGGCGAAACCGAGATCGACCGAGTCCAGTTCGGCCTGCGGTGGAACAAGTTCGGCATTCTGGCCGTAACAGCGACCGCATCGGGCGAGGTCTGTTTCGTGAAGGCGCCATAGCAGAACGAAGTCCGTTCAGCCACCGCGCATTTGAATTCCCGGCTCTTGCTTTGCCCGAGGTCGCAGCTTCCCCTTTTCGGCTTCCGGCCGTAGCGAAACCACCTTCTCCTCCGCTTCCGAAGCCTGGTCCTGCGTGTTGGCCGACCGGTGCGACACATCGGCGGTCCGCGACGGCCGTAGCGCCGACTCCGGAATTCCCGAACCCGTCGATTGCGTCACCCGCGCTACCGGTACCGGGGCCGCTTTCGCGGCAATCTCCGGATCCGCGTTCGGCAATACTCGCAGCTGGGGAGCCGCAGCTTCGACTTCGGCCGCCGGAGGGGCCGCTGCTTCCGGTACCCGAGTTGGTGCGGCATTTCCAGCGCTTCCCGCACCAACGCCAATGCCGGCAGACCCGGTCTGATTGCCGCCCGTGGCCGGGATCGGGATCGGAACGCCCATCATTCCGGGGGTCGCGACGCCGCCGCTTGCGCTGGTAGTGCCGCCACTCAAGAGACTCGCACTGCCGACATTGCCACTGCCTGCAGTCCCCTGACCTACGTTGCTGTACATCGGGTCGGCCTGCGCCAGCCCGGCGCTGGTGCTGCTGTTGACGACGTTGGTCGTCTCCCCACCGACCGGGCCGCCGCTCGCGCCGCCGGCGTTATCGCCGCCGGCTACGTTTGCACCCTCCCCGTTGCCGCCGACATTGGTAGTACCCGCAGCTCCACTGCCTGCGCTCGTGCCCGCGGCGCCGGCGCTGCCCATACCCGGGAGGCCCTTCAGGATGCTCTGCCACGGCACCAACTGCGAGGCGAGCGCCGCGGCACCGGAGTAGTAGCCCGACATCGCAGAAACGTCCGCAGCCCACATCTCCTCGTAAATGCTCTCCGCGAACGCTATCGCCGGCGCGTTCTGGCCGAACAAATTCGACATCACCAACTGCACGAACGCGTCGCGATTGGCAGCCACGGCCGCCGGAAGCACCGTCGCTGCCTGGGCTGCCTCGAACATGCTGACCATGGCACGGGCTTGCCCGGCGGCCCCGGCGGACTGCGCCGCGGCCGCACTCAGCCACGCCGCGTACGGAGCTGCCGCAGCCGCCATCGCCGCCGCTGCCGGACCCTGCCAAGCCTGGCCCGCCAAGCCCGAGGTCACCGAGGCAAAGGATTGGGCCGCGGCCCCCAACTCGTCGGCAAGTCCCGCCCACGCGGTCGCTGCCTGCAACATGGGCGCTGAACCCGCGCCAATGAACATTCGTAAAGAGTTGATCTCCGGCGGCAGCACCCAAAAACTCACTGCACCAGTCCTCCAGAATCGCTTGCCGGGTTCCGACCCGATCTGCACACAGCGTAACGACAAATAGCCGCCGATTCGCCGCTTAGCCCTGCATTCATCATTTTCGCTCCCGCGCCCGACTTCAAGGGCGCTCCCCCACTGCGCCAGACGCCACCCCGAACCGGGCCCTGTTGGTCTCAACCAGCGCGCACCGGGCCGACGGCCACTCGTCAGGGGCCGAGGCCGGCGAGTTCACCGCAGCGGACCGGACGGTGAATCCGCCGTCTCGCGGCGCCGTGTCAACCAGTATTGACAACTACGGTTGACAGAAGCTCTAATTTATGTGCGATACGGCATTTGTTTCCATAGACGATGGTCCGCCTGCGTCTCTTGATCACGTCCGTTAGCCGCCCGGACGGTCCGCAACCGGCCCCAGGCGAAGGTTGTCGATGCGTATAACGGAGGCAGGTTTGCGGCCATGGCCAACAATTTTGGATGCCCAATTCACGAGAGCTGGTGGGCCGCAGCCAATCGCCGAGCTAAGCGACCCGGCGCAACCGGCGGTCCGCAAGGTGCGTCGTTCGTTGGCCCGACCCGGGATTGACGTATGGAAACGTTCATCCTGTCGCACCATTCGTATTTGCTGTTGCCGCTGCTTACGGCCACCGGCATTCCCGTCCCGGAAGAAGTGGTCACCGTCGCGGCGGGCGCGTTGAGCTCACCTTCAGTCGGCCGGCTCGAACCCGGGTTGGCGATCTTGGCGTGCCTGGCCGGAGTACTGGTCGGCGATTGCGCGCTGTATTGGATCGGCAGGGGTCTCGGTCAGACACACCTGGGGCGATATCACTGGTTTGCGCGGTTGGTCGACAGCGATCGAACAGGGCACGTCGAGCGCATCCTGCAGCAACATGGCGTGAAGGTGTTCCTCCTGGTGCGTTTCCTGCTGGGGATGCGTACTCCGCTGTATCTGGCAATCGGTGCCCTAAAGATGGACTTCCGCCGGTTCCTGGTGTGCGACGTGGTATGCGCGACATTGGCCGTCGGCATTTTCTTCTTACTCAGCTATCTCGGCGCTGGATGGATCAGCGGACTGATTCACCGGTCGGAATGGGCGGCGACTGCGATCTTGCTGGTGACGGCTGTGACCGGCGGATTGTATTACGGCGTCTGGAAGCGTTGGCGCGTGCAATTGAGCGCGCACGGGCCCCGATTACAAGGAAAAGCACAATGACTCAACAGTCGCCTGACACCACCCTGTTTTTTCGCGAGTTCTGCGGGAAATTCGAGACAACCGGATCGGTGATGCCGAGCACCCGCTACCTGGCCCGGGCCATGACCCGCCACCTTCGGCGCCGTGGGCCAGCGCCTATTCGCGTTCTGGACTGCGGGCCAGGCACCGGCGCGTTCACTGACCGAATTGTCGACCACCTGCGCCCGGGTGACAGATTGGACGTGGTGGAAATCAATGATTCCTTTGTCCGCGTGTTGCAGAGACGTTTTGCCACTGAACCACGCTGGCAGGCGGCCAGCAATTTCACCAATATCCACGAGGTACCGTTCCAGTATTTCGATGCCGCGGAGCCATACGATTTCATTATTTCGAGCCTGCCGCACAGCAACTTCCCCGCGATCACGGTGGCGGAGATCCTCCACTCCTACACCCGGTTGCTCAAGCCTGGAGGGGTACTCACCTACGTCGAATACCTGTACCTCCGGCAAATCCGCAGAACCCTGTCACGCGGGACCCAGCGCGCTCGCATCCGCAGTGTCGAGCAACTCATGCTGTCGCACATGAGCGAGCACGAGGTCGCCCACGAGAATGTTCTCCGGAACGTTCCGCCCGCCCGGGTACACCATTTGATCGCGCCGGCCGACGGCACCGGGGGAAACACGGGTCGTGACTGGAACACGCTCAGTGCGTAGGACCTCGCTGTCCGAGCCCCGCCTCACCGCTAGGCACGCAGTGCGCCCATCACCGAGGAGGTCACAGCACGATAGCCTCGATGCCCGCCGTGCCAAAGAAGGCTGACGAGCACAAGTAGCATCTTCACCGTGCCCGACTCCAGCGACGCTCTGCGGATCCTCGTTTACAGCAACAATGTCCAAACCCGCCAACAGGTGATGCGTGCACTGGGCAAACGGCTGCACCCTGATCTGCCGGAATTGACCTATGTCGAAATTGCGACAGCTCCGATGGTGATACAGCGGATGGACGAAGGCGGCATCGACTTGGCCATCCTCGACGGCGAGGCGACACCAGCCGGGGGCATGGGAATCGCCAAACAGCTCAAGGACGAACTCTCGACGTGCCCACCGATTCTGGTGCTCACCGGGCGGCCGGATGACTCCTGGCTGGCCAGCTGGTCGCGGGCCGAGGCCGCGGTATCGCATCCGATCGACCCGATCGTGCTCGGCCGCACGGCGCTCGGCCTGTTGCGTGCCCCCGCGCTCTGACCGCCGCGTACCGCAACCCAATGGCCCACCGGGCTACCGGGCCAACCCCAACTCCGATCAACCCCGGGGGACCCCAACGCCTCCGCGGCCACGGATCTGCAGGTGCCCGCGAGGGTTGACCCCGGGCATGGGCCCTTGCCGTAGCGCGACTATGTTGAAGGTCACTGCGGCGGTCCACAAGCCCGGCCCGTCACAGCAGCCCGGTCACCGCCCGGCCGCCGTGTCGGCGGCCAATACGACGGATCATGGAGCGACGTGAACGTCTACATACCCATCCTGGTGCTGGCGGCGCTCGCCGCCGCCTTTGCTGTGTTCTCGGTTGTGATCGCAAGCCTGGCCGGCCCGTCGCGCTTCAACCGTTCGAAGCTCGCGGCCTACGAATGCGGGATTGAACCGACAGACAGCTCGGTGAGCAGCCCGCACGCGACGGCCGGGCAGCGGTTCCCGATCAAGTACTACCTGACAGCAATGTTGTTCATCGTCTTCGACATCGAGATCGTGTTCCTGTATCCGTGGGCGGTCAGTTTCGACGCGCTGGGCACCTTCGCGCTGGTCGAGATGCTGATATTCATGCTCACGGTGTTCGTTGCCTACGCGTACGTGTGGCGGCGCGGGGGCCTGACGTGGGATTGAGGGCTGAGATGGGTTTGAGATGGGTTTGAGATGGGATTGAGGTAGGGCGTGGGACTGGAAGAACAGCTACCCGGCGGGATCCTGCTGTCGACAGTCGAGAAGGTCGCGGGCTACGTCCGCAAGAACTCGCTGTGGCCGGCGACGTTCGGCTTGGCGTGCTGCGCGATCGAAATGATGGCAACCGCCGGACCGAGGTTCGATCTGGCCCGCTTCGGGATGGAGCGATTCTCCGCGACGCCGCGGCAAGCGGATCTGATGATAGTGGCGGGACGGGTCAGCCAGAAGATGGCGCCGGTGCTGCGCCAGATCTACGACCAGATGGCCGAACCGAAATGGGTTCTCGCCATGGGGGTCTGCGCGTCTTCCGGCGGGATGTTCAACAACTACGCGATCGTCCAGGGTGTGGACCACGTTGTTCCGGTCGACATCTACCTGCCGGGTTGTCCGCCGCGTCCGGAGATGCTCCTGCACGCAATCCTCAAGCTGCACGAGAAGATTCAGGAAATGCCGTTGGGCGTCAACCGGGAACGTGCCATCGCCGAGGCCGAGGAGGCGGCGCTGCTGGCCAGGCCCACCATCGAGATGCGCGGACTGCTGCGATGAGCTCCCCAGACCAAGACCCGCGGGAGGCGATCGCCCGCGCCGACGAAGAAGTGATCGACGTTCGCCGCGGGATGTTCGGCGTCAGCGGCACCGGTGACACGTCCGGATACGGGAGGCTGGTGCGTCAGGTCACGTTGCCGGGCAGCAGCCCTCGGCCGTATGGCGGCTATTTCGACGACATTGCCGACCGCCTGGCCGAAGCGCTGCACGGCGAGGGTGTCGAATTCGACGACGCCATAGAGAAAGTCGTGGTGTACCCGCAGGGCGAGGGGGCCGAACTGACCCTGCACGTCCGCCGCGAACGACTGCCACAAGTCGCCCAACGCCTGCGCGACGAACCGGAATTGCGGTTCGAAATGTGCCTGGGCGTCAATGGAGTGCACTATCCGCACGAGACCGGCCGGGAGCTGCACGCCGTCTACCCCCTGCAGTCGATCACCCACAACCGTCGCCTCCGGCTGGAAGTGTCTGTGCCCGACAGTGATCCGCATATCCCGTCGCTGTATTCGGTCTACCCGACCAACGACTGGCATGAGCGCGAGACATATGACTTCTTCGGGATCGTCTTCGACGGGCATCCGTCACTGACCCGCATCGAGATGCCCGACGACTGGCACGGTCATCCGCAGCGCAAAGACTACCCACTCGGTGGCATCCCAGTCGAATACAAGGGCGCGCAGATACCCCCGCCCGACGAACGTAGGGGCTACAACTGATGAGCGAAACCGACACCATCCTGGTCGCCGGCGGCCAGGACTGGGAGGACATCGTCGACGCCGCCCGCAAGGCGGACCCCGGTGAACGCATCGTGGTCAACATGGGGCCGCAGCACCCGTCCACGCACGGGGTGTTGCGGCTGATCCTGGAGATCGAAGGCGAGACGATCATCGAGGCCCGCTGCGGAATCGGCTACCTGCACACCGGAATCGAGAAGAACCTCGAATACCGGTACTGGACCCAGGGCGTCACCTTCGTGACCCGGATGGATTACCTGTCACCATTTTTCAACGAAACCGCGTACTGCCTGGGTGTGGAGAAGCTGCTCGGCATCACCGACCAGATACCGGAGCGGGTCAACGTCATCCGGGTGCTGCTGATGGAGCTCAACCGCATCTCCTCGCACCTGGTCGCGTTGGCCACCGGCGGTATGGAGCTGGGCGCGATGACGGCGATGTTCATCGGTTTCCGGGCCCGCGAAATCATCCTCAACGTATTCGAGTCGATTACCGGACTGCGGATGAACCATGCCTATATCCGGCCCGGCGGCGTGGCACAGGATTTACCGCCCAACGCGGTGACCGATATCGCCGAAGCCCTCAACCAGTTGCGGCAACCGCTGCGCGAACTCGGTGATCTGCTCAACGAAAACGCCATCTGGAAAGCCCGCACCCAGGGCATCGGCTATCTCGACCTGACCGGCTGCATGGCGCTGGGTATCACCGGCCCGATTCTGCGTTCCACCGGACTACCGCACGACCTGCGCAAGAGTGAACCCTACTGTGGTTACGAAAACTACGAATTCGACGTGATCACCGATGACGCCTGTGATGCCTACGGGCGCTACATGATTCGGGTCAAAGAGATGTGGGAGTCGGTGAAGATCGTCGAGCAGTGCCTGGACAAGCTCAAGCCGGGCCCCACCATGATCGAGGACCGCAAGATCGCCTGGCCCGCCGACCTGAAGGTGGGTCCCGATGGCATGGGCAACTCGCCAGAACACATCGCCAAGATCATGGGCAGCTCGATGGAGGCACTGATCCACCACTTCAAGTTGGTGACCGAGGGCATCCGGGTACCGCCGGGCCAGGTCTACGTGGCGGTGGAATCACCGCGCGGAGAGCTCGGCGTGCACATGGTCAGCGACGGCGGCACCCGCCCCTACCGGGTGCACTACCGGGATCCGTCGTTCACCAACCTGCAGGCGGTCGCCGCGATGTGCGAGGGCGGCATGGTCGCCGACCTGATCACCGCCGTGGCCAGCATCGACCCGGTCATGGGCGGGGTGGACCGATGACCCAATCGCCCGACCCCACCTCGGCCGCTACGCGACCACATGGTCGTCAGGCTGAGACCGGACCACAGGGACAATCGGTGTTCATCCGCCTGGGGCCGCCGCCCGAAGAACCCAACCAGTTCGTCGTCGAGGGTGCGCCTCAGACGTATCCGCCGGAGGTCCAGGCGCGCCTGGAGGTCGACGCCAAGGAGATCATCGGCCGCTACCCCGACAAGCGTTCCGCACTGCTGCCGCTGCTGCACCTGGTGCAAGGCGAAGACTCCTACCTGACGCCCGCGGGCCTGGAATTCTGCGCCACTCAGCTGGGGCTGACCGGCGCCGAGGTTTCGGCGGTCGCGAGCTTCTACACCATGTACCGGCGCGGCCCCACCGGCGATTACCTGGTCGGGGTGTGCACCAACACACTGTGCGCCATCATGGGCGGCGACGCCATCTTCGAGGAACTCAAAGAGCATCTCGGCATCGGCAACGACGAAACCACCGCCGACGGCACCGTCACCCTGCAACACATCGAATGCAACGCGGCCTGCGACTACGCGCCGGTGGTGATGGTGAACTGGGAATTCTTCGACAACCAGACGCCGGAATCGGCGTGCGAACTCGTCGACTCGCTGCGTACCGGCAACCCGAAGGAGCCCACCCGCGGGGCTCCGCTGTGCGCCTTCCGGGAGACATCCCGCATCCTGGCGGGGCTGCCGGATCAGCGGCCCGATCAGGGCCAGGGCGGGGCCGGTGCGGCCACCTTGGCCGGGCTACGGGTGGCGAAGGAAAACGGCATGCAAGCCCCAGAACCCCCGGAATCGGCACCGGAAGGCAACTCATGACGGCTTCGTCGGCAACCCCGTTGACGCCGGTGATCAGCCGGTTCTGGGACGACCCCAAGTCGTGGACCCTGGAAACCTATCGGCGTCACGACGGCTACCGGGCAATGCACAAGGCCCTGTCCATGGACCCGGACGCGGTGATCGGCACCGTCAAGGATTCGGGGCTGCGCGGGCGCGGCGGCGCGGGTTTTGCCACCGGCACCAAATGGTCATTTATCCCGCAAGGCGACAAGGGTGCCGCGGCCAAGCCGCACTACCTGGTAGTCAACGCCGACGAGTCCGAACCCGGCACCTGCAAAGACATTCCGCTGATGCTGGCGACACCGCACGTGCTCGTCGAGGGAATCATCATCGCCGCGTACGCGATCCGGGCCCACCACGCCTTCATCTACGTGCGCGGCGAGGTGCTGCCGGTACTGCGCCGGCTGCAGAACGCGGTGGCCGAGGCGTACGCCGCCGGCTACCTGGGCCGCAATATCGCCGGCTCCGGCTTCGACCTCGAGCTGGTGGTGCACGCCGGCGCGGGCGCCTACATCTGCGGCGAAGAGACCGCGCTGCTGGATTCGCTGGAAGGCCGCCGCGGCCAGCCGCGGCTGCGTCCGCCCTTCCCCGCCGTGGCCGGGCTCTACGGCTGCCCGACGGTGATCAACAACGTCGAGACCATCGCCAGCGTCCCTGCGATCATCCTGCATGGCGTCGACTGGTTCCGGTCGATGGGCACCGAGAAATCGCCTGGCTTCACGCTGTATTCGTTGTCCGGTCACGTCACCCGCCCGGGCCAGTACGAGGCCCCGCTGGGCATCACGTTGCGCGAACTGCTCGACTACGCCGGCGGAGTCCGCGCCGGACACCGGCTGAAGTTCTGGACGCCGGGCGGATCCTCCACACCATTGCTTACCGACGAACACCTCGACGTGCCATTGGATTACGAAGGCGTCGGCGCGGTGGGCTCCATGCTGGGCACCAAAGCACTGGAGATCTTCGACGAGACCACCTGCGTGGTGCGTGCGGTGCGGCGCTGGACCGAGTTCTACAAGCACGAGTCATGCGGGAAATGCACACCGTGCCGGGAGGGCACATTCTGGCTGGACAAGATCTACGAGCGGCTGGAAACCGGCCGGGGCACCCATGAGGACATCGACAAACTGCTCGACATCTCGGACTCAATTTTGGGAAAAGCGTTCTGCGCGTTGGGAGATGGCGCCGCGAGCCCGGTGATGTCGTCCATCAATTACTTCCGCGACGAATACGTCGCGCATGTCGAAGGCGGCGGATGCCCGTTCGACCCCCGGGAATCCATGCTCATGGCGAACGGAGACAAGGCGTGACCCAAACGGCCGACACCGAAAACCGGGTGGCCCAGCCGGAGATGGTGACGCTGACCATCGACGGAAACGAAATAAGCGTCCCCAAAGGCACTTTGGTGATCCGCGCGGCCGAGCTGATGGGCATCCAGATCCCGCGGTTCTGCGACCACCCGCTGCTCGACCCGGTCGGCGCGTGCCGCCAATGTCTGGTCGAGGTCGAGGGACAACGAAAACCGCTGGCCTCGTGCACCACGGTCTGCACCGACGACATGGTGGTACGCACCCAGCTCACCTCGGAAGCCGCCGACAAGGCCCAGCACGGCGTCATGGAGCTGCTGCTGATCAACCATCCGCTGGACTGCCCGATGTGCGACAAGGGCGGCGAATGCCCGCTGCAGAACCAGGCCATGTCCAACGGCCGTCCCGAATCCCGCTTCACCGACGTCAAACGCACGTTCGCCAAGCCCATCAACATCTCCGCACAGGTATTGCTGGACCGGGAACGCTGCATCTTGTGCGCGCGCTGCACCCGGTTCTCCGAACAGATCGCCGGTGATCCGTTCATCGACATGCAGGAGCGCGGCGCCCTGCAGCAGGTCGGCATCTACGCCAACGAACCGTTCGACTCCTACTTCTCGGGCAACACGGTGCAGATCTGCCCTGTCGGCGCGCTGACCGGGACCGCCTACCGATTCCGGGCGCGCCCGTTCGACTTGGTCTCCAGCCCCAGCGTCTGTGAGCACTGCGCGTCGGGCTGTGCGCAACGTACCGACCACCGCCGGGGCAAGGTGCTGCGCCGGCTGGCCGGTGACGACCCGGAAGTCAACGAGGAGTGGAACTGCGACAAGGGCCGGTGGGCCTTCAGCTACGCGACCCAGCCGGACCTGCTCACCACTCCCCTGATCCGCAACACCGAGGGTGAGCTGGTGCCCGCCTCGTGGTCACACGCCATGGTGGCCGCGGCCCAGGGACTCGAGGCGGCCCGCGGACGCACCGGCGTGCTGGTCGGTGGCCGGGCCACCTGGGAAGACGCCTATGCGTACGCCAAGTTCGCGCGAATCGTGTTGGACACCAACGATGTCGACTTCAGGGCCCGGCCGCACTCAGCCGAGGAGGCCGATTTCCTGGCGGCCCGCGTCGCGGGCCGGGCACGCACCGTCAGCTACTCCGACCTGGAATCGGCTCCCGCGGTGGTGCTGGTCGGGTTCGAGCCCGAAGACGAGTCACCAATAGTCTTCCTGCGGCTGCGCAAGGCGGCCCGCAAACACAAGGTTCCGGTGTATGCGATCGCGCCATTTGCCACCCGCGGCCTGCAGAAGATGTCCGGCACGCTGATCACCACCGTTCCCGGCGCGGAGCCCGCGGCCCTGGATGGGCTGGCCACCGGTGAAGTAGGCGATCTGCTGGCCACGCCCGGCGCAGTCATCATGGTCGGCGAACGCCTGGCCACAGTGCCCGGCGGATTGTCCGCTGCGGCGCGGCTGGCCGACTCGACGGGAGCGCAGCTGGCGTGGATCCCGCGCCGCGCCGGCGAACGCGGTGCGCTGGAGGCCGGCGCGTTGCCCGGACTGCTGCCCGGTGGCCGCCCGCTGGCCGACGAGACCGCACGATCGCAGGTCCGAGAGGCCTGGCATGTGGCCGAATTGCCCACTGCGCCAGGGCATGACGCCGACGGCATGCTGGCCGCCGCCGCCGACGGCACACTGGGCGCGCTGCTGGTGGGCGGTGTCGAGCCGGGCGACTTCGCCGATCCGGACGCGGTGCTGGCCGCCCTGGACGCCGCCGGGTTCGTGGTCAGCCTGGAACTGCGGCACAGTGCCGTCACCGAACGCGCCGACGTGGTGTTCCCGGTCGCACCGACGGCGCAGAAGGCCGGTGCCTTCGTCAACTGGGAGGGTCGCTACCGCGGGTTCAAACCCGCGCTGCACGGCACCACCGCGCAGGCCGGCCAGTCGGATCACCGCGTTCTCGACGCGTTGGCCGACGAGATGGGGGTCTACTTGGGAGTGTCGACCGTGGAGGCGGCCCGCGCCGAGCTTGCCGCACTGGGCACCTGGGACGGCAAACGCGCTGCCGGCCCGCATAATTCGGCCGCGTCGTCCGCGCCCGGGCCCGCCGAACCCGGTGCGGGTGAGGCCATCCTGACCGGTTGGCGGATGCTGCTCGACGCGGGCCGGCTACAGGACGGCGAACCGCACCTCGCCGGCACCGCGCGCCCGCCTCTGGTGCGGCTGTCGGCCGGCACCGCAGCCGAGATCGGCGCTGACGACGGCGACGAGGTCACCGTCAGCACCGCCCGCGGCTCAATCACCTTGCCGCTCAAAGTCACCGACATGCCCGATCGGGTGGTGTGGCTTCCGCTGAACTCCCCGGGCTCGGCAGTGCATCGGCAGCTGGGCGCGACTCAGGGCAGCGTCGTGCGAATTGGAGTGAGCGAATGACCCGCGCCGGCGACGACGCAGAACGAACTGATGTGGAGGAGCGGTGCCGATGACCCCGTTCGGGCACGACACGTGGTGGCTGGTAGCGGCCAAGGCGATAGCCATCTTCGCCTTCCTCATGCTGACCGTCCTGGTGGCGATCCTGGCCGAACGAAAACTCCTCGGCCGGATGCAACTACGACCCGGCCCCAACCGGGTGGGGCCGCACGGCGCGTTGCAGAGTCTCGCCGACGGAATCAAGCTGGCGCTCAAGGAAAGCATCACTCCCGGCGGCATCGACAAGTTCGTGTATTTCCTGGCGCCGATCATCTCGGTGATTCCTGCGTTCACGGCATTCGCGTTCGTTCCGTTCGGCCCCGAGGTGTCGGTGTTCGGCCACCGGACGCCGCTGCAACTGACCGATCTGCCGGTCGCGGTGCTGTTCATCCTGGCCATGTCGGCCGTCGGGGTATACGGCATCGTGCTCGGCGGTTGGGCGTCCGGCTCCACCTATCCGCTACTCGGCGGTGTGCGCTCGACCGCTCAGGTGATCTCCTACGAAGTCGCGATGGGGTTGTCGTTCGCCACCGTGTTCCTCTACGCCGGCACCATGTCGACGTCACAGATCATCGCCGCACAAGACCGGGTCTGGTACGTCTTCTTGTTGCTGCCGTCGTTCGTGATCTACCTCATCTCCATGGTGGGCGAGACCAACCGGGCGCCGTTCGACCTGCCCGAAGCAGAGGGTGAGCTGGTCGCGGGTTTCCACACGGAGTACTCGTCGCTGAAGTTCGCGATGTTCATGCTCGCCGAATACGTCAACATGACAACCGTTTCGGCGCTGGCCGCGACGATGTTCCTGGGCGGCTGGCATGCTCCCTGGCCGTTGAACATGTGGGCCGGAGCCAACACCGGCTGGTGGCCGCTGCTCTGGTTCACCGCCAAGGTGTGGGGCTTTTTGTTCATCTACTTCTGGCTGCGGGCCACATTGCCGCGGCTTCGCTACGACCAATTCATGGCGCTGGGCTGGAAATTGCTGATTCCCGTCTCACTGCTGTGGATCATGATCGCCGCCGTGATCCGCGCGCTGCGCAACCAGGGATATCAGTATTGGACGGCGACATTGGTGGTCAGCAGCCTCGTCGTGACCACGGGCCTGGTGATGTCGCTGCGGAGCCCGGGCTCCCGGGTGAAGCGCCGCCAACAGCGCGCTGAGCGCACGGCCGAGCGCGGCGCCGCCGAACCGGTATTTCCGACCCCGCCGCTGCCCATGAAGCCACTGGCCCAGCCAGTTGGTGCGAGTAAGGAGAACGCACGTGGCTAGACTCCTGGACGCCGTAGCCGGATTCGGCGTGACCCTCGGGTCGATGTTCAAGAAAACCGTCACCGAGGAGTATCCGGAAAAGCCGGGTCCGGTAGCACCGCGTTACCACGGCCGTCATCAGCTCAACCGGTACCCCGACGGTTTGGAGAAATGTATCGGTTGCGAGTTGTGCGCCTGGGCGTGCCCGGCCGACGCGATCTACGTGGAGGGCGCCGACAACACCGAAGAGGCACGGTATTCCCCCGGCGAGCGTTACGGCCGGGTGTACCAGATCAACTACCTGCGGTGCATCGGTTGCGGTCTGTGCATCGAGGCGTGCCCCACCCGGGCGCTGACGATGACCAACGACTACGAGATGGCCGACGACAACCGCGCCGACCTGATCTATGAGAAGGACCGGCTGCTGGCCCCGCTGCTGCCCGAAATGACCGCGCCCCCGCACCCCAGGGCTCCCGGCGCCACCGACAAGGACTACTACCTCGGCAACGTGACTCCGAACGGCGTGCGCGAGCCGCAGCAAGCCGGAGACTTGCGGTGACCGCACTCCTGGCTTCTGATCTGGCGTCTAATTTGGCGCAAGACACCATCGTTCGGACGTCCACCGGTGAAGCGGTGACGTTCTGGATTCTCGGGGCGCTGGCGCTGATCGGCGCGCTCGCGGTGGTGCTGGCCGTCAACGCGGTGTACTCGGCGATGTTCTTGGCGATGACGATGATCATCCTGGCGGTGTTCTACATGGTCCAGGACGCGCTGTTTCTGGGCGTCGTCCAGGTCGTGGTCTATACCGGGGCGGTGATGATGCTGTTCTTGTTCGTGCTGATGCTGATCGGCGTGGACTCCGCGGAGTCACTGAAGGAGACCTTGCGCGGCCAGCGGGTCGCCGCGGTGGGCACCGGGATCGGGTTCGGCATCCTGCTGGTCGGCGGCATCGGCAACGTGGCGACTGGCGGTTTCGCCGGGCTGACCGCGGCCAACGCCAACGGCAACGTCGAGGGCCTGGCGGCGCTGATCTTCTTTCGCTATCTGTGGGCTTTCGAGTTGACCAGCGCGCTGTTGATCACCGCGGCCATCGGGGCGATGGTGCTGGCTCACCGAGAACGCTTCGAGCGCCGCAAGACCCAGCGGGAGCTCTCCGAGGAGCGCTTCCGTCCCGGCGGGCACCCCACCCCGATGCCCAACCCGGGTGTCTACGCGCGCCGCAACGCGGTCGATGTGGCGGCGCGGCTGCCCGACGGCACGTATTCGGAGTTGTCGGTCTCGTCGATCCTGCGCAGCCGCGGCGCGGACGGCACGGCGACCGCCGACACGGTCAAAGGTGGTACGTCGTGAACCCGGCCAATTACCTCTACCTTTCGGCGCTGCTGTTCACCATCGGCGCCTCCGGCGTGCTGTTGCGACGCAACGCGATCGTCATGTTCATGTGCGTGGAGCTGATGCTCAACGCCGTCAACCTGGCTTTCGTCACGTTCGCGCGGATGCACGGCCATCTCGACGGACAGATGATTGCCTTCTTCACCATGGTGGTGGCCGCCTGCGAAGTCGTCGTCGGTCTGGCCATCATCATGACGATTTTCCGTGCCCGCAAATCGGCGTCGGTCGACGACGCGAACCTACTCAAAGGCTAAGAACGCCAAGATGACTGACTACACCTGGCTGCTGGTGGCGCTGCCGCTGGTGGGTGCCGCGATCTTGCTGTTCGGCGGCAGACGAACCGACGCGTGGGGTCATTGGCTGGGTTGCGCCGCGGCCGTCGCGGCGTTCGGCGTGGGTGCGGCGTTGCTTGCCGAGATGCTCGGCCGGGCCGAGGGTGACCGCGTCATCCGCCAGACGGTGTTCACCTGGATTCCGGTGGGCGGGCTCCAGGTCGACTTCGGACTGCAGCTCGACCAGTTGTCGATGTGCTTCGTGCTGCTGATCACCGGCGTCGGATCGCTCATCCACATCTATTCGGTCGCCTACATGAAAGATGACCCGGACCGCCGCCGGTTTTTCGGCTACCTGAACCTGTTTTTGGCCTCGATGCTGCTGCTGGTGGTTGCCGACAACTATGCGTTGCTCTATGTCGGCTGGGAAGGCGTGGGCCTGGCGTCGTACCTGCTGATCGGTTTCTGGTATCACAAGCCGTCGGCGGCCACGGCCGCCAAGAAGGCGTTCGTGATGAACCGGGTCGGCGACGCCGGTCTGGCGTTGGGCATGTTCGTCATGTTCGCCACGTTCGGGACGCTGTCCTACGCCGGAGTGTTCGCCGGTGCGCCGGCGGCCAGTCGCGGTGCGCTGACCGCGATGGGGTTGCTGCTGCTGTTGGGCGCGTGCGCCAAATCCGCCCAGGTTCCGCTGCAGGCCTGGCTGGGCGACGCGATGGAGGGCCCCACCCCGGTGTCCGCGCTGATCCACGCCGCCACCATGGTGACCGCCGGCGTGTATCTGATCGTGCGGTCCAACCCGCTGTACAACCTGTCGCCGGAGGCGCAGCTGGCCGTGGTCGTCGTCGGTGCGGTCACCTTGCTGTTCGGGGCTTTCATCGGCTGCGCCAAGGACGACATCAAACGCGCGCTGGCCGCTTCGACGATGAGCCAGATCGGCTACATGGTGTTGGCCGCCGGTCTGGGCCCGGCCGGTTATGCCTTTGCGATCATGCATCTGCTCACCCACGGTTTCTTCAAGGCCGGCCTGTTCCTCGGATCCGGCGCGGTGATCCACGCGATGGACGAAGAACAGGACATGCGCCGCTACGGCGGGTTGCGGGCCGCCCTGCCGGTCACGTTCGTCACCTTCGGGCTGGCCTATCTGGCGATCATCGGGGTGCCGCCGTTCGCGGGCTTTTTCTCCAAGGACGCGATCATCGAAGCGGCCCTGGGTGTCGGCGGAGCCCGCGGATACGTCCTGGGCGGAGCCGCGCTGCTGGGTGCCGGCGTCACCGCGTTCTACATGACGCGGGTGATGCTGATGACCTTCTTCGGCAAAAAGCGTTGGGCGCCTGGGTCGCATCCGCACGAAGCGCCGGGGCTGATGACATGGCCGATGATCCTGCTGGCCGTCGGCTCGGTGTTTTCCGGGGGCTTGTTCGCGGTCGGCGGAACGCTTCGGCACTGGCTCGAGCCCGTCGTCGGCGTACCGGAAGAAGCCACCCACGCCATCCCGGCCTGGGTCAGCACCACGGTGGCGCTCGCCGTCGTCGCCGCCGGAATCGCGGTGGCCTACCGGATGTATGCCACCGCACCGGTCCCGCGGGTGGCCCCCACCCAGGTGTCGGTGCTGACGACGGCCGCGCGCGCCGACCTCTACGGCGACGCCTTCAACGAGGAGGTGTTCATGCGTCCCAGCGCCCGGCTGACGGACACGCTGGTCGAAGTCGACAACGCGGGGGTGGACGGCTCGGTCAACGCGTTGGCCGCGCTGGTGAGCCGGACGTCGAACCGACTGCGACGCATGCAAACCGGCTTCGCCCGTAACTACGCGCTGTCGATGTTGGCCGGCGCGGTCCTGGTGGCCGCGGTGCTGTTGGCGGTGAACCTGTGGTGAGCAACTTTGCCTGGCTGAGCACGCTGTGGTTGGTGCCGCTGGCCGGTTCGGTGTTGATCATCCTGCTGCCCCCCGGACTGCGCCGACTGGCCAAGTGGACGGGGGTGATCGTCAGCGTCGCGACGCTGGCCGTCTCGGTCGTGGTCGCCACCGGGTTCAAGCCCGGTGGCGAGCCGTTCCAGTTCGTCGAAAAGCATTCCTGGATACCGGCTTTCGGTGCCGGCTATACCCTCGGGGTGGACGGCATCGCGGTGGTGCTGGTGCTGCTGACCACGGTGCTGATTCCGCTGCTGCTCGTAGCCGGCTGGAACGACGGAGATGGTGGCGACCCCCAGCGCCCGGCTTCGCCGAGCTTGCGATCGTCACGAAGTGGCGAGCGAACTCGCGGGGTGCACGCGTATGTCGCCTTGACCCTGGCCATCGAGTCGATGGTGCTGATCTCGCTTGTCGCGCTGGACGTGCTGCTGTTCTACGTGTTCTTCGAAGCCATGCTGATCCCGATGTACTTCCTCATCGGCGGCTTCGGCCAGGGTCCGGGGCGCTCGCGCGCCGCGGTGAAGTTCTTGCTGTACAACCTGTTCGGCGGGCTGATCATGCTGGCCGCGGTGATCGGGCTATACGTGGTGACCGCGCAGCATGGTCCGGGAACCTTCGACTTCCGCGAGATCGTGGCCGGTGTTGCCTCGGGCCGCTACGGCATCGACCCGGCGGTGTTCAAGGCGCTGTTCCTGGGGTTCATGTTCGCGTTCGCCGTCAAGGCGCCGCTGTGGCCCTTCCACCGCTGGCTGCCCGACGCCGCGGTCGAGTCCACACCCGCGACCGCGGTGCTGATGATGGCGGTGATGGACAAGGTCGGCACCTTCGGTATGCTGCGTTACTGCCTGCAGTTATTCCCTGACGCGTCAACGTATTTCCGTCCGCTGATCGTGACGCTGGCCATCATCGGCGTGATCTACGGTGCGGTGGTGGCCATCGGCCAGACCGACATCATGCGGCTGATCGCCTACACCTCGATCTCGCACTTCGGGTTCATCATCGCGGGCATCTTCGTGATGACCACCCAGGGCCAGAGCGGGTCGACGCTCTACATGCTCAACCACGGCCTGTCCACGGCGGCGGTGTTCCTGATCGCCGGCTTCCTGATTTCCCGCCACGGCAGCCGGTCGATCGCCGACTACGGCGGTGTGCAGAAGGTGGCGCCGATTCTGGCCGGCACGTTCCTGGTTTCGGCCATGGCAACCCTGTCGCTGCCTGGCCTGGCCCCGTTCGTCAGCGAATTCCTGGTGCTGCTGGGCACTTACAACCGCTACTGGCTGGCCGCGGCGTTCGGCGTCACCGCGCTGGTTCTGTCTGCCATCTACATGCTGTGGCTCTACCAGCGGGTGATGACCGGGCCGGTGGCCAAGGGCAACGAACGAATCGGTGATCTGGTGCCCCGCGAGATGATTGTGGTGGCACCGCTGATCGCGTTACTGCTCGTGCTGGGGGTCTACCCCAAACCGATGCTCGACCTCATCAACCCCGCGGTCGAGAACACCATGACCACCATCGGCCAGCATGATCCCGCGCCTCACGTACCCGTGAGCACCGGAGTTCCCCGGACAGCCGAAGGACCGCACCAATGACCTTGCCCAGCCCCAGCATTGAGTACTTCCTGCTCTGCCCGATGCTGATCGTCTTCGGCGTCGCTGTCGTGGGGGTGCTGGTCGAAGCGTTCCTACCTCGCCGCATGCGATACGGCGCCCAGGTGACGCTCACCGTCGGCGGATTGATCGCCGCATTCATCACGGTCATCATGGTGGCCAGGTCGGTTCCGGCGTCCGGCCGCCGCGCAGTGCTCGGGTCGGTAGCGGTGGATCGACCGGCGCTGTTCCTACAAGGCACCGTGCTGCTCGTCGCCGTGCTGGCGGTCATCTTCATCGCCGAACGCAGCGCGCACCGGGCTGCCGCACCGAACAGGGTGACGGTCGCCGCGGGCAGCGGCGGGCTGGATTCCTTTACGCCGCAGGCTTCCGCGGTGCCAGGCAGCGCGGCCGAGCACGAGGCCGAACGGGCCGGCGCCGCGCAAACCGAGATCTTCCCGCTGCTGACGCTGTCGGTCGGCGGCATGATGGTCTTCTCCGCGTCCAACGACCTACTAACGATGTTCGTGGCGCTCGAAGTCTTGTCCCTGCCGCTGTACTTGATGTGCGGGCTCGCTCGTCACCGCCGGCTACTGTCGCAGGAAGCGGCGTTGAAGTACTTTTTGCTGGGCGCCTTCTCGTCGGCGTTCTTCCTCTACGGCGTCGCATTGCTCTACGGTGCGACCGGCACGCTGACCCTGTCCGGTATCCGCGATTCGCTTACGGCACAAAGTGATACCTCAATGGCATTGGTAGGCGTCGGGCTGCTGTCGGTCGGCCTGCTGTTCAAAGTCGGCGCGGTCCCCTTCCATTCCTGGATTCCCGACGTATATCAGGGAGCGCCCACCCCGATCACGGGATTCATGGCGGCCGCCACCAAGGTCGCGGCGTTCGGCGCACTGCTACGCGTCGTCTATGTCGCGCTGCCGCCGCTCCACGACCAGTGGCGCCCGGTGCTGTGGGCAATTTCGATCCTGACCATGGCGGTGGCCACCATCACCGCGGTGAACCAGACCGACGTCAAACGGATGCTCGCCTATTCGTCGGTCGCACACGTCGGCTTCATCCTCACCGGCGTCATCGCCGACAACCAAGCCGGCCTGTCGGCAACGTTGTTCTATCTGGTCGCCTACAGCTTCTCCACGGTGGGCGCATTCGCCATCGTGGGCCTGATCCGCAACACCGAAGGCGTCGAGGACGCCAACCTGTCGCACTGGGCGGGGCTGGGTCAGCGTTCACCCATTGTGGGCGTAATGCTTTCGATGTTTCTGCTGGCGTTCGCCGGCATCCCACTGACCAGTGGCTTTATCAGCAAGTTCGCGGTGTTCAGGGCCGCGGCCCAGGGCGGCGCGGTGCCGCTGGTGATCATCGGTGTGATCGCCAGCGGGGTCGCCGCCTACTTCTACGTGCGCGTGATCGTGCTGATGTTCTTCACCGAAGGCACCCACGACACACCGCAAGTGGTGGCACCGGGCGTGCTGAGCAAGGCCGCCATCGCCATATGCGCCCTCGTCACAGTGGTTTTGGGGATCTTCCCGCAGCCGGTGCTCGATCTGGCCGAGCAAGCCGCGCAGCTGCTGCACTAGCGCCCGGACGGTGCTGTCCAGGCACCGCGCTCAGCGGTGTCCGGGACCGCCGCGACCACCCTCGTTCCGGCTGCTGCCCGATTTCCTAATTGGCACACCAGGGTCGCCGGCTGCTGATAGATTCAACGACCACATATCCACGCGGCGAAGTCGGGCTATTCGCGAGGAGCGCTTCGTGGACATGAAACCGCAGAAATGGTGTCTGGCTCCGCCGACAGATATTGAATATCGGGCGATCGCTGTTCGGCAGCAGTCGTGAAAATTGGAGTGAAATGACGGTCGCACAGGTTTCACATCAGGCGATGACACCGCGCCAGCGGATGACCGTTGTCGCGACCGGTCTCGGAATCTTCATGGTGTTTGTGGACATCAACATCGTGAACGTTGCGTTGCCCAGCATCCAAGCCGTTTACAAGACGGGTGAGCAAGGTCTTCAGTGGGCGGTCGCCGGCTACAGCCTCGGTATGGCTGCCGTGCTGATGAGTTGCGCCTTGCTGGGCGATCGGTATGGGCGCCGGCGCGGATTTTTCATCGGGCTGGGGGTATTCGCCGCCGCGTCCATGATCTGTGCCGTACCGGTGAGCCTGGGAATACTCACGGTGGCGCGAGTCGTCCAGGGCGTGGGCGCGGCCTTCATTTCGGTGCTCTCGCTTGCATTGCTGAGTCACGCTTTCCCCGATCCGGGGATGAAAGCGCGGGCCATAGCCGGCTGGATGGCCATTGGCTGCATCGGCGCGGGTTCAGCCCCGGCATTGGGCGGAATTCTGGTAGAGGAGATGGGCTGGCGTAGCGTCTTCGCGGTGAACGTGCCGCTGGGAGCGGCCGTCTGGTTGCTGACCCGTCTGAGCGTGACCGAATCCAAGGATCCCGATCCCACCCAGCTGGACTGGCCGGGACAACTGATGTTTGCTCCCGCGGTCGCCCTGCTCGCGTACGCGATCATCGAGGCGCCGAGGGCGGACCGACAGCCCGGACTAATGGTCATATTGCTGTCGGTCGCGTTCGTGCTACTGTGGTTTTTCGTCCAGCACGAGCGTCGCGCCGTGTTTCCGCTGATTGATCTTCAGTTGTTTACCCACCCGGTCTACCGGTCGGCGCTGGTGGTCTACTTCGTGGTGATGTCCTGTTATTTCGGGACGTTGATGGTTATCACCCAGCATTTCCAGAACGTGCGTGGCTTCACTCCGCTGCAGGCGGGTCTGTTGATGTTGCCGGTTCCAGTGGGATTTGGAATTGCGAGCCTACTGGCGGGGCGGGCGGTGGAAAGCTGGGGCCCCAGGCTGCCGGTGCTGATTTGTCTGGCGGCAATGATTGTCGGGCTGGCGCTCTTCGGGATCGCCATTGGTCGCGTGATGCCAGTAGTGGTTGCCGGCCTGGCGTTGTTCGGAGCGGGGGCGGGCGGGTGCGCCACCCCGCTATTGCATATCGCAATGACCGAGGTCGACGATCATCGAGCCGGTATGGCTGCCGGACTGATCAATCTGCAGCGGTCACTGGGCAGCATTTTCGGTGTCGCCTTGCTTGGTTCGATCCTCGCGGGTTGGCTGAGCGTCGCTCTGCCGGAGCGTTTGGATGACGTGATCAGTGATCCCGCTGAGCGCGCGTCGGTTCTTTCTTCGGTGGTCGACGGCGCGAATCCGCGTGCTCACGCTGCTGAAATCGGGCCCGGACACCCGACGACGTCACAGCAGGAGCAGACGATCGTGCGCGTCGCGGACAAAGAGTTCATTCGCGGCGTCCAACTCGCAGTTGCCGGCGCTGCGGTGTTGCTCTCGGCTGCGCTCGTCCTTGGTGTGCGACGCTTCCCGAGTGGCCACCGCACCGTAAAGCGCTGAAAGCCACTCTCTGCCAATACTTTTGACTGGGGCACCGATCTCCCACGCCGAACCGGCCAGCTGACATAGTCGATGTGCCGCTCCCCCATGCCCCTGGCGTCGCGTCGCAGCGGGCTTCTCAACCGGTCCGAAAGAAACGGGGCACCGAACCGGCCGAGTGCAGGACAGGCGTCGCCGCCGGCACAGACGGAAACCGGTGCAGCCGATTCGTCGGGGCTGGTGCAGGATGCCCCCTGGTTGTCAGCCCGTGATCGAAATGCGCCGCCCTGGCGTTGCCTGAGTTGCCAGCGTTGTTGGCGTACGCCGCAGCCGGTTGTCGACCTGGCTGAGCATGCCGCACAGTCGTCGCACTGAGCCAGACCGCCGGATCTCACCGTGCTTAGTGGAAGAACCCGGACTGGCTGTCCCCGGTGTTGAAGCCACCCGAGCTGAACGTGCCCGAATTCTGGACGCCCGAATTGTCGCTACCCGAGTTGCCGACGCCGGCGTTGTCACTGCCGGAGTTGGCGATGCCCGTATTGGCAATGCCGGTGTTGAAGAAGCCCGCCAGCGCGCCATTACCCGTATTTTGGACACCGGACACATAGGCGCCGCCGGTCGAGTTCTGGAAGCCAGAGGTATCGGTGCCCGAGTTGTAGAAGCCCGACATGTTGGTGCCCGTGTTGCCGAAGCCCGACACCGTACCGGGTTGGTCGATCGAGCTGCCGAAGCCCGTGTTCACGCTGCCCGCATTGAAAAGCCCGGTGTTGAGGTCTCCCGAGTTGAACCAGCCCGTGTTCTCGTTGCCCGAGTTGAACCAGCCCGTATTGACCCCGTCCCCGGCGAAGCTGTTGAAGCTGCCGGTGTTTCGCGTACCCGAGTTTCCGAAGCCCATGTTGTCAAGGCCCGAGTTGCCGGCCCCCACGTTGAAACGTCCGGCATTCCCGAATCCGAAGTTGCTGTCGCTGCCGTTTCCGAAGCCCGTGTTATGGCTGCCCGTGTTCCAGAAACCGGTGTCGACGCTGCCGGAGTTCGCGAAACCGTAGTTAGCGTTGCCCGAATTGAAGAAGCCGACGTTGTTGTCGCCGGAGTTGAAGAACCCGATGTTGTTGTTGCCCGAGTTCCCGAAGCCGATGTTGTTGGCGCCGGCGTTCAATCCGCCGATGCCGATCATGTTGTCGCCGGTGAGCCCGAAGCCGATGTTGTTGTTTCCGTGGTTGCCGAAACCGAAATTGTTGTTGCCCAGGTTGCCGAAGCCCAGGTTGTGGGAGCCGTGGTTTCCACTGCCCACGTTGGAGCTACCGAAGTTCCCCCCGCCGAAGTTGAAGCTGCCCCGGTTTGCGCTGCCCACATTTCCGGCGCCGAAATTACCGAAGCCGACGTTACCGTTGTTGAGGTTTCCGAAGCCCAGGTTGAGATCGCCGAAGTTGCCGATGCCGAAGTTGGCGGTGCCCAGGTTGCCGCTACCCAGGTTGAAGAACCCGCGGTTTCCGCTGCCCAGGTTGGCGTTGCCGAAGTTTCCGCTACCGACGTTGAAGCCACCGGTGTTTCCGCTACCGAAGTTGAAGTCACCGGTGTTTCCGCTACCGGGGTTGAAATCACCGATGTTGCCCATGCCCAAGTTCCAGCTGCCGGTGTTCCCAAAGCCGGTGTTGATCCCCGGAATGCTGATCGCCGGCACGGACAGATGGGGCAAGGCCGGAAGGGCTACCGTCGGCAAGATCGCATGTAAGAAGCCCGACTGGTTGTCACCGGTGTTGAAGAACCCCGAGCTGAACATACCCGCGTTGGCGATGCCCGAGACCAGCTCACCGGAGTGGGCCAGGCCAAAGTCGTTGGTGCCCTTGTTGAACCAGCCCGAGTTGATGGTGCCGGAGTTGAACCAGCCCGCGTCGCCGTCGCCCGAGTTGCCGATGCCCGAATTCAAGCCGAGGCCCGTGTTCGTGTTCTGGAAGCCCGAGGTGGCGGGACCGGTGTTGTTGAAGCCCGATACGTCGGTGCCGGTGTTGTTGAAGCCCGAGACCGAACCGGGTTGATCGATCGAGCTGCCGAAGCCCGTGTTCACGCTGCCGGCATTGAACAGGCCCGTGTTGGTGGCACCCGAGTTGAAGAAGCCCGTGTTGTTCGGGCTCGAGTTGAAGGAGCCGCTGTTTCCAGCCGATGTGCCGAATGTGCCGCCGCCCGAGTTGAAGTCGCCGGTGTTGAAATCGCCCGAGTTGAAGAAGCCCATGTTGTCGGACCCGCCGTTGCCGAAGCCCACGTCCTTGATGCCCCCGTTGCCGAAGCCGAAATCGAGGTTGCCCCCGTTGCCGGCGCCGGTGTTCCAATTGCCCGCGTTCCAGAAACCCGTGTTGATATTGCCGGAGTTCGCAAATCCGAAATTACCGCTGCCCGAGTTGAAGAAGCCGAAATTGTTGTCGCCCGAGTTGAACAGCCCGATGTTGTTGTTGCCCGAGTTCCCGAAGCCGATGTTGCCGATGCCCGAGTTCAGCCCGCCGATGCCGACCTGGTTGTCGCCGGTGAGCCCGAAGCCGATGTTGTTGTTGCCATGGTTCCCGAAGCCGAGGTTCTTGCTACCGAAGTTGCCGAAGCCGATGTTGTAGGAGCCGTGGTTGCCGGATCCCATGTTCATGGGTCCCCAGTTTCCGAAGCCGAAGTTGTTGCTGGAATGGTTTCCGCTGCCCAGGTTTGCGTTGCCCCAGTTTCCGAACCCGAAGTTTCTGTTGCCGTCGACGGGTCCGGTGTTGCCGCTACCGAAGTTGAGATCGCCGCGATTTCCGTTACCGAGGTTGAGGCTGCCGAAATTTCCGTTGCCCAGGTTGAAGAAGCCTCTGTTTCCGCTGCCCAGGTTTCCGTTGGCGACGTTTCCGCTGCCCAGGTTGGCGTTGCCGTAGTTTCCGCTGCCGAAGTTGAGATCGCCGTGGTTTCCGCTGCCCAGGTTGTAGTTGCCGATGTTTCCGATGCCCACATTCCAGGCGCCGGTGTTGCCGAAGCCGGTGTTGATCGCCGGCAAGATCGACGCCGCGGCAGCCGCCACCGGACTGGCCGCCACCGTCGAGCCGACCGCCGCCGCGGCGGCCCCGATCGGGCTGGCCGACACCGCGCCGCCCACTTGACCCGCCACACCTTGCAGCGCACCCCGCCACGACGCCAACTGCCCGGCGATCACCGACACCCCACTGTGGTACCCGGCCATCGTGGCCACCGCCGACGCCCACATCCCCTCATACTCGGCCTCGGCCGCCGCAATGGCCGGCGCGTTCTGCCCGAACAGATTCGACATCACCAACTGCACGAACTCATTGCGATTCGCCGCCACCACCACCGGCCGCACCATCGCCGTCCGCGCGGCATCAAACACACTGGCAACCGCGTTAGCCTGGTCAGCAGCCCCCGCAGCCCGCGCCGCAGCGACATTGAGCCAACCCGCATAGGGAGCCGCGGCCGCCGCCATCGCCTGCGCCGCCGGACCCTGCCACGCCTGACCCGCCAACCCGAACGTCACCGACGAAAACGACGACGCGGCAGACCCCAACTCCGCAGACAACCCATCCCAAGCCGTCGCGGCCTGCAACATCGGGGCCGAACCGGCACCAGAAAACATTCGCAACGAATTGATCTCCGGAGGCAAGACTGAAAAATTCATCGCGGTTATCCCTTCACAAGCCCAGCCACCATCGGCCGACCGGCGAAACCGAGCATCGCGCCGACCCATCCCGCCCAGTAGGGCCTTCAGACCCTACTGAGCGGGACGAAAGTTCAGAAATCCATGTCGGTATGGGCCGCGGGCAGGGTGCGGCGCGATGCCGCCGCCTTGGACACTGTGGCTACGGCGCGGTCGGGTCGCGGACGGTTGATCTCCAAGCGTCCCGAACGATCCAGAACAGGTGACGAAAGGCCCTTCTGGCTGAACGGGCGAACTTGGAATCGTGAGCCTATAAGTGCGTAACCGTTCCGCCGAGGACAGTGGATGAGCGTACGGACTTTTGGAGCCGACACGACCACATGGTCGCCGGAAGGGCCGTACGCAGTTGACTGGTACAACAGCAATAATTGGTCGAACGGTGTCCCAGACGCCGACAAGATTGCGATCGTCAACATTCTGGGAACTGAAGCCAAGGAAGTCACCGTCAAGGGGCTGCACGTCGGGGGTACAGGGGTAGCTTCGCTCGATGGCGTCAACGCTGAGGAGATCATTGTCGCCGACCAGGGCTGTCTGGCAACCCCTAAGCTTGCAGTCAGCGGGGAGCTCACACTAGCGGGCGGTACTTTGGCGGGAGGACTTACTGTTCCCCAGCCCACCGAATTCTGGATCCCGCCTGGAGCGACATTGCGGATCATTGGTCCGGGCGACAAAGAGGTCAATGGCCATCTCCATTTGAGCGGTATTGGGATATGGACGTCCGATGGTGGTCGTCTATTGTTGAGCGACCGTCTCGAAATCGATGGCGGCACTTTGGAAATTCGTTCCGATGCGACCATCTATCACCCGGCCACGGTGAACTTGCGGCCATCCGGGCGCATCAAGATCAGCCACGGTCGACGACTAGTGATTGATGGACCCGACTTCAAATGCGATGGACCGATCGAACTGTCTGACTCAACGCTGGATCTGCGGGACGGAACGCACGTGTTCATGCCGAGCGCCCGGGTTATCGGCAAGGGCCGCGTCCACCTCGCCTCAGGGCGATGTCATAGCGACGGATACAACACAATGGCGAACGCCAACGGAACGGGCCGATTAGCGCTTGACCCTGGTATCGCCATTGCTCTAGTGCCAGGCGATGACCCCGCAAGTGAGGCAATATTGAGGGGCCCCTTGGAAGTAACCTCTGGGTTTCTCGAGCTGTGGACCTCAAACATGTTCGGCGAGTTTGATATCGGCCCTCAAGCACACCTACTCATCACCGGACCCGATCCCAAAGAAATTAACGGGCGGATGCGACTGTCGGGCCGTGGGGTCCTGAGCTCCGCAGGCAGGCTCAATTTGGGCAACGAGGGCCTCGAAGTTGCCGGCATACTGGAGGTTCAAGAAGACGCCACCCTCTACTATCCCAGCGGCCTGCGCGTCGAAAAGCTGGGCTTTGTGAAGGTTGCCGCTGGCCGAAGCCTTGTCCTTGACGGTCCGTCGCTATCTCAGGCCGGCACCGTCGAGCTACAGAACGACTCCTGTCTGGTTCTGCGCGACGGCGAGCACGTGCTGCTGCCCAACTCCTCGATAATCGGCTGTGGCACTGTGCAACTCACTCCCGGCGATTGCCACAAGGAGGGTTATAACGTCGGTTGTCAACTCAGCGGTCCTGGGCCTGTCAGTTTGGAGCCAGGCATCTCGTTCATCATCCGACCGAGTGAACCGACCCAGGCTGTCGCCGTGTTTGGCCCCCTCACGATTGATGGCGGCCACATCGAATGGACAGGCGGAACCCTTTACAACGACATCGATCTCGGCGAATTGACCTCGTTGACAGTCTCGGGCGATACACCGCGGGAACTCAACGGATTGCTGCGCTTGCGTGGGGAAGGCCGAATCGACTGTCGCGCTCCTATAGCGATGTACAACATCGGCATCCGAACCAGCGGTCGTCTCGTGATCGCTTCTCCGGCGACCCTTTCAGGGACGTCAGCCGTGCGGAACTCGGGACACCTGCAGGTTAGGGCCGCGCTCCAGTTGGATGGTGTCGACCTCGTGAACGCAGGAACCGTCGAGATCATCGCTAACGGACTAGTTCTGACAACTGCACAGTTACTGATGGAAGAGATTGGCACCCTGTCGATTTCGATCGCCGACCAGAGCGAGGGTGCATCGCCCAAGGTGCGCTCCGAGAGCTGCGACCTTGACGGCACGCTCACACTGGAGTTGGGCTATGGCCCTCGAGAGGGTGAGTCGATACACGTGCTCGGCTACACGCGTCGGCAAGGCGAGTTCGCCGCGACACAGGGCTGCCCATGGTACTGGGACGCCGAGTACGGTGCGACTGAACTCATCGAACGGCCGGCCCGACCGCCGGTCCCATACGTGCTCGGCAATCCGTCCGCGGCCGCACGGCGTGCCTGCCAGCGCATGAACGATAGCAGCCAGGCTGAACAACTCCGGCGGATCGACACCTACGTGAAGGCGTATGGATTCGATCAATCGCCGAACTACAACCCCAAGCTTCCCTTGCGGGGTGAGGCAATTCGCGATCCCCGACTTGGCATGAACCAGGACGATCTCAATGCCGCATACCAGGCCGCGGGCGCACTCGGCATCGACGCCGCCACGTTGCTCGCCGTTTGGACCGCAGAGGGTCGGTACGACTACCGAAACCTTATGCACTGCTCCTGGATCTCATTCACCGAACAAGGTAAATTCCCGGCGCCGCTGACTACTGAGCAATGGCGCACCTACGGCCGCAGCCGTGCACTCTACGAAGCATTCGGATGCGACCTGATGATCTCCTTCACCCCTACACCGAACGGCGAGAACCAGCCCGGTGGGCCCACCGCCGACCACGAGAATCCTTTCTTGAAATGCGTTACGGACATGCGGGACGCCGGAGTGGCGCTTGCCCTTGTCTCGAATCCTCGGGGCTTAAGCCGTTACTTCCGGGACTACGCATTGCGCATGCGCGCATACCAAATCGACTCCCAGTCCTGGCAGATCGATCTCGCGCTGGCACGTTGCTCGCTCGCCTCGTGGCTCGCACTCCAAGGCGCGCTCTTCGAGCTTCAACGCCACGTCACGGAATCCCGGTTCCAGCGCCACTACGGAGTCGCAGTCGATCTACGCAGCCGACCTTGGGTGACCTACGTGGTGTGGAACGCCGGCCTCAGGGGCTTCGATAACCACCTCACCAAGGATGGCCACGGGCAGCCATATACGAATCCCGAGGCCGCCATCACGGGGCGCTTCGGATCTGCGGATCAGCCACCGGAGCACCTGAGTGCGGAGCAGCTGAACCTCTACTACCGCAAGGATGGATCGAGTGGCGCGCTAGCCAACGCCGTGGTCCTTAAGTACCTAGTCGACACCTACGGGCCTTGGTGGGAACCGTAAACAGACCCATACCAGGTCGAGCGCTGAATCGCGCTGGCCAATGTGGAGGCTCTGACCTTGGAAACACGGATGGAGTCATGCCGCAGAACCATGTACAGGCGACCCGCTTGGTGGTCCATTTGATCTGTCCCCGCCATTTCGAGCCACGATCGTCAGCAAGATCGCAGCCGCCGTCAACGCGTGTTGGGTTGCGCCACAAAAGGCTTTCATGTTTCGGTCCGTACTCGACCGATCGGCGCACGGCAGGCCGCTGACGCGGGCCGCGGCGGCGCCAGCGGGTGAACGAAAACCGGATACCGGTTCCGTTAGGGCTGACCGAGGATACCCGCCTGGTTGTCGCCCTGGTTGAACAAGCCCGCGCTGCCGTCACCGGAGTTGCCGACACCGGAGCTGCCAACGCCCGAATGGAAGAGGCCCGAGCTGAAGCCGGTCATCGCCGTGTTTCCGATGCCGTAAACGAAGCTGCCTGAGTTACCGATTCCGGTGTTGTCATTGCCCGAGTTGAACAATCCGGTCTGGCCGTCACCCATGTTCTGGAAGCCAGAGCTAAAGTCGCCGTGGTTCTGGAAGCCGGAGGTGTCGTTGCCGTTGTTGAAGAAGCCTGACACGTTGGTACCGGTGTTACCGAAGCCCGACGAGGTCGCACCCGCCGGGGTGGCCGCGCTGCCAATCGCCGTGTTGAAGTCGCCGGAGTTGAACAGGCCCGTATTGACATCACCGAAGTTGCCGAAGCCCGTGTTCGAGTCGCCCGCGTTGTAGAAGCCGGTATTCAGGTTGCCCGAACTGAATCCGCCGGCATTGTCGATGCCCGCGTTCCCCAGGCCCAGGTTGGCATCGCCCGAATTTCCGAAGCCCATGTTGGTGAAGCCTCCGTTGCCGACACCAAAGTTGACGGAGCCACCATTGCCGAAGCCGGTGTTGGTGTTGCCGGAGTTCCAGAAGCCCGAGTTGGTGTCGCCCGAGTTGGCGAAGCCGAAGTTGCCGGTCCCCGAGTTGAAGAAGCCGAAATTCCCCTCACCGGAGTTGAAGAAACCGATGTTGTTGTTGCCCGAGTTCCCGAAGCCCATGTTGTTGGTACCGGTGTTGAACGCGCCGAAGCCGACCTGGTTGTCACCAGTGAGCCCGAAACCGATGTTGTTGTTGCCGTTATTACCGAAACCGAAGTTGTTGTCGCCGATGTTCGCGAAGCCGATGTTGGAGGAGCCGATGTTGGCGCTACCTATGTTGAATGCGCCCTGGTTCGCATCCCCGAAGTTGTTGCCGCTACTGAAATCGAACGGGTTAAAGGTGTTGCCACTGCCCAGGTTTCCGCTGCTGAAGGAATTCCCGAAGCCGAAGTTCCCGTTACCGAAGAAGTTTCCGCTGCCGAAGTTGAGATTGCCCGCCCGGTTGCCCCAGCCGAAGTTGGTGTTGCCGGTGTTTCCGCTGCCGAAGTTGGCAAAACCGAAGTTGCCACTGCCCGAGTTGAGGTTGCCGATGTTTCCGCCACCCAGGTTGAGGCTGCCGAAGTTCCCGTTGCCCAGGTTGAACGAGCCCATATTGCCGCCACCGACGTTCCAGTCGCCGGTGTTGCCAAGACCCGTGTTGGACAACACAATCCCGAAAGGTGCCGCGGCCGGTGACGCGGCCGCCGCACCGACGGCCGAAGCCGCCGCCTGACCCAGGCCGGGCAACCCTGACAACGCCTGTTGCCACGACTGCAACGCCGATGCTGCCGTCGCCGCCCCACCGTGATACCCGACCATCGCGGACACATCCGCGGCCCACATCTCCTCGTAAATGCCCTCAGCGGCCGCGATCAACGGTGCATTCTGACCAAACACATTGGAAAGAACCAGCTTCACGAAGGCATTCCGGTTCGCGGCCACCTCGAGCGGATGAACCATGGCCGAGCGCGCTGCCTCGAACGCACTCGCCACCGCCTTTGCAGACGCCGACGCTCCCACCGCCCGTGCCGACGCCGCCTCCAAGAATCCCGCGTATGGTGCCGCTGCGGCGGACATGGCCGCTGCGGCGGCGCCCTGCCACGCCTGGCCGGTCAGCCCCGAGGTCACCGACGTGAACGACTGCGCCGCCGTGCCCAACTCCTCAGCCAACCCATCCCAGGCTGCCGCCGCCTGCAGCATCGGCGCCGACCCCGCACCGGTAAACATGCGCAGCGAATTGATCTCTGGGGGCAAGACAAAGAAGTTCATCAGCTAGTCCTTTCGTCCGGTCGCCACACCGCATTCCTCCCCGGGCTGCGCAACGGCACGCCCGAGCTTCGGGCGACCGTGCACAGCACTACACCGGTTATCGCAGACTTTAGGAAAATCGCCGCATGAATGTGGGAGTTCCGTCAAACTCGTTGAACATTATTGCTAACAGCAACATCGACCGGGTTCCCACTCAGCCGATGAACGGGCGGGCGGCCAGCACGTAGATCGCCACTACCGCCACCGGTGCCACCAACGGCAACCACGGCACCTGCAACGGGAATGACGTCGCGACCAATCCGGCAACGGCGAATCCCGCGGCGGAGACGATCGTCGGCAAACTTCCCGCCACGAGGCCGATGGCTGTGCCGACGGCGTGCCGGCACACCAGGTAGGCGGCTGCGCACAACCCCGACAGTGCGGCAAGCCCCTGCGACGGGTCCGACATCAGCAGCACCGACACCGACAGCAGCACAGCAATCGTTGCCGCCGGCCGAAACGCGATCCCCGCCGCCACGGCAACAGCGGCCGCAATCCCGGCGGCGACGGCCGGCCCGTGCGACCCGGCGACGGCGGAGGCCACCATCAGCAGGCCGAACAACGAGGACCCGACCCGACTGATCTGCCCGACCCGACCGGCAGAAACGCCCATGTCAGTGCCTCCCCGCCAGCTGTCCGCGCCCCCGACGACGGCGATCCGGCAAGGTGCTCATCGACTGCTCCAACGGACGATCCCCTTGCCACGACAGCACGTCGACACCGACGGTGGCCATGTCTCGATACATCGCGGAGCGCTGCAGCGCCCACAGCCGAACCACCAGCGGATCCTGCTCGCCCTCGAACGGAGACCCGTCGAGAACGTCGACGGCAACCACCACGTGGCCGCGTTTACGCAAGTCGATGAGTGCCAGCGCGAATTCGGTGTCGAGCAAGGTGGAGAACGCGATGACAATCGCCCCGGCCGGAACGGCAGCACGCGGCGCCAATGTCCCGGTAGTCCTTTCGAAGCCGTCGCCGGTGCCCAGCACGGTATCGAGCACTCGGTAGAACTGGCGCTGGCCGATGTCGGCGCCCAGCCACCGGGGGCGGTTGCCTCCCAGCGCGACGATCCCGGCGCGGTCACCGTTGCGCAGGGCGGTCTGTACCACCTGAGCAGCGCCCCGCGCGATTCGCTCGGTGGCCTCGGTCGCCGGGCCCGGCGGCTGCCGATACGTGTCGATGAGCACGACCACGTCGGCGGCGCGGTCGGTCAACCGCTGCGTCACGTGCAATCGGCCACGCCGCGCGCTTACCGCCCAATTGACGGCGCGCAGCTGGTCGCCCGGCACGTAGGGGCGAATGTCTGCGTATTCCACGCCCGGGCCGATGTGCCGGGTGAGGTGGGCACCCAGACGGTCAAGCAATTCGGTCTGCGGGATCGCCGTGGGCTGCGGCGGTGTCAGCGGAAAGACCACGACTTCGGCTGCGTCGACGGTTCCCGTCCCGGTCAGTAAACCGCCGCGCGCGACCACGTCGACCCGGGCCCGGATGGGATAGCGCCCCCATCGCGGAGCCGACGCGGCAACCGTTGTGGCTGGGCGGCAATCCGATTCGACAACATCGAGCTGCATGCCGGTAGGCGCCGAGACCGTCACCTCGATCCGCTCCGACCCGGATTGAGCGGTGGAATCCGTTGTGGCCCAAACCTTGACGTGTGCCTGCTCATTCTCGAAGCAGCGCTGCGAATCCGGCTCGCCGTGCACCTGGACCGCCGGGACCGGTCGCTGCCAGTAGATAGAGCACAGCACGCCGAGCAGCGGCGCCGCGAACGCGATCAGCTGCCAGCGACCGCCGATGACGGCAGCCGCCAGCGCCGCTGCCGCACCGGTAGCGATCGCCAGCGTCAACGGTGAGGCGCGCCAGCGCAACTCGACTTCACGCGGCTGGATCATTCGTCCCATTGGTTCGCGGAACAGGCAAGCGCCGCAACAGTTCTCCGACGACGTCGGCGCCCTGTACCTTTCGCACCCACATCTCTGGACGCAACGTGATCCGGTGCGCGATCGACGCGGTGGCCAGCGCCTTGACGTCTTCGGGGATCACATAGTCGCGGCCGAGCAGCAGGGCACGGGCACGCGCGAGCTGGACCAGGTCGAGTTCGGCTCGCGGGCTGGCGCCGACGGCGACCTGTGGATGATGCCGGGTCGCGGTGGCCAGCGACACCACGTAGTGCAGGACGTCCTCGTGGACGGTCACCTGCTCGACCGATTCCCGCATCGCCAGCAGGTCGTGCAGGTCGACGACCTGGTTCACCGTCGGTTCGGCCGACCCGCGGTCGAGACGACGGCGTAGCATCGCGGTCTCGTCCCGCTCGGAGAGGTAGCGCAGCTCCAGCCGAATCGCGAACCGATCCAGCTGTGCCTCGGGCAGCGGGTAGGTGCCCTCGTACTCGATCGGGTTGTCGGTGGCCAGCACGATGAACGGCGTAGGCAGCTTGTGTGTCTTGCCGTCGATGCTGACCTGGCCCTCGGCCATCGCCTCGAGCAACGCCGCCTGGGTTTTCGGCGGCGTGCGGTTGATCTCGTCGGCCATCAGCAGGTTGGTGAAAATCGGACCGGGGCGAAACTCGAAGCGGCCCGACTGCATGTCGTAGATCGTCGAGCCGAGCAGGTCGGCCGGCAGCAAGTCGGGCGTGAACTGCACCCGCTTGAATTCCAGCCCCAACGCGGCGGCGAAGGACCGTGCGATCAGCGTCTTGCCCAGACCGGGCAGATCCTCGATGAGCACGTGGCCGCGCGCAAGGACGGCGGTGAGGATCAGCGTGAGCGCGGCGCGTTTACCCACCACGATGCGTTCGATTTCGTCGAGCACCGCCTCGCAGCGGGCCGTCGTCGTCGCGACCGGCATATTCATGATCGGGTCATGATCGAGTCACATCCGTCCACCAGCGTCATACGAGCTCGAATTTTTCCAGTATCGCCTCGAGCGCCTCGCGACCGGGACCGGGCTGATGCGCACCGGAGCGCACGACGTTGTTGGGGTTGACCCATTCCCACAACTCGGCGCCGAACAGCATCTGGCCGGTGGCATGAAACGCGGCCGGGTCTTTGGCCAGCCGTTGACCCGTCGCGATTTCATATCGGCGCGCAAGCATCGGACGCAAGTGCCGGTCCCAGTCCGCCCGGGTGGATTCCGACCACCGGATCGTGGTCTCGGTGTTCGACAGCCAGCGGCGCAATCCGTCGCCGAGATCGTCGTGGTCCGGCTCGGCGGCCGGCGATGATCCGCGGCCGAGGACACGGCGGACATTGAGCAGCACCAGGCCCACCGCCACACCGGAAGCCGCGAGCACGAACCGGCGATCCTGCACGACCAACCCCAGCAGCTCGACTCCGACGACGAGGCAAACACCCAGGACGACAAGCTTTTTCACAAGCCAGCTCGCTGGATGCGGGGTGCCAGTTCGTCGAGCACCAGCCGAAGGACCCGGACCGCGAGTTCCCGGTGCCCCTCGTTCATCACGTGCGGACTGAACCGAGCCTCGGCGAACAGGTTGACCAGCTGTCCGGCGTTGTCAGGACGCAGGACACCGTGCGCAACGGCGCGGGCCAGCACCTCGGTGGGGGTGTCGAAGTCCTGGGGAACGGCACCGGGGACGTTGGCGAGTTCCCGCTCCATGGCCGCGTAGCAGGCGATGATCGCCTCCCGCGGCTCGCGATCGAGATCGGTCATCTCGGCCAATCCCACTTCAGCCGCCCGAGCCAGCAATTCCGCCCCCTCGGCCGGCCCCGGGAACTCGACGTCGTCGGCGGCAACGCGCGCCGGGGGTGCGGCGCGCCAACGCCGCCGAGCCATGACGGCTGCCGCCACGACGATCATGATCAACAGCGGAACCGTGTACGCGAGCAGGATCTCCAGGGTGTGTCCGGGATTGTCCGGCGGGTGCTGCCTCGGCGGCGCCGCGGGGCGGGGCGCCGGCGGTGGCGCGCTCTGATCCGCCGAGGGCAGCGAGGAAGCCACTTCCTGCGGCACGACCAGGCGAGCGAGCAGCGTCGCGACCAGCAGCCAGGCCACGATCACGCCCAGCCCGATGAGCAGCACCCGCCAACTCGGCCGTCCCTTGCCGCCGCCGAGCATCTCGGACAGGTTCCCCGCACTGGGCGCCTCCACGCGTGGATCACGCAATCGCGCGATCATCGCGAACGCCATCAGCGCGACACTCGCGCTCAGGGCGACGATCACGAACGTCAGCGCCGCCCGGCCGCTACCCGGCTCCGAGTGGGAGCCGCCGTCGGCAACCGGCAGATAGCCACGCAGGGCAGCAGCGACCAGGATCAACAGCAGGATCAGGCCGACAACGCGTCCTGTCGGCTTGTCGACACCGGGCATCTGGCACACCTGCCTGCCGCCGCTGCGGCCTGGGATTTCTTCATACTGGCACGTCAAAGACCCGTGTCGCCACAAGCGGCCGAAGTTACTGCTCCCGGCTATTCTCGCCGGATTCCCGCCGGAACGCCCGGAAGCTGCCGTCGAGAACCTCGCGGTGGCCGATCGTGCGACCGGTTACCACCGCCGCATCGACGAGTGCCAATTCCACTGCTGCCCTGGCAAATTCATCGGACGGGGCGGTGTCGGCGAATTCCCGGGCATAGTAGGCCAGCCCCGGAGTGAGGATGGGTTTCGACGGCGCCAGCGCGTTGACCGCGATGTTATGGCCGGCGAGATCGAAGGCTGCGCATTGGGTGAGATGCTCGAGCGCCGCCTTGGCTCCGCCGTATCCGGGCAGGACCCCGCCACTGCGATCCGGATAGGGCCCGTCGCCAGGTAACCGGGAGGCCACCGAGGTTATGTTGACGACCCAGCCGCGGCCCGCCGCGATCATGTCGGGACAGGCGAGTTGCATCAACTCGTAGGCAGCGAACACCGAAATCTCGAAGTGGCGGCGATAGGCCGCCAACGGGATACTGAGGAAACCGGGCCAGCCGGGTTTGCCGTCGGTCGGCCTGGGCGGCTTGGCGTGGGGCTGCGCGCCCGGTACCGGCGGGCGGCCGGGCGCGGTGAACGCCGCATTGTTGACCAGGATCGTGATCGGCCCCAACGCATCTCGCGCTTGGGTCACCAGCCGGGCGACGTCGTCGTGCTCGGTCAGGTCGGCCCGCACCGCGATCGCACGCCCGCCGGCCGCCTCGATATCGGCCACGGTTTCACCGATGGTCCCCGGCAGCCGGTCGTCCCACACCTGCTCGGTGCGCCCGGCGACGGCCACCGCCGCGCCCTCGGCCGCCAACGCCAACGCGATGGCACGGCCCAATCCGCGGCTGGCGCCGGTGACGAGCGCGCTGCGGCCGGCCAGCCGCCGCGTCACCGGGTCACCCCGTGCACCAGGATCGCGGCGGTCTGATCCACCCAGGTGTCGTCGAGCTTTTCGTCCGGGCGCAGCAGCATCCGCAGCATGGTGGCTCCCCCGATCAGTTCGATCAACCGGTCCGGGTCGACGTCGGGATGCGCCTCACCGCGATCGACAGCCTCCCGCAACCGCGCCCGCACGGCGACGAACAGGTCGGTGAAGCGTGACATCACCCGGGCGTTGAGCTCTGCATCGGCGGTCATATCGGCCACCAGGCCGGGCAACGCGGCCCGTACCACCGGGGTGGTGAACACGTCGCGGGTGGCGGCGAGCATCATCGCGACGTCGGCGGCGATATCGCCGGCCGGAGCCTCCAATGCCGTGGGGGCCGCCGGGAATGCTGCCTCGTGGACCAGTTCGGCCTTACTCGACCAGCGCCGGTACAACGCTGATTTCGTGGTCCCGGCCCGTTCGGCGACCGCAGCCAGGCTCAGGTTCGAATAGCCGATCTGCACAAGCAATTCCGCTGTCGCCGCCAAGATCGCCGAATCGATGCGCGGGTCGCGGGGCCGGCCGGCGCCCGGAGCCTTGTCAAGGGAGGACGGGTCTGCTTTCATAACGCTACCTACCGTATCGTAATTATCGCGGGAAGGAAGAGCTGTGGCCAACGAACCGGCGATCGGGGACATCGACCGCCTGCAGCGATCGAGTCGTGACGTCACCACCCTGCCGGAGGTGATGTCGCGATGGCTGGCGACCGTGTTGCCCGGTGGCGCCGCACCCGAGGTGAGCGTGGAAAGCGGCGTCGACTCCACCGGCATGTCGTCGGAAACCATCATTCTGACCGCGTGCTGGCAGCAGGACGGCCAGCCCATCGAGCAGAAACTGGTGGTCCGGGTGGCGCCCGCCGCCACCGATGTGCCGGTGTTCCCCACCTATCGACTCGACCACCAATTCGAGGTGATACGGCGAGTTGGCGAACTGACCGATGTCCCGGTGCCCAAAGTGCGCTGGATCGAGCCCACCGGGAACGTGCTCGGAACTCCGTTCTTCCTCATGGATTACGTCGACGGCGTGGTGCCGCCCGACGTGATGCCCTACACCTTCGGCAACAACTGGTTCGCCGACGCTGCGGCCGAGCGTCAGCGCGAACTACAGGACGCCACGGTGGCGGTGCTGGCCACACTGCATTCGATCCCCGACGCCGAGAACATATTCGGATTTCTGGCCAAGGAGGATTTCCCCGGTGATACCGCGCTGCGCCGGCATTTCAACTGGGTTCGCGCCTGGTACGACTTCGCGGTACCCGACATCGGCCGATCTCCGTTGCTGGAGCGGACGTTCGATTGGCTCGACGCCAACTGGCCGCACGAAGCGGCTGCGCGCCAACCGGTGCTGCTGTGGGGGGACGCCCGGGTGGGCAACGTCATGTACCGCGACTTCCGGCCGGTGGCGGTGCTGGACTGGGAAATGGTCACGCTGGGTCCTCGCGAACTCGATGTCGCGTGGATGATCTACGCGCACCTGGTCTTTCAAGAGCTGGCCGCGCTGGCGACGCTGCCGGGGCTGCCCGAAGTGATGCGCGAAGGTGACGTCCGGGCCACCTATGAGGGCCTTACCGGCGCCGAACTTGGCGACCTGCATTGGTTTTACGTGTATTCGGGTGTGATGTGGGCATGCGTGTTCCTGCGTACCGGCGCGCGCCGCATTCACTTCGGGGAGATCGACAGACCTGACAACGTCGAATCGTTGTTCTACCACGCCGTTTTGATGAGGCGCCTTATCGGAGAGGACGACTGATGATCGGGCCACTCGACGAGTTTCCGGTGCACCAACTTCCCCAGCCGATCGCCTGGCCGGGTTCCTCCGACCGCAACTTCTATGACCGGTCCTACTTCAACGCCCACGACCGCACCGGAAACATCTTTGTGATCAGCGGTATCGGCTACTACCCCAACCTGGGAGTGAAGGACGCATTCCTGCTGATCAGGCGCGGGGATACCCAGACGGCGGTACATCTTTCCGACGCTATCGACCAGAACCGGCTGCGCCAGCACGTCAACGGCTATCGCATCGAGGTCATCGAGCCGCTGCGCAAGCTGCGTCTGGTTCTCGACGAAACCGAAGGCATCGCAGCCGATCTCACCTGGGAGGGGTTGTTCGACATCGTCCGGGAACAGCCGCACATACTGCGATCCGGCAACCGGGTGACGCTGAATGCACAACGATTCGCCCAGCTGGGCAGCTGGAGCGGCCGGATGGCAATCGACGGCGAAGAGGTCGCGGTGGACCCCGCCGGCTGGATCGGCAGCCGCGACCGGTCCTGGGGCATCCGGCCGATCGGTGAGCCCGAGCCGGCCGGCCGGCCCGCCGATCCGCCGTTCGAGGGGATGTGGTGGCTATATCTGCCGATAGCGTTCGACGATTTCGCGGTCGTGCTGATCATTCAGGAGGAGCCGAACGGATTCCGCTCGCTCAACGACTGCACCCGGGTGTGGCGTGACGGCCGCGTCGAGCAGCTGGGCTGGCCGCGGGTGAAAATCCACTACCGCTCCGGCACGCGGATCCCCACCGGGGCGACCATCGACGCGACGGCACCCGACGGCACCCCGGTGCATTTCGAGGTGGAGTCCAAGCTGCCCGTGCCCATCCACGTCGGCGGCGGCTACGGCGGTGATTCCGACTGGCTGCACGGCATGTGGAAGGGCGAGAAATTCGTCGAACGGCTGACCTACGACATGACCGATCCGGCGATCATCGCGCGGTCCGGCTTCGGCGTCATCGACCACGTCGGCCGTGCGATGTGCCGTGACGGCGACGCCGAACCGGTGGAGGGCTGGGGTTTGTACGAGCACGGCGCGTTAGGACGCCACGACCCGTCGGGGTTCGCGGACTGGCTGACGGTTGCGCGCTGAGCCGCGACAACGAGACCTGAGTGGAAAGCCGTCGTCCCGCAGAAATCCGCCAAGACCCATGAGGTGATTGACGACGGGTGTGAGGTGCCCGGCCGTAGCTCACCAAAGTTCAACCCCGTTGCCGGATTCCGGCTTCGATCATCGCGGGCAGGTTGGCGATAACAATTATTCCGACGGATCCCCCGAAATGCGGTTGACTGGAGGACGTGACAAACCCACGCTGGATTGCCGACGTGGTCATAGTGGGTGCCGGCTTCGCTGGACTGGCGGCAGCCCGCGACCTGGCCGGTCAGGGTCATGACGTGCTGGTCTTCGAAGGCCGCGACCGCGTCGGCGGCCGCTCCCTCACCGGCAACGTCGCGGGATTACCGGCGGATATGGGCGGCACGTTCGTCGGACCCACTCAAAACCAGGTCCTGGCCCTGGCGGACGAGCTGCGAGTTCCGACCATCCCGACCTACCACGACGGCAGGAACGTGATCCACTGGCGGGGCGCGGTGCGCCCGTACCGCGGCACGATCCCCAGGCTTTCGCTGGCCGGACTGCTCGACATCGCGCGGTTGCGCTGGCAATTCGAGCGACTGGCCCGCGGCGTGCCGATATCCGCGCCCTGGGATGCGCCACGAGCGCACGAACTCGACGGCGTGTCACTGGGTCAGTGGTTGCGCGCGGTGCGCGCCACCGCGTCGTCACACGACCTGATGGCCATCATGGCCCGGGTGACCTGGGGTTGCGAACCCGAAGACGTGTCCATGCTGCACGCCACCCGTTATGTACGCGCGGCGGGCGGCCTGGACCGGCTCCTGGATGTCGAAAACGGCGCCCAGCAGGATCGGTTCGCGGGCGGCACGCAGCAGATCGCCGACCTGGCGGCGGCTGGGCTGGGAAACCGGGTGGTGCTGGATGCCCGGGTGCGTCGGATCGACCGCCACGGCGCGGGTGTGACCGTCACGTCGGATCAGGGACAGGCCGAAGCCGGGTTCGTCATCGTGGCGATCCCGCCCGCACACCGTGCGGCCATCGAGTTCGATCCCCCGCTGCCGCCGCAATACCTGGAACTCACCCGGCATTGGCCGCAGGGCCGGTTGAGCAAGGCCTATGCCGCGTATTCCACACCGTTCTGGCGAGCCAACGGATTCTCCGGCCAGGCCTTGTCCGACAACGGCCCGGTGTTCATCACCTTCGATGTCAGCCCACATGACGACGGGCCGGGCATCCTCATGGGTTTCGTCGATGCCCGCGCATTCGACTCCCTGCCCACCGAGCAGCGCCGCCGCGACACGCTGCGGTGTTTCGCCTCGCTGTTCGGCGACCAAGCGCTCAAGCCGCTCGACTACGCCGATTACCGTTGGGGCAGCGAGCAATTCGCGCCGGGCGGTCCCACCGCCGCGGTGCCGCCCGGTTCCTGGACCAAATACGGACGGTTGCTGCGCGAACCGGTCGGGCCGATTCACTGGGCCGGCACGGAAACCGCGGATGAATGGACCGGTTATTTGGAGGGCGCCGTCAGGTCCGGTCGGCGTGCGGCTACCGAAGTCTCCGCACTGCTATGAGCTGATCCGCCGGACAGCGGAATTCCGTGTGACCGATTCGGCCAGAGTGCGCAAATGGCGGTTCACCTCGTGATGCTGTTCCAGCATCGAGCAGTGGCCGCCCGGCAACTCGACGAGATCGAAGACATTGGGTGCGGCACTGGCGATTTTGCGGGACTGACTGATCGGCGTCAGCCGGTCGCGCTTGCTGCCGATCACCAGGGTGGGCACCGTCAAACCGTCGAGGTTGATATGTCGAGGCCCCAGTTCCTGCACCAGCATCCGCGCACAGCCGCCGCGCCCTGCCGGTGAGGTCTGCGCGAAAAGCTCATAGACCAGCCGCGCAGTGCTCGGGTGGGCATCTGCCCCGACGGCCATCAATGCAACCATGAACTGGGTCGGTATCCGGACCGCGCCAGGTATCCGAAATCCCCCGAACGCGTTGATCAAGCCGCGGCCGGCCAGCACTCGTGCCGCCGACAATTCCCGTGGCACCGACAGTAACTTCACCTTGCTGAGCAGATCGCCGGTGGTCGTGTTGATCAAGGCGACCGCGTCGGCGCGTCGGAGTACCTTGTGGCGATAGCGTTCCGACCAGGCCGAGATGGTGATCCCGCCCATCGAATGCCCGGCGATCAATGCCCGCTCGTGCGGGGCCAGCGTCGCGTCCAACACCGAATCCAGGTCGGAGGCAAGGTGTTTGAGGGTGTAGCTGCTGCGCCGCGGGATGCCGCTGCGCCCGTGTCCGCGGTGGTCGAAAGCGATCACCCGATAGTCGGTGGCCAGGTCGGCGATCTGATATGCCCACACCCGGATGGAGCAGACGAAGCCATGCGTCAAGACAATCGGGTAGCCGTCCGGCGGCCCGAACACCTGGGTGTGCAACGGAGTCCCGTCGGCCGCGCGAACGGTCAAGCTGCGACTGGGCGGCAACGCATCGGGCAACTGGTTCGGCACACTGCCGCGGGTGGACTTCATCGCCGCTCCCCCTTCGAACGCGGCTTCGTCGCCGCCCTCCGGATGGAGCCGAGTTTACCTGACGGTAATGTGGGGCCGGTCACATTTCCGCGAACACGATATGGTAACGACGCTGAACAGCCGACATTTCGGGATCGTGCGGGTGTGAGACGCTGACGTCGTGTCCCAGATGTCCCGGCGGGGGTTCTTGGCGGCAACCGCGGGTGTGACCTGCGCCGTCGGGGCTGGCGGGGTCGCCGGGTGTGCCAAAACAGCGCCTCCGGACAACAAGGCGGTCCTAGTTATCGGGGCCGGAATGGCGGGGTTGGCCGCGGCGCGCAGTCTTGCCGGCGCGGGTTGGCCGGTGCGGGTGATCGAAGCCCGCAATCGGATCGGCGGCCGGGTGAACACCACCCGCGACTGGGGTCCGCCACTGGAAATGGGCGCCTCGTGGATTCACGGCACGACGAACAACCCGCTGGTTGAGTTGGCGCGCAAAGTACAGGCGCAACTCGCACCGACCGATTACAACCAGGCGGCCGAGCTGGTGATCGATCCTCGCCTAGGGCCGGTCGAGTACCGCCAGGCAACCTGGCGGGCGCTGGTGGGGCAGGCTCGCGACGAGGTCGACGGCGGCAGTCTGGGCGCCGCCCTCAACGCTCAGGCGGAGCGCGACGAGTTGTCCGATAGCGAACGCGCCCAATTGGCCTACTACGTCAGCACCGAAATCGAAGACGAGTACGCAGCGGATGCGGACCAGCTCTCCGCCACGACGTTCGACAAAGGCACGTACACCGGCGGACCGCAGGTGGTCATCACCAGCGGATACGATGCCGTGCCACGCTCACTTGCCGACGGACTTCCCGTCATCCTCAACACTGTGGTCACAGCAGTTGTGCGACAAGGCAATTCGGTGATCGTGCGCGCCGGTGACCGGTCCTTCGAAGGACCCGCCGCGATCCTCACCGTTCCGCTCGGCGTGCTGCAAGCCGGGGCGATAACCTTCGATCCGCCGCTTCCGGACGGACACGCACACTCCTTGCGAGCGTTGGGTTTTGGCGTGCTGTCCAAGAGCTACTTCCGCTTCGCGCAACGGACCTGGGACCTGGAAAACGCGTTCTACCAATTCCTGGGCGCAGACACCGGGATGTGGGCGCAATGGTTGACGTTGCCGGCCGCCGCCGGGCCGATCGTGTTGGCGTTCAACGCAGGTCACCGCGGCCGGTACGTAGAGTCCTCGGCGCCCGGTGAGTTGATGGCCTCCGCGCTGCCCATCGCCCGGCAGTTGTTCGGCAACGACGTCGCGCTCGTCGACGTCAAATCGTCGAGCTGGACCCTCGATCCCTATGCCCTTGGCTCGTACTCGTTCCACGCGCCGGGTTCCGGTCTTGACGATCGCCGTCGGCTGCAGGAACCGATCGGTGACCGGCTTTACCTCGCCGGCGAGGCCGTCGGCGAGGACAATCCGGCCACCGTGCACGGCGCCCTGCTCAGCGGTCGACACGCTGCGGCCGAATTGATGCACCGGCTGGGCTGATGTTGTCGGTGCGGCCGATCAATAGTCTTCCAGCGCCGCCACGTTACGCCAACTCGGCCAGGTCGTCTCCCAGATTCGATGGATTCGACCGTCGCGGTACGCCGCGATGAGCACAACTTCGATGCGGGTCGGCCGCTCACCGGGGCGAGACGTGGTAATCCACAACCGTCCGGCGACCTTGTCGGCGGCCGCCACCCACGCCTGCTCGTCGTACTCGACCGCGTAGCTGATGTCGGTGGCATAGACATTGCGGTGGCTGTCGCGGAATTCGGCAAAACTCTGACTCAGCCCGTCGGAGTACATCACAAAGTCGGGGTCGTAGTAGTGCTCGAAGAGATCAGCGTCCTTGGCCACGACCACACGGTCGAACATCTCGCGAAGCAACGCCACCGACACCGGCCGATCGTAGCCGAGTTCGGAAGTGCGACGACTACCGGCCGCCCGGCTCAGGCGGGCAGCTCTTGCGCGCCGCGATCAATGTTGTGGAACTGCGCGCAGGGCTCTTTTGCCCCCAGCATGAAGGGCAACGCCTTCGCCCCGAATCCCAGCTTGGCCGAAAGCCGGCCGAAGAAGCCGCGTTCCAGCACCACGGGCCGCACCTCGGACGTGGCGAGATCGATATAGTAAGTCGCCGTTTGGCCGATGCCCTCGAAATCGTGGGTCAACGCAATCGAGAGCTTCCGCATCGACTCATCGAGGCAAGCGGCCACCACGTCGGTCATCAGCACGTACTCCGGCACCGGCACCAGGTTCTTCAGCATCCGGTGCACGAGAATGACGTCGAAGCCGGCGAGTTCGACCCGCCGCTTAACCTTCTGCTCGGCGACGTCGCCTTCGTGAGTGACGAACTTGAGCGATAGATTGCCCAGTTGCGAGCAGCTCTTGCAGTCGCAGGCAATGTCTTTCTTCAACCTTTCCCGCCGCGCCAGGAAGGCTTGTCGCATGGTCGTTATCCGCTCGCACACAACGACTTTGGGGTTGCCACCGGGAGCCCAGAAAAACGCGGCATCGCCCTCCAGCTTGGCCAGCTTGAGACCTTTGCCGGCGTCGATCACCGCTTCGAGCAACTCTGCCACCGTCTGCTGCGCGTGGACCAGGTGCATGCGGTTCCACGTCATGTAGTGCGTGTATCCGCCGATATCGGCAATAAGCAACACGGCGCGCCTAACGGCCATGAAATCAGGATTTTAGCGCTCTGACCCGGCCCAGTCGATGCAGGCCCGCGCGAAGATCGGCGTCGGCGCAATCGTTTCGGTGGCGCTCTGCTGGACCGTCGCCGCGGCCGCGGTCAGGAGGCCTTGGTGTACCTGCGGACCAATTCACCGTCGCCGAAGGTGCTCACGTAGTCCAAGCCGGCGTCGTCGCGGCCGAAAAACGTCCATTGCTTCGGGCTTCTGTTCGGCTCACTGATCAGCTTGACCTTGAAGGGAACATGGGTCGGGCGCACGGTGCCGATGACGTCACCGACCCGGATCTCCGACGGATGAATTTCCGGTGCGTCCCACCAGTTCTGTATGGCCATGTCGTACATCCTTTCTTACGAGCGTCGGCGCGACGCATCTAAAGCGCAGTCCCGCACCGAGCATGATGTGGGGCGAGGTGGTGGGTTGCTCAAGCGTCCGGGGGTCAACGAAGTCGCCGGCTGGTCACGGTCGGACCGCACGTCGAAAACTGTTGCCGCTGCGCGGCGTTGCGCGGTTGGCGAAGTACCCATCAAGCCGTCATGACTGCATATCGGCCGGGGCGGTGTGCGCGGCCGCATCGTCCCCGACAGGTCGACCGCATTGTGCGCTTTCGGCCCGAGCGGCACGCAGGATGTCGCCGCAGGTCTGGAATTCCTGGGTGTCCCGCTCCTCACCCATGGCGGGAAGCCCCGCACATCTGCGCAACACCATCTTGGCCAGAGCCGCCGACGTGCGGCACGGTATCACCAACAGATTCGCCGAGGCCAGGCTGCCGGTGATCGTCATCAGTCGCTGGCGTGCGACAACCCGGGCGCGCTCACCCCTGTCACCTACCCCGGGGCGGTTCAGCGCATCGAGATCTGGCGAACTTTCCAGCGAGGACCAGTTGACGGTGATGGCGGTGATCTTGCCCAACCGCGTGCGTAGGGCATCAACCAGCTCGGGAAGCTCGCGCGCAATCGAGGCCGTATGCGGCCACCACGCCCCGTCAAGCGGCGCACCCAGCTCCACCGCCAAGGCGACCCGCACCGGGCTGGCCAGGCGCCGCCCGCCCACTGCTCCGTTCATGGCGTTGACAGTGCCCCGACGGAAACCACCCGCGTTGTGCGGCCGTGGCCCAGCGACATCGAAACCGCCACCAGTCGACCCGCACGCAACTCGCGATGATCCATCGACGACCCCTTCACTTCGGCCTGACCCGGCACACACGTGTGGGGATCGACAAACGAAACCAGTCACAGACTCTTGGTTGCGATGCGGTGGCGAACCCCGAGATCAGAGCTGGCTACGAAAGAAAACCTCACCATGGACACTACACCCACGGCGGCGGTAACCGCACCGAGTTGAGTGATCAGGTGAGGACCCGGTCGGTGTGGCTTCCGGGCCCGCCGCATGCGCCTGCTACCCGACCGTCGTCGTGAGCGGGCGTTGCGGCGGCCCGACGTATGCGCTCAGCGGCCGGATCAACGCGTTGGAGGTGGTCTGCTCCATGACGTGGGCGGTCCATCCGGTGATCCGGCTCATCACGAAAATCGGGGTGAAGCAACCGATATCGAAGCCCATCAGGTGATATGCGGGACCGGTGGGAAAGTCCAGATTCGGCTTGATCCCAGTCGCGGCCAACATGTCCCGCTCCAGGACGTGGTAGATGTCGAGCCATCGCTGACCATCTCGGGCCGCGGCCACCCGCATCAGGGCCTGCTTCATGGCCGGCACCCGTGAGTCACCGTTCTTGTACACCCGGTGACCGAATCCCATGACCTTCTGGTTGCGGGCCAGTTTGTCGGTCAACCATCTGGATGCCCTTGTGACAGAGCCTATTTCAAGCATGTCACGCATCACCGCCTCGTTGGCGCCACCGTGCAGCGGACCCTTGAGCGCACCGGCGGCCGCCGTGACCGCACTGTAGATGTCGGAGCCAGTGGAGGTGACCACCCGCGCTGCGAAGGTGGAGGCGTTGAAGCCGTGTTCGGCGTAGAGGACCATCGACCGCTCGAAGGCGTCCACGACCACTTGCTCGGGTACGTCGCCGAAGCACATGTGCAGGAAGTTCTGCACGTAGTTCGCCTTGCTGTCCGGGGCGATGGGCGGCAAACCACGCCGGCGGCGCATGTCGGCGGCGACGATCGTGGGCAGAACCGCGAACATGCGCAGTGCCTTGGCGTAGTTCGCCCGCCCGCTGCTGTCGTCCTCCTCGATGTCGTCGGCTCCCAGGCAGCTGATCGAGGTGCGTACCACGTCCATCGGGTGGCAGGTACCGGGCAGTTTCGCCAACTGCGACAGCATGGATCGGTCGAGCCCGCGGGCAGCGCGTTCCTGTTGGGTGAATTCCGTCAGCTGCCGACCGGTGGGCAATTCACCGTGCCACAGCAGGTAAGCGACCTGCTCAAAGCTGCAGTGCGCGGCGAGGTCCTGAACCGGGTAACCGCGGTAGGTCAGCGAATTGGTCTCCGGCACCACCTCGGAGATCGACGTGGTGTCGACGACCACCCCGGCCAGACCCTTGAAGATGCGGGGCTTGTCTTCGATGGCGCTCATCGGGTGACTCCTTTCCGGTCGTCCGTTGTGGTAGTGGCGGGATGGCTGCGGCGCGAAGCACTAATGCAGGCAACGGCACTCGGCGGGCCGCGTAGCGGCCACGGACACGTTGCCCGAGCTACCGGTTGGTCAGAAAATCCCGGGCGGGATCGCCGGTGCCTGGTCCAGATTCGCTGTCGGGTTGAGCACGCCGAGACGGCCCGGCTGTAGCTCCGGTAGGCCGTGCACCGCCGACAGGAACCGCCGCTGCTCGGCGTCGTCGATCACGCCGCCGGCCAGCCCGGTGAACTTGGCCACGTACTGCGGGCGTGCAAACGGCTTGGCGCCCAACGGGTGAGCATCGGCAACGGCCAGCTCGTCGACGATCACCTCACCGCTGTTGAGGGTGACCTCCGCGCGGGCGCCGAACGCTTGGTCCGGCGGATCGGCCGCGTGGTAGCGCCGGGTCCAACCGGGGTCTTCGACCGTGCGGATCTTGTGCCAGAGCGCGACGGTGTCGGGCCGGTGCGACCGTTCTGGGGCGTAGGACCGCTCGTGATGCCAGCTGCCGTCCTGCAAGGCGACCGCGAAGACATACATTGCGGAGTGGTCCAATGTTTCGCGCGAGGCGTCCGGGTCGAACTTCTGCGGGTCGTTGGAACCGGTGCCGATCACGACGTGCGTGTGGTGACTCGTGTGCAGCACGATCGCGGCGACCTGGTCCAGATCTGCGATGCGCTGGCGCAACCGGAGGGCGAGGTCGATCAGGGCCTGGCTCTGGTATTCCGCCGAATGCTCCTTGGTGTAGCTGTCCAGGATGGCGCGCTTGGGCTCGCCGGGCTCGGGTAGCGGCACGCGATAGGTGTGTTCGGGTCCGGAAAGCAGCCGCGCGATCACCCCGTCCTCGCCTTCCCAGATCGGTGCCGGTGAGCCTTCCCCGCGCATGGCCCGGTCGACGGCCTCGATGGCGGCCTTACCGGCCCACGCCGGAGCGAACGCCTTCCAGCTCGAGATCGCGCCCTTTCGCGACTGGCGGGTGGAGGTGGTCACATGCAACGCCTGACCGATGGCGGCGTAGCTGATCTCGGTGTCGAGACGAAGCATGGTACCCAGGCCCGCGGCTACCGCGGGCCCCAGGTGCGCGACGTGGTCAATCTTGTGCTCGTGCAGGCAGATTCCGCGTACCAGATTCATCTGGATCTCGTAGCCGGTCGCGATGCCGCGGATCAGGTCCGCGCCGCCGAGGCCCAGGTGCTGTGCCACGGCGACCAACGGCGGAATGTTGTCACCGGGGTGGGAGTAGTCGGCGGCCAGAAACGTGTCGTGGAAATCCAATTCGCGCACCGCGACCCCGTTGGCCCAGGCCGCCCATTCCGGCGAATAGTCGCCCTCGACACCGAAGACCTTGCCACCTCGGGCGGAGCGCGGATGGGCGAGCGCCTGCGCGCGTGCGACGGCGACGGGACGACGAAGCACCGCGGCCGCAGCCACGGCAGCGTTGTCGATGATGCGGTTGATCACCATGGCCTCGGTTTCGGCGGGCACGGCCACCGGGTCGGCTGCAACCTCGGCGATCTTCCACGCCAGGTGTTCGGTGCGCGGAAAGTCGTCGGCGCTACGCCGGGTCCGAACATCGTGGATACGCATAAGCCGCACAGTACGCAACGATTGAAGTGGAGTAAATGCCCTGTAAGAGCGTAATTATGTATCCTCATTCATCGAATTTTGCGAACCTTGCGAAAGTCGAGGCGGGTACGATCTCACCCGTGGCGAAGACGTTCGCCGGTGCGCGGCTACGCCGGTTACGCGAGGAGCAGGGGCTGACCCAAATGGCGCTGGCGCGCGCATTGGACTTGTCGACCAGTTACGTCAACCAGCTCGAAAACGACCAGCGGCCGATCACGGTACCGGTGTTGCTCGCGCTCACCGAACGTTTCGGCTTGCCGACGCGCTATTTCGCTCCGGACACCGATGCGCGCCTGGTCTCGGACCTACGAGAGGTCCTTGCCGAGGGGCCCGCCACGGCGGCGCAAATCGAGGAGCTGGTGGCACGCATGCCGGCGGTGGGCCAGACGCTGGTCAACCTGCATCGGCGGCTCCACGACGCCACCGCCGAACTCGAAGCACTGCACAGTCGCGCCACTGCCGACGTACCGGCGGTGCCCGCCCAGCCGATGCCGTTCGAAGAGGTTCGGGATTTCTTCTACGACCGCAAGAACTACATCGGGGAACTCGACACCGCGGCCGAGGACCTGTTCACCCGCAACCGGCTGCGGATCGGCGGACTCGACGTGCAGCTGGCACAGCTGCTTACCGACAAACTCGGCGTCAGGGTCGTCATCGACGACGGCGAGGCGTTACCTCGCAACGGCAAGCGGGTGTTTCACGCCGAGTCGAAGACGTTGTACCTGGCCCGGTGGCTGCATCCAGGCCAGCGAGCTTTTCAGCTGGCTACTCAGGTCGCACTACTCACCCAGGCCGACGAGATCGCCGGCATCATCGCCGGCGACGACCAGCTCAGCGACGACGCGCGCGGGGTGGCCCGCATCGGGCTGGCCAACTACTTCGCCGGCGCATTGCTGTTGCCCTACGTACTTTTCCTGGACGCCGCCCAGAGCGTGCGCTACGACATCGACCAGCTGGCGCGGCGGTTCGAGGTGGGATTCGAAACCATCTGTCACCGGCTGTCCACCCTGCAACGCCCGGGTGTGCGCGGAATCCCGTTCATCTTCGTCCGCACCGACAGCGCAGGAAACATCTCAAAACGCCAGTCCGCCACGGCATTTCACTTCTCTCGCGTCGGCGGCAACTGCCCGCTGTGGGTGGTGCACCATGCCTTTGCCCGGCCAGGCCAGTTTCTGACCCAGGTAGCCCAGATGCCCGACCGGCGCAGCTACTTCTGGATCGCCAGGACCACGACCGCAGAGCCCAGCCGCTACCTCGGTCCGGCAAAGAGCTTCGCGATAGGGCTCGGCTGCGACGTGAGCCACGCCGAAAAGCTGGTCTACTCCGTCGGAATCGACCTCGCCGACCCGGAGGCGACCGTGCCGATCGGTGCCGGATGCAAGATCTGCGATCGACCCGCCTGCTCGCAACGGGCCTTCCCCTACCTTGGCAGACCGGTACACATCGACCCGGATTCCAGCACCGACCTGCCTTACCCGCCGGCGGCCATTCCCTGAGGTCGTGCCGGTTGGGGCGCGGATGTCCCGATGCCGTGCCAGGTGCCCGGCTGGCACCGCTGGTGTAGTCCCGTCCCGCCAGGCCAGGCTAATGCACTGTGCCGGTGGGTTTTTCGGCGCCAGGCTGGTGGCCGGCGCGCTCGCTGAGCCCGAACCGGGCATGCACGCGGGCCAACGGTTCGGGCGCCCACCAATTGAGCCGGCCGAGCACCTGCATGAATGCCGGTACCAACAGCATCCGCACCAGCGTGGCGTCGACGAGCACCGCCGCGGTCAGTCCGAACCCGAACAACCGCATGAAGGACACCTGCGCCGCCATCAATGCCGCGAAGGCGATCACCATGATCAGCGCCGCAGCCGTGATCACCCGCCCGGTGTGAGCCACGCCGAGCGCGACGCTCTCATCGTTAGCGCCGGGGCCGTGGTCCGACGCCAGCCAATACTCCCGGATCCGCGAGATCAGGAACACCTCGTAATCCATCGAAAGGCCAAAAGCGATGCAGAACAACAGCACCGGAAGCTGCACCCCGATCGTGCCGGTCGCCGTCGTACCCAGTCCGCCAAGGTGCCCCTCCTGAAACACCCACACCAGCGCCCCGAACGCCGCGGTCAACGACAGCATGTTCATCAGCACCGCCTTGACGGGCAACACCGCGCTACCGGTCAGCAGGAACACCAGTACCACGGTGATCAACACGATGAACGTGAGAACCATCGGCAGCCGGGTCGCTATGGCGTGCACGCTGTCGCGATTGCTTTGTGCCACACCGCCCAGCTGCACCAGCCTGCCCGCCGGCGTCGGAACCGCGTGCAGCCGGTCAAGCTGAACCGCCGAGGCGGCCGAGTACAGCGGCGCGGTACTGCCGACCGTCACGAAGGCACTGCGGTCCTTGATTCCGCTGGGCGCTGCGGGCGACCCGGCCAGTATGCCATGGACGAACGTGCCGCCCGGCGATGTCACCGAGGACACGTCTGGCACCCGCGACAGCGCGGCGGCGTAAGCATCCAGGTCGGCCGGACTCACACCAGTCGCCTCCGGAAGCACGACGCTGATATCGGGAATCCCGCTGCCCGCAAAGTCGTTGCGTAGCTGGTCGCCGACCTGGCGGGCCGAAGCCGAGGCGGGCAGGATCCTGTCGTCGGCAAAGCCCCACCGCGCCCGGTGAAATGGTGAGCCGAGTAGCAGCAGCAGTGCGGTGATGGCGATACCGATCGGCACCGCGTGCCGCATCACGGATTTCGTCCATCGGTACCACGACCATTGCTGAAACGATGCCGGTTGCCGCGGCACCCCCCAGAGGATCCGGCGCAGCAACGGGCGCACGTCCAACGAATCGAGGCGGCCATCCAGCAGCACGATCGCTGCCGGCGTCACGACGATCGCCGCCGCCGCCGCAAACGCGACCACGGCAACCCCCGCGTAGCCGAACGATTTCAGGAAGTACTGGGGGAACAGCACCAGGGTCGCCATCGACAGCGCGACCGTCATCGCCGAGAACACCACCGTTCGGCCCGCCGTGGTCATCGCGCGAATCAGCGCCGCGTCACGAGTCTGTCGCTCCGCCAATTCGTCCCGGAACCTGCTGAGGATCAGCAACGTGTAGTCGATGGCCAGTGCCATGCCCATCGCGACGGTCAGGTTCAGCGCGAAGATCGACACGTTGGTGAACAGCGAGATCGCGCGCAGCGACGCCAGGGAACCGAGGATCGCAAATCCGCCGACGGCCACCGGCAGCGCGGCCGCGAACACACCGCCGAACACCCAGACGAGCACCAGAAAACTCAGCGGCAGCGCCACCGACTCCATGAGCAACAGGTCGTTCTGGGTCTGGGTATTCACCTGCCAGTAGACGGTGGCTTCGCCACCGGCCCGCACCCGGACGCCGTCGCGGTCGTGCACGAGTTCTTCGGAGAGCTGCTTGGCGGTTTTCTGGGCATTGGTCTCACCACCGGAGATGGCGACGACGATCAGTCCGGTTTTGCCGTCCTTGCTGATCAGCGAGCGCGCCGCGGCGGGCGATTCGGTCCATGCCGATCGCACCCCCCGGACATCCGACGAATTCTTCAGCCGCTCAACGAGATCGGTACCGACCGCGCTGGCTTGCGGTCCTTGCGCCCCGCCGTCGGCGGTCACCGTGATCAGCATGCCCATATCGCCTTGACCGAACTTCTGCGCGAGTAGCGCGGCGACATGCGACGATTCGGCGCCCGGATCGAGTCCGCCGCCGGCCGACAGCTTCTTGATCGCCGGGACGCCGAAGATCGCGGTAGCGATCATGACCAACACCGCCACGGCAACGACCCGGCCCGGGGCGGCGATGGCAAGTCGAGCTATTCGGTGCAGCACGCTAGCGGGAGACCAGTTCGTGCTCGATGAGGTCGCGGTAAACCGGCATGCGTAACAGTTCGCTGTGGGTACCGGTGGCTTGAATCCGACCGTTCTGAAGAACCAGGATTTGGTCGGCGTTGGTGACGGTGGAGAGCCTGTGGGCAACTACGAGGACGCTGCGCTGGTCGCGCGCTCGCAGCAGGTTGGTCATGACGTCGTACTCGTTGGCGCGGTCGAGGTGGGCAGTTGGTTCGTCCATGAGGATGAGCTGTGATCGCGACAGCAATGCCCGAGCCAGAGCCAGCCGCTGGCGTTGCCCGCCGGACAGGCCGCGGCCGCGTTCGAGTACGGGAGCATCGAGTTGGCCAGGGAGACAGGAGATTTCGCCGGCAATGTTGGCTTGCTCGAGGACGCGCCACAAGTCGGCGTCACCGGCATCGGGATCGGCGATGAGCAGGTTGTCGCGGACGGTGCCGTGCAGGACTGGTGCGTCTTGTTCCAGAAGTCCGAGTCGGCTGCGAAGATCCGTGAGCGGAACGCTGCGGACGTCGTGGCCTTGCCACCGCACCGTCCCGGTGCTCGGGTCGTGGAAGCGGCACAACAGAGCCAGAATGGTCGACTTTCCGGCGCCCGACGGACCGATCAGCGCGCTGATCTGATCTCGGTCGAGTGTGAAGGAGACGTCGTCGAGCACGAGATGCGGGCCGTAGGAGAACGACACGTGATCGAATTCGACCAGCGGCGGGGCGCTCTGCGCAGTGCCGGCAACGAAGGGTGTCTCCACACGGTCCGAAACGCCGATCGGTGACGGGCCACCTTCGGGTATGTCCCGCAGGATCTCCATCAGGTGTTGATAGGCGCCTGCCGCGGTACGCAGATTAGCGAGCGCGGTAAAGCCGGCGGTGATCGGGAAAACGGCGTACATGGCGAAGGCGAACATGCTGACGAATTGGCCGACAGATAAGCCGCCGTCGGCGACACGGCGCCCGTCAATGATCATGATCGCCAGAAATGCGCCGGTGACGCCCAACCGGATAAGCAGAACGTTGATGGCGGTGGATGACGCGATGCGGACGCCAGACCCATAGGCGGCGCGTGCGCCGCCGTTGATGGAGTCGGCTTCGCGATCTTCGGCCCCGAACAGCTTTACGGTCCGCGCGGCGGTCAGGGTCCGGTCCAATCCGGCAGTGTAATCACCCAGCGCGACTTGACGATTCAATGAGGCGCGTTGGATCCGGGACAGGAAGGGGTTGCCGGCGGTGAATGCCACCGCCATCACAGCTGTCACGACACCGACGGTGACCGCATCAATGGAGAGCATGAAGATACTCGCGCCGAGCAAGGTCAGCGTCCCGAATACGATGTCGCCGATGGCTCGTGGCATGTCACGCAACAGACCCGCGTCACTTGTTCCGCGGGCCAGCAGGTCTCCGCTACGACCCCGGTCCAGTAGTCCGATGGGCAGGCGCACAACATGATTGGTGAACACGGCACGCAACCCCAACACGATCTTCTCGCCGGTCCGGTCCAGCTGAAAATGCGCCAACGCCTCGAGCAGCAGCTGTCCGGCAAGCATGATCACCAGCGCGCCGGCCAAGCCGAGGACCGGTGAGCCGGCCGCTGCGCGGTCGACGAGCCGGCCGGCCAGCAGCGGCTGCAGAAAGATGAGCGCGGTGGAGACTACCAGGACGAGCACGCTGGCCGCCATCGAAAGCCAATGGGCGCGAAGCAGGCTGAGCATACTGCGGTTGTCGGCCACGGGGCGGTTGGCTGTAGGCATCAAAGTAGTCCGAGCAGTTGCAGGTCGGTGACGTATTTGAGGATGACCGGCGCCGAGACGTGTGGGATATCGGGATTGTCTTTGTCCGGGCCGAGTTTCGCTTCCTGCACCGCTGCCCGGAATCGGGCGGTTTGCACGCTGGAGCCGCGGGTCGGTTCCAGTGGCCGTAACCGCTCGGAGTCACGCAACGGCAGCATCTGGAGCACCGAGTGCCGGCGCTGCCGATCCGGCAAGGCACGCAGGGCGGTCTCGAACCGCCGCAACCACTCCGCGAAGTCGTCGATGCGCTCGATCGGGTAACCGGCTTCAATCACCCAGTCCACATACTCATCAAGCCCGATGCCGTCGTCGTGGGAGTTCATCACGTGGTAGGTCGCAAAGCCATCGACCACCTGGGCACCCAGCGCGGTGATGGCCTCGGCGACGAATTCGACCGGCAGACCGTCGAAGTGCGCCCGTTGCCGGTTGCCCTTGGCGTCGCGCTGATAAAACGACGCGGGTGCGACGCCGGCGGCCACTACGCTTAGCACCATCCGGGTGACGGTGTCGGACATGTTGAGCTGGCCCGCGTAGCTGGTGTCGGCCAGGATCATCCCGCAGCGAAACACCGCGACCGGCAGCCCATACAGGTCGTTGGCCGCACGCAGCAACACCTCGCCGGCCCACTTGCTGTTGCCGTAACCGTTGGCCACGCTGCCGTCGAGGGTACGGGTGGGGCTGATGACCCGGATGTCGGCGTCCTCGGTGAATGCCGACGGCTGGATCTGGTCACCGACATTGGCGGTCGACACGTAGCTGTAGGGCTTGAGTCTCGTGGTGAGCGCCAACCGGATCAGCTCGACCGTGCCCACCACGTTCGGCGTGAACAGGTCGCGGTAGGGCAACACGCCATTGACCACCGCTGCGGAGTCGACGATCAGATCGACGGCCTGGGCCAGCCGCTGCCAGGTCCGGCGGTCCAGGCCCAGGTCGATTTCGCCCTTGTCGCCGGCGATGACCTGCAGATGATCAGCGGCCAGTTCCCGGTAGTGGGCCAGTAGTTTCGGGTCTCCGCCGAAGGTCTTGTCGAGACGACGCCGCGCTTCCTCGTCGGAATCGGCCCGCACCAAGCAGATCAGCGTGCCGCCGACCAGCTCCATCTGCTCCAGCCATTGCAGGGCCAGGTATCGCCCGAGGAAGCCCGTCGCTCCGGTCAACAGCACGGTGCGCACCTCGGCACTGGGGCCTGGCAGCGTCGGGGCAGCGGCCAGGGTCGCGGGCTCGATGAACTTGTCCAGCATCAGGTCACCGGCGTGCAGCTCGGTGGCGTCGCGTCCGTGCACGGACTTAAACGTCTCCGAAGTCGCGTGCCCGCCCAGGTGCCTTGCCAAGCCTCTGACCGTCGGCGCGTCAAACAATATGGGCACGGTCAGGTGCGCGTCGAGGGCGCTGTTTACAGCGGCGATCAGCCGCATCGCCGACAGCGAGTTCCCGCCCAGATCGAAGAACGACTGCTCGACTCCCACCCGCTCGAGCCCCAATACCCGGGCGTAGGTGTCGGCCAGGATTTCCTCGACCGGTGTGGCCGGGGCGAGGTCTCGGTCGGCGCTGCGGTATTCCGGCGCCGGAAGCGCGCGCGTGTCGAGTTTGCCGTTGACGGTCAGCGGCAGCGCGTCGACCACCAGTACCGCGGCCGGCACCATGTACGACGGCAGCCGCTCGGCCAGCGCGGCCCGCAGCCCTGCCGGATCTGCCGTCCCGGTGACATAACCGACCAAACACCGGTCGCCGGGCTGATCTTCGCGGGCGATCACCACGGACTGGTACACCCCGTCCAGTGCGGCCAGCGCGGCCCGGACCTCTCCCAGTTCGATGCGATACCCGCGGATCTTGACCTGCTCATCTACCCGTCCGAGGTACTCCAGTTGCCCATCAGGAAGCCACCGCACCAGATCGCCGCTGCGATACATCCGCCGTGCCGGTGCCCCCGCGCCGGCGAACGGACACGCCACAAACCGCGACGCCGTCAACCCCGACCGACGCCAATACCCAAGCCCGACACCGGCACCGGCCACATACAGCTCACCCACCACCCCCGTCGGAACCGGGCGCAACCACTTGTCGAGCACGAACAACGCAAGGTGTGCCAACGGCACTCCGATGGGACTGGCGCTGCTGTCCGCGTCGCCGCTGACGATCTCCCGGAACGACGCATGCACCGTCGTCTCGGTGGCGCCGTACATGTTGATCAGGCGTGGCAATCCCGGGTGGTTGTGCAGCCAGTCCCGAAGACGCTGCGGTTCAAGCGCTTCGCCGCCGAACACCACGGTTTGAAGCGCCAGTTGATGTCTCAGTTCGGGCTGTAGCGTGTCGGCGGTTTGCAGCGCATCGAACGCCGACGGGGTTTGACTCAACACCCCGACGTGCTCGGTCGCCAAGAGGGCATGGAGGTCGGTGGGCGAAGCGGTCAGCGCTTCGGGTACGACCACTAGCCGCCCGCCGCCCGACAACGCACCCCAGATCTCCCACACCGAGAAATCGAAGGCATAGGAATGACATTGGGTCCACACCTGCCCCGGCGGCAAGCCGGCACTCAGCGACTCCAACAGCTGGGTGACGTTGTGGTGGGTGATGGCCACCGCCTTGGGCACGCCGGTGGTGCCCGAGGTGTACGTCAGGTAAGCGATGTCGTCGCTGGCCGGTTCCGGTAAGCCGGTGCTCGGATAGCCGGCGATGCGGGGATCCTCGACCTCGATGATCGGCAATCCTCGCCCGGTGAGCCGGCCGGCCAGCCCGACGGTGGTGATCGCGGCCACCGGGGCGGCGTCGGCGAGCATGAACTCGATCCGCGCGGCCGGCAGCGCTGGGTCCACCGGCAGATAGGCCGCCCCGGTCTTCAGCACCGCGGTCATCGCCACAATCGCGGGTATACATCGCGAAAACAGCAGGGCCACACAGCTTCCCGAGACGACACCATGATCGGTCAGCACGTGCGCCAACCGGTTCGACGCCTCATCGAACTCCCGATACGTCATCGACGAGGACCCGCAGCTCACTGCCACCGCCGCCGGGGTGCGCGCGGCCTGCGCTGCCAACAACGCCGGAAGTGACCTCCGGGGCAGTGCCGGCTGAGTCAACACCGCCCGGTTGGCGCGCTCGTCCAGCTGGGCGTACTCGGCGTCATCAAGCATGTCGATCGATGACAACCGCGCCGCGGGGTCGGCGGACATGACGTTCAGCAGCTTCTGCAACCGCCGGATCAGCGTCCTGATACTGGCCGCATCGAACACGTCGGTGCGGAACTCGACCGTCCCGCCGATTCCGGCCGGCTCACCGGCATCCGAAAAACGTTCGGCCAGTGAGATTGTCAGGTCCATACGGGCGGTGTGGGCGTCGATCGGCATCGAGGTGACCCGCAGGTCGCCCAGGGCCAATCCGGTGGCTGGCTCGTTGACGTGTCCCGGGAAGTTCTGCCAGGCCGCCAAGACCTGGATCAGGGGGTGATGGGTTCGCGATCGGGTGGGGTTGAGCCGCTCGACAAGTACTTCGAAGGGCACGTCTTGGTGCTCGTAGGCGGCCAGGCTGCGCTCTCGCACCTGGGCGAGCACCTCGGCGACAGTCGGATCGCCGGCCAGTTCGACCCGCAGGACCAAGGTGTTGACGAAAAAACCCACCAACTCATCGAGCGCGGGGTCTGCGCGCCCGGCGACCGGAACCCCCACCGGCACATCGGCGCTGCCGGTGAGCTTTGACAGCAGCACCGCCAGCGCCGCCTGAACCACCATGAAGCTGGTCGCGTTGTGCTCGCGGGCCACCCTCCGAACCCGCTGCTGCAGCCGCGCCGGCCAGTCAACTGTCACGCTGGCGCCGCGGTGATCGGCCACCGGCGGATAGGGTCGATCGGTGGGCAGCTGCAAACGTTCCGGCATGCCGGCCAGGGTGTCCTCCCAGAACCGCAGCTGCTCGGCGAGCGGACTGTCACGGTCGCCGACATCACCGAGGTTGCCCCGTTGCCACAGCGTGTAATCCGCGTATTGCACGGGCAACGGCGCCCAGCCGGGGGTCTGTCCCGCACACCGGCTGGCGTAGGCCTCACCCAGATCACGCGCCAACGGGGCCACCGACCAGCCGTCGGCTGCGATGTGGTGCACGACGATCACCAGCACGTGCTCGTCTTTGGCGATCCGGAAAAGCTTTGCCCACAATGGGATTTCGGAAGCCAGGTCAAAACTGTGGCGTGCCGCATCCTCGATTGCGTAACCTAGCCGGGCATGCGGCCATCCGGTGGTGTCGATGACTTCCCAACCGAATTCGGCCCGCTCGGCCGGCAGCACCAGCTGCCGGGGTGTGCCCTGCACCGACAGAATGACGGTGCGCAGGCTTTCGTGGCGGCCCGCCACATCCGCCAAGGCCACACCCAAGGCCGCGGCGTCGACCTTGCCGCGCAGCCGTAACGCGACCGCCATGTTGTAAACCGGTGAGGGGCCGGACAGTTGGTGAAGGAACCACAGTCGGCTCTGCGCAAACGACAACGGCACCACCGCAGGCCGTTCGCCGGCCGTCAACGGTTCAAGCCGCCGCCGATCCCGGCCAATACACGATGCCAACTGTGCGGCCGTCGGCGCCTCGAAAAGGGTGCGTACCGTGAGGTTCGCGTCGAGAGCCGTGTTGATCGCGGCGATCACCCGCATCGCCGCCAACGAATCGCCGCCCAGGTCGAAGAACGACTCGTCGACCCCGACGCGTTCCAGTCCCAGGACCCGGGCGTAGCTGTCGGCCAGGATCTGCTCGACCGGGGTGCCCGGCGCGCGGTAGCGATCGGTGTCCCGGTACTCCGGTGCCGGCAGGGCGCGAATGTCGAGCTTGCCGTTGACCGTCAACGGCAGCCCCGGCAACGCCACCACCGCGGCCGGCACCAGATAAGACGGCAACCGCTCGGCCAACGCCGCCCGCGCGGTGGCGGGATCGGCGGCCCCGACGACATACCCCACCAAACGCTTATCACCCGGGCGGTCCTCACGAGCGATCACCACCGCCTGATCCACACCGGAAACGGCCGCCAAAGCCGCCCGCACCTCACCGAGCTCGATGCGATACCCGCGGATCTTGACCTGCTCATCGGCGCGCCCCAGATACTCCAGCTGCCCATCGGCACCCCAGCGCACCAGATCCCCGGTGCGATACATCCGCAAACCGGCCCGACCAAACGGGCACGCCACAAACCGCGACGCACTCAACCCGCCGCGACGCCAATACCCAACGCCGACACCGTGACCCGCCACATACAACTCCCCCACCACCCCCGGCGGCACCGCCCGCAACCAGCCGTCCAGCACGAACAACGCCGCCCCCGCCACCGGCGAACCGATCGGCGGCACCCCCGAACCCGCCTTCAACGGCGCGCTCATCGAGGCATAGATCGTGGTCTCGGTCGGACCGTAGGCGTTGATCATCACCCGCCCCCCGGCCCACCGATCCACCACCGCAGCCGGACAAGCCTCACCGGCCACCACCAATGCCGCCGACTCCAACCCACGAGGCGGCAAAACACCTACCGCTGACGGGGTCTGACTGAGAACACCGACCCGCTCGGCAACCAACAGGTCGTGAAAATCGGCCGGCGAGGCGGTCACCGACTCGGGCACCACCACCAGCCGTCCCCCGCTCAACAAGGCACCCCAGATCTCCCACACCGAGAAATCGAAGGCATACGAATGGGATTGCGACCACACCTGTCCGGGTGCCGCAGCGGTGCCCAGGGACTCCAACAGCTGGACGACGTTGTGGTGGGTGGCGGCTACGGCCTTGGGCACCCCCGTGGTGCCCGAGGTGTAGATGAGGTAGGCGATGTCATCGGCCGCGGGCGTCGGCAGGGCGGTGCGCGGGCACTCGCGGATGCGGGGGTCGTCGATATCGATGATCAGCAGGTCGCATCCGTCCAGCAGTGACCGCAGGCCCGCCGCGGTGACGACGGCGGTCGCCGCGGCATCGGCAACCATGAACGCGATCCGTGCCCTTGGCAACGCCGGGTCGATCGGCAGATAGGCCGCCCCGGTTTTCAGCACCGCGGCCATCGCCACGATCGCCGCGGCGCAGCGGGAGAACAGCAGGGCCACAACCGAACCCGGACCCGCACCATGATCAGACAGCAAGTGCGCCAACCGGTTCGACGCCTCGTCGAATTCCCGATAGGTCATCGACCGGCCCTCGAAGCTCAGCGCCACCGCGTCGGGAATGCGCGCCGCTTGGGTCGCGAAGGCCGCCGGGATGGAGCTGCCGGAGGGCGCCGGTCTGGTCAACGCCGCGCCGTTACCCCAGCTGTCCAGGCGAGCGCGCTCGGCGTCGTCCAGCACATCGATCGACGACAACCGCGCAACGGGATCGGCGGTCATCGCCGCGATCGTCTTCGCCAGCCGCTCGAGTAGCGCCTCGATACTGGCCGCATCGAACACATCGGTGCGGAATTCCACTGCGCCGCCGATCCCGGCCGGCGCACCGGCGTCGGTGAATTGTTCGGCTAACGAGAACGCCAAATCCATACGGGCGGTGTGGGTGTCGACGGGAATCGGGGTGACCTGCAGATCACCCAAGACCAAGCCGGAAGCGGGATTATCGCCTTGTCCGGCGAAGTTTTGCCAGGCCACCATCACCTGGACCAGGGGGTGATGGGTGCGCGACCGAACAGGTTTGAGCCGCTCGACGACGACTTGGAACGGCATGTCTTGGTGCTCGTAGGCGGCCAGGCTGCGCTCTCGCACCTGGGCGAGCACCTCGGCGGCGGTCGGGTCCCCGCCGAGGTCGACCCGCAGGACCAGGGTGTTGACGAAGCACCCCACCAGGTCGTTCAGCGCGGGATCGCGGCGGCCGGCGATCGGAAATCCTACCGCGACATCGGAACTCGCGCTGAGCTTGGACAGCAGCACCACCAGGGCGGCCTGGACCACCATGAAGCTGGTGACGTTGTGCTCGCGGGCCGCGGCGCGCACCCGCTGGTGCAGCTCGGCCGACCATCCCACCGTCGCCGTCGCGCCGCGGTGGTCCGCCACCGGCGGATAGGGCCGGTCGGTGGGCAGCTGCAGGCGCTCGGGCATGCCGGCCAGGGCGTCCTCCCAGAACCGCAGCTGGGCGGCGAGCGGGCTGTCGCTGTCGTCGAGGCCACCGAACTGGGCGCGCTGCCACAGCGTGTAATCGGCGTATTGCACCGGTAATTCGGTCCAGCCCGGGGCTTGGCCCGCGCACCGGCTGGCATAGGCCACGCCCAGATCACGCACCAGCGGGGTCACCGACCAGCCGTCGGCGGCGATATGGTGCACCGCGGCCACCAGCACGTGTTCGTCGTGGGTAATGCGGAAAAGCCTTGCCCGCAACGGGATATCGGCCGTCAGGTTGAACGTGCGGCGGGCTGTCTCCGCGATCGCCGCAGCCAGCCGGGCCTTCGGCCACCCGCGGGCATCCATGATCTCCCAGCCGAATTCGGCCTGCTCGGGTGGCAGCACCAGCTGCCGGGGCATCCCCTGCAGCGTCGAAATCACGGTGCGCAGGATCTCGTGCCGGCCCACCACATCGGCCAGCGCCACACCCAACGCGTCGGCTTCGAGTTCGCCGCGCAGCCGCAAGCCCACCGCCATGTTGTAAACCGGTGCGGGCCCGTGTAACTGGTCGAGGAACCACAATCGGCTCTGCGCAAACGACAACGGAACTACACTCGGACGCTCGCCGGCCACCAGCGGCTCGACGCCACCTCCCTCCGCATCGATACGGGACGCCAGTTCGGCGATCGTCGGCGCGTCGAACAACGTTCGCACCCGGAGATCGCAGTCCAGGGCCGTGTTGATCACGGCGATCACCCGCATCGCCAATATGCTGTCGCCGCCCAGGTCGAAGAACGAGTCGTCGACCCCGACGCGTTCCAGCCCGAGGACCCGGGCGTAGCTGCCCGCCAGGATCTCCTCGACCGGGCCGGTCGGGGCGCGGTAGCGGCTGCTGTCGAGGTACTCCGGTGCCGGCAGGGCGCGAATGTCGAGCTTGCCGTTGACCGTCAACGGCAGCCCCGGCAACGCCACCACCGCGGCCGGCACCAGATAAGACGGCAACCGCTCGACCAACGCCGCCCGCGCGGTGGCGGGATCGGCGGCCCCGACGACATACCCCACCAGACGCTTATCACCCGGGCGGTCCTCGCGAGCGATCACCACCGCCTGATCCACACCGGAAACGGCCGCCAAAGCCGCCCGCACCTCACCGAGCTCGATGCGATACCCGCGGATCTTGACCTGCTCATCGGCGCGCCCCAGATACTCCAGCTGCCCATCGGCACCCCAGCGCACCAGATCCCCGGTGCGATACATCCGCAAACCGGCCCGACCAAACGGGCACGCCACAAACCGCGACGCACTCAACCCGCCGCGACGCCAATACCCAACGCCGACACCGTGACCCGCCACATACAACTCCCCCACCACCCCCGGCGGCACCGCCCGCAACCAGCCGTCCAGCACGAACAACGCCGCCCCCGCCACCGGCGAACCGATCGGCGGCACCCCCGAACCCGCCTTCAACGGCGCACTTCTGACGGCATCCACCGTGGTCTCGGTCGGACCGTAGGCGTTGATCATCACCCGCCCCCCGGCCCACCGATCCACCACCGCAGCCGGACAAGCCTCGCCACCTACGACCAGCGCCATCGATTCCAGCCCATGAGGCGACAACATGCCCACCGCAGAAGGACTTTGGTCGAGCACACTGACCTGTTCGGCGACCAGCAGGTCGTGAAAGGCGGTTGGTGAGGCCGCTACCCACTCGGGCACCACCACCAGCCGGCCGCCGCGCAGCAGTGCACCCCAGATCTCCCACACCGAGACGTCGAAGGCATAGGAATGACATTGCGCCCACACCCCGCCGCCAGGCAGGGTTGCGCCCAGCGAGTCCACCATCTGCATGACGTTGTGGTGGGTGATGGCCACACCCTTGGGCACGCCGGTGGTGCCGGAGGTGTAAATGAGGTAGGCGATGCCGTCGGCGGCCGGCGCGGGCAGCGCCGTGCCCGGACACGCCTGGATCCGTGGGTCTTCGGTATCGATCACCGGCACGTCCAGCCCGGCGAGCCGATGAGCCAGCCCGGCGGTGGTGATCGCGACCACCGGCGCGGCGTCGGCGAGCATGAAACCGATCCGCGCGGTCGGCAACGCCGGGTCTATCGGCAGATAGGCCGCCCCGGTTTTGAGCACCGCCGTCATCGCCACGATCGCCTCGGCGCAGCGGGAGAACAGCAGCGCCACAACCGAACCCGGACCCGCACCATGACCAGACAGCAAGTGCGCCAACCGATTCGACGCCTCATCGAGCTCGTGATAGGTCAGGGACAGACTGCCGCAGCTCAGCGCCACCGCCCGGGGAGTACGAGCGACCTGTGCGGTGAACGCCGCCGGAATCGACATCGGCGCGGGCGCGGGCCGGGTCAACACCGCGCGGTTGCCCCACCCGTCGAGTTTGGCGTGCTCACCGGCGTCGAGCAGATCCACCGACGACAACGCCCGCCCCGGGTCGGCGGTCATCAGCGCCAACAGCGTCTGCAATCGCCCAATCAGCGCCTCGATACAAGCCGCATCGAACAGGTCGGAGCGAAAGTCGACACGAATACCCAGTTCGCTTCCCGGCGATGCTTGCACGACGAGTGGGTAGTGGGTGCATTCGCGGCTGGCGATGCCGGTGACGACGAGCTCGTCGTCGCCCAAGAGCGCGGCGATGTCGATCGGGTAGTTCTCGTACACGAAAAGGGTGTCGAACAGCCGCTCCTGACCGGTGATGCGGTGGATGTCACCCAGCGCCAGCTGCTGGTGCTCGAGCGTGTGGTTGTGGGCATGCTGCAGCCGGCCCAGCAGTTCTGCGGTGGTAGTTGCCGGCGTCATGTTCGCCCGCACCGGCACCGTGTTGATGAACAGTCCGACCATCGATTCGGACCCGGCCAGCTCGGCCGGCCGGCCCGAGACCGTGGTACCGAAGGCGACGTCGTGGTGGCCGGTCAGCCACATCAGCAGCTGCGCCCACACACCCTGCAGCACGATGTTGACGGTGGTGTGGCACAAGCGCGCCAGCTCGTTGAGAGCGCGCGTGGTGGCGACGGGAACCCGGCACGAAATCGCGCCGCGCGGGCCCAGCCCCAACCGATCCGGCGGACCGACCAGTGTCGCGGAGTCAAAGCCGGCGAATACCTCCCGCCACGCTGCCCCGGCGGCTCGGTGGCCCCGGCGGTCCCGATCGGCCAGCCAGCTGAGAAACCTGCGATATGGCGTGGCCGCGGGCAACCGCCGCCCGTGATAACCGGCGAATATTTCCCGCAGCAGGATCGGCATCGACCAGCCGTCAACCACGATGTGGTGATAGGTGAAGACCAGCCGGTGCCGGTCTGCTGCGGTGCGGATGACAGCGGCTCGAAACGGCAGCTGGTGAGCGATATCGCAGACGGCGGCGCGTTCAGCCGCGCACACCTGCCGGATCTGCTGCTCGGCGTCCAGCTCGACATACCGCCAGGGCACCGCTGGGTCCTGCGTGATGATCTGCACCGGTTGGTCGAAGCGTGTGCAGAAGCGGGCCATCAGGTTGGGATGGCGGGTGATCACTGCCTGCACCGCATCGCGCAAGCGGTGGACGTCTAGCGGACCGCTCACACTGATATCCAGTTGCACCGCATACAGATCACTCGGCCGGTGAGGATCCTGCGCGGTGCCGGCGTGGAACAGCAGTCCCTGCTGCAACGGGGTCAACGGCAGGATGTCGGCGATCCGGTACTGCTGGTGCAGCTCGTCGATCTGGCGTTGGCTGAGCCGAGCGGGTGCGATGTCAGACGGGGTCAGCCCGCCCCCGCCGTGTTCGACATGCGCGCAGATGCCGCGCAGAGCGTCGAACCATAGCCGGGCAAGCCGGGTGATGGACGGGCGATCAACGGTCGACGGTGCCCACATCCAGTCGGCATGCAGCTGCGGGCCGGCGTCGGTGTCGACGGTGGCGGAGTTGACCTCGACGGTGTGCATCAGCGGCATCGGCAATCCCGCGCTGCTGTTGCCGGTGGATCCGGGGCAGATCCGCCAGCCGTCATCAGCCTGCGCGGCAACGCCCAAGCGTCCCAGGTAGTTGAAGCCGATCGGGGGTTCCGGCTCCGGCAGCGCGACATCTGCGTTGAGGTAGCGCAGCATGCCGTAGGTCAGCCCGTCCGGCAGCGCTCGAAGCTGCTCTTTGACGTCCTTGACCACCGCGCCCAGCGCCGTGTCGCCGGCGACCACGCGTGCCCAGGCCACCTCGCCCACCGCCAGCGCTACCGGGTATTTGGCCGTGAACCACCCGACCGTGCGTGACAGGTCGACCCCGGGCGCCAGGTCCTCGTGGCGCCCGTGCCCCTCAAGGTCGATGCCGATCGGCGCGCCGCCGTTGCCCAAGAACCGCGCCCACGCCAACCCGAACGCGATCAACAGGATGTCCTGCACGCCGGCATGAAATGCCGCCGGCACTTCCGCGAGCAGCAGGCGGGTGGTCTCGACATCCAATGACACCGACAGCCGTCCCGCGGTGGCCAGCGTGTCCACCGCGGAGCGTACGGCGGGCAGCGCGGCTGGGACCGCCAGCACCTGCCGCCACGCGTCCGCCTGGTCGACCACTGCCGGGGAGCATGCGTGCTCGCTGAGCAGCGACGCCCACCGCCGAAATGACGTGCCTCCCGCCGGCAACGCCACCTGGTGCCTAATGCGACGCTGAGCCCAGGCAATATTCAAATCCCCCAGCAGAATTCGCCATGACACCCCGTCGACGGCCAGATGGTGAACGATCAGCGCCAGCCGGCCGGTGTCGACGACCCACAGCGCGCTCAGCATCACTCCGGCGGCCGGGCTCAACCGGGACCGGGCCCGTATCAGGGCCTCATCGGACCACACGTCCACCGATTGCAGGCAACTACGCGCATCCACCGCCCCGGGCTCGGGCACCGACAACGACCAACCCCCGGTGCCGTCGTCGTCGACCCGTAGCCGCAGCATGGGGTGCCGATCCAGCAAGGCCTGAAGCACCACCGCCACGTCGGTCTCGTCGACGCCCGCCGGCGCCTGCAAGACCACCGTTTGGTTGAACTGCTCAACTCCGGCACTGCTTTTCAGGCTGCGTAGCCACGACATGATCGGTGTGGGTGACACGTCGCCGACACCCTCGTCATTCAGAGCGGCCGCATCATCGGCGACACCGGCGACCCGGGCCACACCGGCAACGGTCTGCTCGATGAAGATGTCGCGCGGCCGGCAGGTTACGCCGGCGGTCCTGGCCTGCGCCACCACCTGCATCGCCAGAATGCTGTCGCCGCCCAGGTCGAAGAACGAGTCGTCGACCCCGACGCGTACCAGTCCCAGGACCCGGGCGTAGCTGTCGGCCAGGATCTGCTCGACCGGGGTGCCCGGCGCGCGGTAGCGATCGGTGTCCCGATACTCCGGTGCCGGCAGGGCGCGAATGTCGAGCTTGCCGTTGACCGTCAACGGCAGCCCCGGCAACGCCACCACCGCGGCCGGCACCAGATAAGACGGCAACCGCTCGACCAACGCCGCCCGCGCGGTGGCGGGATCGGCGGCCCCGACGACATACCCCACCAAACGCTTATCACCCGGGCGGTCCTCGCGAGCGATCACCACCGCCTGATCCACACCGGAAACGGCCGCCAAAGCCGCCCGCACCTCACCGAGCTCGATGCGATACCCGCGGATCTTGACCTGCTCATCGGCGCGCCCCAGATACTCCAGCTGCCCATCGGCACCCCAGCGCACCAGATCCCCGGTGCGATACATCCGCAAACCGGCCCGACCAAACGGGCACGCCACAAACCGCGACGCACTCAACCCGCCGCGACACCAATACCCAACGCCGACACCGTGACCCGCCACATACAACTCCCCCACCACCCCCGGCGGCACCGCCCGCAACCAGCCGTCCAGCACGAACAACGCCGCCCCCGCCACCGGCGAACCGATCGGCGGCACCCCCGAACCCGCCTTCAACGGCGCGCTCATCGAGGCATAGATCGTGGTCTCGGTCGGACCGTAGGCGTTGATCATCACCCGCCCCCCGGCCCACCGATCCACCACCGCAGCCGGACAAGCCTCACCGGCCACCACCAATGCCGCCGACTCCAACCCACGAGGCGGCAAAACACCTACCGCTGACGGGGTCTGACTGAGAACACCGACCCGCTCGGCAACCAACAGGTCGTGAAAATCGGCCGGCGAGGCCGCGACGTCTTCGGGTATGACGACCAACCGGCCGCCATCCAGCAGCGCGCCCCAGATCTCCCACACCGAGACGTCGAAAGCGTATGAATGCCACTGGGTTACCGCGAACGGCGCCGTGTTCTCGGGTTTGTCGAAAAAGTTGGCGATCCGGAAGAGTTGGGTGACGTTGTGGTGGGTGACGGCCACACCCTTGGGCACCCCCGTGGTGCCCGAGGTGTAGATGAGGTAGGCGATGTCATCGGCCGCGGGCGCCGGTAGAGCCGTGCCGGGGCAGCCGGGGATGCGAGGGTCTGCGGCATCGATGACCGCCAGGTCGCATCCGTCCAGCAGTGACCGCAGGTCCGCCGCGGTGACGACGGCGGTCGCCGCGGCATCGGCAACCATGAACGCGATCCGTGCCCTTGGCAACGCCGGGTCGATCGGCAGATAGGCCGCCCCGGTTTTCAGCACCGCGGCCATCGCCACGATCGCCGCGGCGCAGCGGGAGAACAGCAGGGCCACAACCGAACCCGGACCCACACCATGATCAGACAGCAAGTGCGCCAACCGGTTCGACGCCTCGTCGAGCTCCCGATAGCTCAGGGACTCACCACCACAGGTCAGCGCCACCGCATCGGGGCTGTGCGCGACCCGAGCGGCGAAGGCCGCCGGGATCGACACCGACGTGGGCGCGGGCCGGGTCAACACCGCGCGGTTACCCCACCGGTCAAGCCGGGCGTGCTCGGCGGCATCAAGCACGTTCACCGACGAAATCCGCTGTGTGGCATCGGCCGTCATCGCGACCAACACCCGCTCTAACCGGTCGATCAGCGCCTCGATGCTCGCCCCATCGAACACATCGGTGCGAAACTCCGCCGTCCCACAGATGCCGGCGGGCTCGCCGGTGTCGGTGAAACGTTCACCCAGGGAAAGCGTCAGATCCATGCGGGCGCTGTGCGTGTCGATCGGCATCGGGGTGGCGTGAACGTCGGCCAACGCCAGTTGGACGGGGCCGGTGTGCTGCCAGGCCAACATCACCTGGATCAGCGGGTGATGCGTCAGGGACCGGGTGGGTTTCAGCCGTTCAACAAGCACCTCAAAGGGGACATCTTGGTGTTCATAGGCGGCCAGGCTGCGCCGTCGCACCTGGACCAGCAGCTCGGCGACGGTGGGATCGCCGGTCAGGTCGACCCGCAGCACCAAGGTGTTGACGAAAAAGCCCACCAGCTCGTCGAGCGCCGGGTCGCGGCGTCCGGCGATCGGGAATCCCACCGCCACATCGGGTCCGGCGCCAAGCCGGGACAGCAGCGCCGCCAACGCCGCCTGGACCACCATGAAACCGGTCACGTTGTGTTCGCGGGCCAGATCACGTACCCGCTCCTGCAACGCCGCCGGCCATTTCACCTCTACCTTTTCGCCGCGGTAATCGGCGATCAGCGGATAGGGCCGGTCGGTGGGCAGCTGCAGGCGCTCGGGCAGCCCGGCCAGGGAATCCTCCCAGAAGCACAGCTGCGCGGCGATCGGGCTGTGGCGGTCGTCAGGGTCCCCCAACTGCTCACGCTGCCACAGCGTGTAATCGACGTACTGTAAGGGCAATTCAGCCCAGCCCGGGGCGCGGCCCGCACACCTGCCCGCATAGGCCAGCCCCAGATCACGCGCCAGCGGAGTCACCGACCAGCCGTCGGCGGCGATATGGTGCATCACGACCACCAGCACGTGCACGTCGTCGGTGACGCGGAAAAGCCTTGCCCGCAACGGGATCTCGGTTGTCAGGTCAAACGGGTGACAGGCCGTGGCGCCGATCGCCTCTTCCAGCCGGCCGGCCGGCCACCCGGCGGCATCAACGATCTGCCAGCCGAAGTCGGCTCGCTCAGGGTCCACCACCAGCTGCTGAGGCAGCCCCTCGGGTGCGACGAACAGCGTCCGCAGGCTCTCGTGGCGTGCCACCACGTCGCCCAGCGCCGCACCCAGCGCGTCGGCATCAAGCCGCCCGCGCAGCCGCAGCGCCACCGCCATGTGGTAAACCGGTGCGGGCCCGTGTAACTGGTCGAGGAACCACAGCCGGCTCTGCGCAAACGACAACGGAACGACATCGGGGCGCGCACCCGCCGCCAACGGCCCACGGCCACCGCCGTCCCCACCGACGCGGAGCGCCAGCTGCGCGATCGCCGGCGCCTCGAACAAGGAGCCCACCTTGAGACCGCTATCCAGGGTTGCGTTGACCGCCGCAACCACCCGCATCGCGGTCAGCGAATCCCCGCCCAGGTCGAAAAACGACTCGTCGACCCCGACACGCTCCCGCCCGAGCACCCGGGCGTAGATGCCCGCCAGGATCTCCTCGACCAGGGTGGCCGGCGGGCGGTAGCGGCCGCCGTCGAGGTACTCCGGTGCCGGCAGGGCGCGAATGTCGAGCTTGCCGTTGACCGTCAACGGCAAGGCATCGACGACCACCACCGCGGCCGGCACCAGATAAGACGGCAGCCGCTCGACCAACGCCGCCCGCGCGGTGGCGGGATCGGCGGCCCCGACGACATACCCCACCAAACGCTTATCACCCGGGCGGTCCTCGCGAGCGATCACCACCGCCTGATCCACACCGGAAACGGCCGCCAAAGCCGCCCGCACCTCACCGAGCTCGATGCGATACCCGCGGATCTTGACCTGCTCATCGGCGCGCCCCAGATACTCCAGCTGCCCATCGGCACCCCAGCGCACCAGATCCCCGGTGCGATACATCCGCAAACCGGCCCGACCGAACGGGCACGCCACAAACCGCGACGCGGTTAACCCGCCGCGACGCCAATACCCAACGCCGACACCGTGACCCGCCACATACAACTCCCCCACCACCCCCGGCGGCACCGCCCGCAACCAGCCGTCCAGCACGAACAACGCCGCCCCCGCCACCGGCGAACCGATCGGCGGCATCCCCGAACCCGCCTTCAACGGGGCACTCAGCGACGTGTAAATCGCGGTCTCGGTCGGACCGTAGGCGTTGATCATCACCCGCCCCCCGGCCCACCGATCCACCACCTCGGCCGGGCACGGCTCGCCGCCCATCAGCAGTGCCGTCGACTCCAACCCATGCGGAGTCAAAACTCCTATTGCCGAAGGGGTTTGGGTGAGCACGTTGACGCGCTGGGAGACCAGCAGGTCGTGAAAGTCGGTTGGTGAGGCCGCTACCCACTCGGGCACCACCACCAGCCGGCCGCCGCGCAGCAGTGCGCCCCAGATCTCCCACACCGAGAAGTCGAAGGCGTAGGAATGCCACTGCGACCACACCTGTTCCGGTGCTCCGGGCAGGCCTGGGTCGAACGACATGATCAGCTGGGTCAGGTTGTGGTGAGTGATGGCAACGCCTTTGGGCACCCCCGTGGTGCCCGAGGTGTAGATGAGGTAGGCGATGTCATCGGCGGCCGGCGTCGGCAAGGCTGTGCCCGGACAAGCCCGGACCCGGGGATCGGCGACGTCGATCACCGGCAGCCGGTTGCCGTCGAGCCGGCCACGCAGACCGGCGGTGGCGATCGCGGCCACCGGCGCGGCGTCGTCAACCATGAATTCCACCCTGGGCCCCGGCAGGGCCGGGTCCAGGGGCAGGTAGGCCGCGCCGGTCTTGAGCACAGCCAGTATCGCGACGACGGCCTGCGCCGACCGCTCCAACAGCAGGGCCACAGACGTGCCGCGGCCGACGCCGTAGCCGGATAGCAAGTGCGCCAACCGGTTCGCGGCCTCGTCGAGTTCGCGGTAGGTCCACGAGCGCTCCGCGGAACTGACCGCTACCGCATCGGGGGCGCGCGCCACTTGCGCGGCCCACGCCGCGGGAATCGACATCGCCGCCGGTGCGGGCCGGGCCAACACCGCGCGGTTACCCCATTCATCCAGCCGGGCACGCTCAACGGCGTCAAGCAGAGCTATCGATGACACCCGCCGCCCCGGTCGATCGGTGACCGCCACCAGCACCCGCTGCAGCCTCTCGACCAATGCCTCGATACTGGCCGCGTCGAACACGTCGGTGCGGAATTCCACCGTGCCGCCGATCCCGGCAGGTGCACCCGCGTCGGTGGAACGTTCGGCCAGAAAAAACGCCAGATCCATGCGGGCGGTGCGGGTCTCGATGGGTACGGGCGAGGCCTGCAAGTCACCCAAGGCCAATCCCGCGGCGGGGTCGTCGTAGTGCCAGGTGAAGTTCTGCCAGGCCAGCATCACCTGGACCAGGGGATGATGAGTCCACGACCGCGGCGGGTTGAGCCGTTCGACCAGTGCCTCGAAGGGCACGTCTTGATGCCCGTAGGCGGCCAGACAGCGCTGGCGCACCCGGTCCAGCAATTGGCTGAAGGTGGGATCCCCGGAGAGGTCGACCCGTAGCACCAGGGTGTTGACGAAGCAACCCACCAGTCCGTCCAGCGCGGGATCACCGCGACCGGCGATCGGGAATCCCACCGCCACGTCACTGCTGCCGCTCAGCCGAGACAGCAGCGCAGCAAGCGCTGCCTGGACCACCATGAAACTGGTCGCATTGTGCCGGCGGGCAACGTCTCCTACCCGCTGCTGCAGTTCCGCGGTCCAGTCCACGACGACGCTGCCGCCCCGGTGGTCGGCAACCGGCGGATACGGCCGATCGGTGGGTAGCTCAAGCCGGTGGGGCATCCCGGCCAACGCTTCTTCCCAGAACCGCAACTGGGCGGCCAGCGGACTGCCACTATCGGCCGGATCGCCGAGGTTTTCCCGCTGCCACAGCGTGTAGTCCACATACTGCACGGGCAACGGGACCCAGCTCGGAGCGCGTCCCGAACACCGGCTGACATAGGCGCCGCCCACATCGCTGGCCAACACGCTGATCGACCAGCCATCCCCGGCGATGTGGTGCAGCACGATCACCAACACGTGTTCCTGGTCATGAATGCGGAACAGTCTTGCGCGCAAAGGGATTTCGCTTGCCAGATCGAAGCCGAGGCGCGCCGTCTCTTCGATGGCCTCAATGACCCGGTCCGCCGGCCATCCGGTCGCATCGAGGACCTGCCAACCGAAATCGGCTTGCTCGGCGGAAAGCACCACCTGCTGCGGTATCCCCTCGACCGCTGAAAACACCGTGCGCAAGATTTCATGACGGCCCACCACATCGGCCAACGCCGTACGCAACGCGCGGATATCGAGCTGCCCGCTTAACCGCAACGCCACCGCCCGGTTGTAGACCGGCGATGATCCATCCAATTGGTGGATGAACCACAGCCGGCTTTGCGCAGACGACAACGGAATCACGGCGGGCCGCTCCGCAGCCACCAACCGCTTGAGCCGGCCCGAGTGCCGCCCGATGCACGATGCCAGCTGCGCAATAGTCGGCCAGTTGAACAGGGTGCCCACCTTGAGGTCGACATTCAGTTCAGTGTTGACCGCGGCGATCGCCCGCATCGCCAAGAGCGAATCCCCGCCCAGGTCGAAAAATGACTCATCGACCCCTACGTTCTCGACACCGAGCAGGCGAACATAGATGTCGCGCAGGGCCTGCTCGATCCGGGAGTCGACGCGGTGTGCCGGTGCCGGTGCCGGCAAAGAAGCAGTGTCGAGCTCACCGTCAACTGTCACCGGCATGGCCTCAAGGACCACCACCACGGCCGGCACCAGGTAGGGCGGCAGCCGCTCGGCCAATGCCGCGCGCGCGGCGGCGGGGTCGACCGCGCCGGTGACCGACTCGGTGACATAACCCACCAGCCGCTTGTCGCCGGTGCGGTCCTCGTGGGTGATCACCACCGCCTGATCGACCCCCGCCAGCCCGGCTAGCGCCGCCTGGGTCTCACCACGCTCGATGCCATACGCACGGATTTTGGCGTGCTCATCCATCCAGACGCCACCCGGACAGCTTACGAATCGGAAGCCTGCCTCTGCCGCAAACTTTCGCGAAGACTCTTCGGCCTGATATCGGTCCAGTTCTGGTCGACATAGTCCAGACATTCGGCCCGGGTGGCCTCGCCGTAAACGACCCGCCAACCGGCCGGAATATCGGCGAACACCGGCCACAGGCTGTGCTGCTCCTCGTCGTTGACCAGGACGAAGAAGCTACCGTTGTCGTCGTCGAACGGATTGACACTCACTCGTTCTCCTCACGGCCCAGTGGATACGGGTCAAAGCCAAACCAGCGCGGAACCATCCTTGTGGTGGAGCGTTATGTCCAAATCACCGATCGGCGACGTCAACTTAGCACCAATACCGTTCAATTCGGCGGTTAATTGACTGTCCCGTTACCGCCCTGCGTGGGAGTCGACGGTCGCGGGCGGGATGCCGCCGCGAGTAACACGTCAACCGGTCAAGGGTTGCCACGGTGCCGGTGGCCGGTCGGCGATCGTCACGTCGCGTCCAGCGCCGGCCGCCATGGTGGCGGCCTCACCGCGCGCCAAGGCGACCGTCGCGATGATCACCACCACCGCCGAGGCCACCAGCAACAGCCACTCCGGGCCGTCGGCCTCCAACGTTTCGCCGAGCACGGTGACCCCGAGCACCGAGGCCACCACCGGTTTGGCCACCGTCAGCGTCGGCAGTGAGGCGGTCAGGGCGCCGGCGCGAAACGCCGACTGCTGGAAGATCATCCCGCCCAGCGCGGCCAGCACCCAGCCATATAGCTCGGGTGTGCGCAACAGGTTGTCCGTACCGTGTTCGAGCACGTCAACGATGCCCTTGGTGAGCACCGCGAACAGCGCCAACGACGAACCCGACACCACCGCCAGCAGCACCGCCGCAGCGGGACGATCCGCCAGGATCCGGGCGCCCAGCACACACAATCCCAAGGCCGGGCCCAGCACCGCGGCCACCGCGATCCAGCCTTGCGGCGAGCCTCGGGAGTGGCCGGCGGTGGGATCCCCAGCCGTGATGAGTGTCGCCAACGCCGCAGCCAGCAACACCGCCGACAGCCACTCCCGCCGGGTTATCCGATGATGGGCCAACCGTGCATAGAGGGGCAGCGCGAACAGCAGCACCGTCACCTGCAGTGCCGTCACCAACATCACCGAGCCCTTGTCGAGGGCCGCGGCGAGCAGACAGTAACTGGCGATGTCGCCCAGACCGCCCAGCCACCAGCGGGTGTCGCGCAACAACATTCCGAACAGCGCCAGGTAGCCGACGGGTTGGTCGGTGATCTCCTGGGCGGACCGCTGGCGGATCACACTGCCGACCGCGGCTGCCAGCGCGGCGCACAACGCGAGAAACCCGGCGATATCGGTATTCGACATGGGGCGACCTCCTCGCCGACATCCGGCCCGCGGCCGCACGTATACCCACTATTCACGTTTCGTCTGCATCGAGTCGACCGTGCGCCGAGTTCTCAGCGGTCCCGGCGCCGAAACCGCCTCGCCGACTTAGACACTCGCGCACCGTTGCCTCAAAGGGGGAACTTGGCACCGGTCAGCTGTTCGGACAGCTCCCAGAGTGCGACGGCGGTGGCGGCGCGCCTGGCCGACCAGTTGCGCCAGGTCGGCTGGGTGCGGCCATACAGGCCGAATCGCGGGCCGACGAACGTGTTGCCGGCGAGGTCCTGCGACACCGCATACAACGTCTGGCGGGCGCCGAAGTCGGCATCGGTAGACACCATCCGGTCTACGGCCAAGACCGCCGCGTCCACCACTTTGCGGCCGGAGTTGCCCTGCAGGTTCGTGTGTGACCAGCCCGGATGAGCGGCCAGTGCGCGCAGCGAGGAGCCGACGGCATCCAGACGCCGCTGCAGCTCGCTGGTGAAGAGCAGGTTGGCCAGCTTCGACTGGCCGTAAGCCAGCCATGCCGAATACGGTCGCGACTGCCAGTTCAGGTCACTGAGGCTCAGGTAGCCGATGTTGTGCAGCAGCGAGGACACCGTCACCACCCGGTCGGTGAGCTTGGGCAGCAGCAGGTTGGTCAGCGCGAAATGACCGAGGTGATTGGTGGCCATATGGCCCTCGAATCCGTCGGCCGTCAGCGTGTATTGGGCGGCCATGATGCCGGCGTTGTTGACCAGGACATCGACTTTGTCGATGCCGTCGGCGAAGTCCCGCACCGAGGACAGGTCCTGCAGGTCGAGCCGACGCACCTCGAGGCGACACGCCCCGGGGTCGGCCATTTGCCGGGCGACGGCCTCGCCTTTCTCGGTGTTGCGTACCGCCAGGATGACGTGGGCACCGACCCGGGCCAGCTCGCGGGCGGTCACCTCACCCAGCCCGCTGTTGGCGCCGGTGACAATGACGACACGTCCGGCGAACGACGGCAGCTTTGCGGCGGTCCACCCAGGCACGGCAGACGCTGGAATGCGGAGCCTCATCAGCCGGCCCCCGGTGAGCTTTTCGCGGCGTTCCCCATGACCACTGTGGCGCGCGGCGGCACCCCGCCGCACCGATCAGGCATCCTTGTCCCACCCCGTCAGTGCCTAGTTCTTCGCGTTGGAAAACTCGACGCGTTCGACCCCGATGACATGGTAAAGCGACCCGTTGACGAAGTCCCCGACGGTGCGTCGCCACGATCCGATATCCGACCCCGAAGCCCAGCGTTTGGCCGGCGTCTACCGGCGGCGACGACTGCAGGATTCAAAACCCGTGAAGCTGGGTATCGTCCCGAATGGTCCGCGTAATCGCACGTGCGGGCCCTTCGCCGAGGAGTATCCATTTGGGATGCGATGTATCCGCCTGGCCGGACCTGCCCCGCCACGGCCGCGGGTCGGCCAGACGTGCGCCGGGCGGGTGACCCGCAGATGTACCTGGGCGTCATCGTCAACCCGAAGGCACGCAAGAACCTCGCTGCGCCGGGTGATCGCGCCGCCGAGCTGCGCGACATCGTCGGCCGGTGGGGCGAGGTGCACGAAACCGCGTCCGTCGACGAACTCCGCACGACCGTGCAACAGCTTTATCCCCGGGTTACCCACCTCGTGGGCGACGGCGGCGACGGCGCCCTGCACTGGTTGGTCAACGAAACCCAACAGTGCGTGGCCGACCCGGAACGCTGGCCGGCATTTGTGCCCACCAACGGCGGCAGTGTCAACGCCGTCGCGCGCAAGGCGGGGGTACGCGGGCGGGCCGATGCGATCGTCGGTGCTCTGGCGGCAGCCGCCGAGTCGAATCACCCGCCGCCCGAGGTGTGCCTCGACACCTTGCAACTCAACGGCGAGACCGCCGACGGCGCGCCATTCCATCGCCTTTGCTTCGGGCTGGCCGCCGGAGGTGTCGGCAACCGGTTCTACGACAAGTACTACGCCAACCCCGATCATGGCCGCGCGGCCGTCGCCTGGGTGATCGCCCGCACGTTCGGCGACTACGTGACCTCCAAGGTTGCCCCGGGCCGCATGAACAGACCCAACTGGGCGGCCCACCTGTTCGCTCCGACCCACGCCCGCGTGGTCATCGACGGCGAGGAGGTCCCGACGCGAACCCACCGGCTGCTGCACGCCGGTGCGATCGACCTGCGTATCGGCGGTCCGTTCCGGCTCTTCCCGAAGGCCGCCGCACCTGGTGCGCTGCATTTCCAAGCCGGGGACACCAGGCCCTCCAGGATTGTTGCGCAACTTCCCGCAGGGCTTACCCACGGCAGCATCCGCGGTCATCTTGTACGCGATGTCAACGGCGAAGAAATGGTCATCGAGGCCGAGGACGAGCCGTTGTCGCCGATCATCGACGGCGAGCGTTTCGTCGGCGTCGTCAGGATTGTGGCCAGCGCCGGGCCACGTTTCCGGGTGGCGCAAGTAGGGCCTGCGCGTCACCTGCCTCGGTGGTGACGTCAGCGCCGGGAGCGGATGGTGCGGGTGATCTGGGCGGACAGTTTGGGGTCGCTCAGTAGTTGGTCGACGAGGGCGACCAGGACCTCTTGTCCGGTGACGCGCGCGAGACCAAGGCGGTCGGCGGCTTCTCGCTGCCAGATGTCGAGGGCTCGGTGCTGGGCCGGGGAGAGGTCGACCGTTCGCCGGGTGCGCGCGGCGCGTGTCCGGCCGATGGTGACGGGTTCGGTCGGCGCCGCCGCGACCGACGAAGCGAATGGTGCGTCTGCGGTGTACGCCCGGAAACGTTCGGCGTCGGCGTTGATGCGATCGGCGCTGCTCATCGTGGTGCCCCCCTCGGCAAGCCATATCAGTATGTCAGTACTTCCGTTGCAGTATATCCGTAGATGAGGAGTTGCTGCACTATCACGGCGGATGCGGGTTGCGGCCGGGTCGCGACAGACATCCGCAGGCCAGCGGGGTACCGCATCTGGTCGCACCCGGCGGACGGGGAGGGTTCCGGCCGGTCGTCGGTGACGACGTTGCTGCAGATGCCTGTCATGAGGCGGCGTGCATAGGGGTTCCGGCGGCGGTCCGGGAGCAGCGGTGGCCGCGGCCCGGCGGCAGGCACGGGTGTCGTCGACTCGGGTCTAGCGCCGTCCGCACACGGCTGGCCCGCTACCGCCGGCGCGCCCGCCGGCAGCGGCCGACGACGGGATTGCCCGACAACGAGACGCCCGTCCACCACCGAGTGACTCATTTTCGCAGATGGCATGGATAGTCGTTGCTGTAATGACCGATAACAACAGAATACCGAGCACTTACGGGGCCGCATTCCGTTTATGAATTAACCTTGGATGACGGCGGTAACGCCGGTTGAGGGCGGTTGCGAACGACAAACTCTACGACCGCGTTCATGAAATACGCTAATACGCATTTCCGTATGTCAGTATCTTCGGACTTTGGCTGATTTACCTGCTTAAATGCCGCCACTTGTCGTACTGAGATACTGAGAGGCGTAGGTACGGAAATCGCTGATGATTCCCTGTTACATGCCTCGTCAGCCGGACGTTCAGTCTCATCGCAGCATCCGGTATTTGTACTATGACTCGTTAACCGAAACGCGCCTGTGAGGTTAGTACAAACCCGCATAAAAGGTACTGAAATCCTTTGCTTGTTATCGGTCCGCTGCGTTACGCTTGGCATTACCGATTAGTGAATGACGTGGTTCCGTCGATCCGGTCGAAGACCGGCTCGGAAAGGGGGAATGGCTCCTACCATGGAGACGCTTATCGATTACCTGCGGATGTGGGAAGCACGCAGGCCAGACCAGACCCTCTACCGGTTCGTGGATGCCGAAGGCCGCGAGCTCGAGCATTACACCTATCAAAGCTTCGCCGAACGGACCCGCGAGCTGGCCGCCTATTTGTTTGCAGAGGCCGGGCTGCGGCCGGGAGACCGGGCGCTGCTGGTCTACCCGCCGGGACTGGAGATGGTGGCCGCATTCTTCGCCTGCGCTCGTATCGGGGTGATCGCTGTACCGGTCAGCCCGCCTTTGCCCATGGCGTTCGAAGCGGGCCTGGCCAAGCTCAGCTTCATCGCACGGGACTGCCAGGCCAAGGCGGTGCTGTCGACCAAACAGCTCGAGTACGACTACCGCCTGCTGCTCGGGCACCGACCAGGCGGGCTGCCGTGGCCCGACGCAGCGCGGCCTCCGGAGCTGCCGTGGTTTGCAACGGACGGCACCTGGGAGTTCGGCGGCGCCCCCGTGGCGGACACGCCCGGTCCGGTGCTCTTCCTGCAGTACACCTCCGGCTCCACCAGCGATCCCAAGGGCGTGATCGTCAGCCACGCCAACGTCATCGCCAACGGCTCGGCGTTCGCCGGCGGCGAAGTGGCCGTCAGTTGGCTCCCGCAGCACCACGACATGGGCCTGATCTCCGCTTACCTGTTCATAATGCTGCTCGGTGGGACCACCCATGCGATGTCGCCGGCCGATTTCCTACAAAGGCCGTCGGCCTGGCTCCGGCTGATCAGTCAGGTGCGCGCCACCCACAGCCCGGCACCGAACTTCGCGCTGGAGTACTGCCTGCGTACGGACAAGCTGCCCACCGACGAGCTGACCGGGATCGATCTGGGCAGCCTGGACAGCCTGGTCGTCGGTGCAGAGCCGTTGCGCGCCAACACGTTTGCGCGGTTCCGGCAGCGCTTCGCCGGCTACGGTCTGCGGCCCGACGCGCTGGCCGGCGCTTACGGCTTGGCCGAAAACACCCTGATCGTGTCCATCCGGGGGCGCCAGACGCTGGCTTTGAACAAGCGGGCGCTGGGGCAGAACCTTGCCCGGGTCGAAAAGGCGCTGCCGGAGAACAACAACCAGGCCCGGGTGGTGAGCTGCGGCAAGCCCGTTGCCGGAAACGTGGTCCGCATCGTCGATCCCCAGTCGAGGCAGGCGTTGGGCGAGGGCCGAATCGGCGAGGTGTGGCTGGACGGACCCTCCAAGGGCGGCGGCTACTGGCACCGCCCGGAGCTCACCGCGGAGACCTTCGCGGCCCGTGTCACCGACGATGCGGAGCGCACCTATCTCCGGACCGGCGATCTCGGTTTCCTCTACGAGGGCGAGCTGTTCGTCTGCGGCCGTAGCAAGGACCTGATCATCGTCCGCGGCGTCAACTGCTACCCCTCCGACATCGAGGCCGTGGTGGAGCGGTCGGCCGCACAGGTTCGCAACGGCTGCGTCGCGGCCTTCTCGGTCGAGCACGACGAGCAGGAGGCGCTGGTCGTGGTCGCCGAGGTGCGCGACGAGCAGTCACCGCCCGACCCGAAGGCACTGGCGCGGTCGATCCGCCGCCACTGCCACGTCGATCCGCACACCATCGTGTGCGCGCCGCCGCGCAGTATTCCCAAGACCACCTCGGGCAAGATCAGGCGCGCTCAGACCCGACAGATGTGGCTGGACGGTCAGCTGCCCGTGCTGGCGAGCCACACCCGCCCGACCCAGGAAGTATCGGGCGCCACCGCGGGTCCGCTGGAACGCTTCCGTCATCTGATGGAGAGCTACGACCTCACCGGCAACGAGGATTGCTCCTTCGCCGATCTCGGCATCGACTCACTGGCGCTGGCCGAACTGCGCGCCGACCTGCAGGCGCTGCTGGACGAGCACGGCGCGGCGGAGCTGACCGAGGAGGTCAACACTCGATTGCTGCAGCGCCTGACCGTCGCCGAGTTCTTCCGGCTCGTATGGCAATTCGGCGATGGGTCCGGGCAGCCGATCCACGCCCTGCGCCACGCGCTCGACCGGATTGCCGCCGAGTACGAGGCATACGAGGCCATGCAGATGCGCGTCGACGCGCGGCTGCCGCTGCCGGCTCTCCCGCCGGCGCGATCGGGCGCACCCAGCGATATCCTGTTGACCGGCGCGACCGGGTTCCTGGGACCGTTCCTGCTCGCCAGCCTGCTGAGGCGGACGTCTCACACCATCCACGCGCTGGTCCGCGCCACCGATACGGCACACGGTCACGATCGGATCATCGCCTCGCTACGCCGGGCCCAGCTATGGTCCCCGGCGCTGGAGGCCGAAGTTCTGGCGCGGGTTCGGGTGGTCTGCGGCGACCTGGCCGAACCTCACCTGGGAATCGGTGAGGCCGGGTTCCGGCGACTGGCCGACACCGTGGACGGCATCGTCCACAACGGTGCCCTGGTCAACTATGTCCGAACCTACGACGCACTGCGTCCGGCCAACGTGATCGGCACCTGGGAGCTGCTGCGGCTGGCGCTGACCACCCACCGCAAGAGCTTCCATTTGGTCTCCAGCACCTTCATCTACGGCTGGAGCACTATGCCGGTGGTCGGCGAGTCGTATGGGAACGCGGAGATGGCCGGGCTGGATTTCGGCTACTCGCAGACCAAGTGGGTCGCCGAGCAGCTGACGCTGGCCGCGCAGCGGCAAGGACTCGACGTGCGGATCTACCGGCCGTCGCTCATTTCGCCCACCAGCGCGGGTTTCGGCAGCCGGGACGACATCTTGGTGCGCCTCACCGCGTTCATGATCGAGCACGGCCTGGCCGTCAACGCGCACAACCAGATCAGCTTGCTGCCGGCCGACCTGGTCGCCGACCACATCGTCGGACTGATGGGCCTGCCGGCCGACGCGGGCCATGTCTTCAACCTGACGGCGGATGATTACTACAACCTGACCGACATCACCCGGCTGTTGTCGGAACGCTACGGTTACGGCTTTGCCTACCATGACATCCCGTCATTCACCGAGCAGCTGAACCGCCGGTGCACGCCGCGCGACGCGCTGTACCCGCTGGTCGATTTCCTGACCCGCTCGGCCGGCAAAATCGAGGCGATGCGCGACAAGCGTTACGACAACACGCAGTACCGGCATGCCCGCGCGCTGGCCAAGGTCGGGTTGCGCGAACCGGCCCTGGCCGACACGGTGGATGCGCTGGTCGAGTTCCTGCGGCGCGAGCAGCTGATCACCGAGGCTGAGACCGAGGCGCAATGCAGTGCGTAGCCACGACGTGGAGGACTCGTGGTAAGGGCGCATCCGTCCAGGGGGATCACCATGTTCACTGTCGATGACCAGGCGGCGGGCCCGCATGACGCGTCGCTGGACCACGAGCGAATCGTCCTTCAGGCGCGCGACGTCGAGTTCGACTGGGCGAAGCTGCCGTTCTACTACGTGCCCAACGAGCCCTTCACCACCCACTTCTGCAACGTCCTGCATCTGCTGCTGCCGGCGGGCGAAGAGTTCATTGTCGAGGTGTTCAAGAAGGCACTGCCACTGATCAAGGACGACCAGCTGCGGCTGGACGTGCAGGGATTCATCAGCCAGGAGGCCATGCATGCCCAGGCACATTCCGGGGTGCTCGAGCGCTTCGCCGCCAGAGGCATTGACGCGAAACCGTTTACCGATCAGCTCCGCTGGCTGTTCGGCAAGCTGATCGGTGACCGGCCCCGGTGGAGCCTGCGACGACGGCAGAGCTGGTTGCTGGAGCAGGTTTCGATCGTGGCGGCCATCGAGCACTACACCGCCATCCTGGGTGAATGGATTCTCGACACCCCGCAGCACGACGCCCTCGGCACCGACCCGGTGATGCTGGATCTGCTGCGCTGGCACGGTGCGGAAGAAGTCGAGCACAAGGCGGTCGCCTTCGACACCATGAAGCACCTGCGGGCCGGGTACTGGCGGCAAGTGCGCACCCAGCTGCTGGTCACGCCGGCGATGCTGTGGTTGTTCATCCGCGGCGTGCGGTTCATGTACTCCGTCGACCCGCACTTGCCGCCGGGCACCCAACCACGCTGGCGCGACTACTTCGACGCGGCGCGACGGGGCTTGGTGCCGGGGCCTTTCCAGTTCCTGCGGGTCATCGGCGCCTACTACACGCCGCGCTTCCACCCGTCCCAGCTCGGCGGGGTCGGACGTGCCGTCGAGTATCTGGCCCGATCCCCTGCGGCCCGAGCGTCGCACTGAGCATCGAGGAGCCATGGCCCGTACTGTCACCGCATCGGATGGCGTGACCCTAGCGGTGCACGCCTACACCGAGATCGACCCGCGGCGCCCGACCCTTCTGGCCGTCCACGGCTACCCGGACAACCACCACGTGTGGGACGGCGTCGCGACGGAACTCGGTCAGCGCTACCCCGCCAAATACAACGTCGTGGCCTACGACGTGCGCGGTGCCGGCGAATCGAGCCGACCGGCCGACCAGTCGGGATACCGGCTCCCCCAATTGGTTTCCGACGTCGGCGCGGTGATCGACGGCCTCGGCGTTGACCGGGTCCACCTGCTGGGGCACGACTGGGGCGCGATCCAAGGCTGGACGGCGGTCACCGACGACTCCGTGCTGGCCAGGATCGCCTCGCTCACCTCGATCTCCGGGGCGCACCTGGACTATGCCGGCCGGTTTCTGCGGTCACCGCGCACGCCGCGCGCCCTGGT